>DHWW01000143.1:14164-27259 GCA_002413385.1 Granulicella sp. UBA5172
CGCAGGGGCTGCCAGAGTTCGAGGCGGTTGCCGTCGCAGTCCTTGATCCACGCGAATCTGCCGTAGGCGTAGTCCTCGCGCTTGGGGTCAATCCATACTCCGGCAGCGCTAAGTGTGGCAAGCAAAGCGTCCAGGTCGTCGACGCGGTAGTTGATCATGGTTTGTTGCGGGCCGTCGCCGAAGTAGCTGGTGTCCTGCGGGAAGGCGGACCAGGCGGTCATGCCGGTGCCTGCGGGGACTTCGTCGGCCCATTGGAAGCCGGTGCCGTTGAAGTCGGAGAGGGTGATGCCAAGGTTTTCGGAGTACCACTTGGCCATCGCCTTTGGGTTATTGGAGCGGAGGAAGACTCCGCCGATGCCTGTAACTCTTGCCATTGCAACAACCTCGGGGTAGATCTAGACTTTCTGGAGAGCTTCGATCAGGTAGGTGACGGCTCCGGTGTCGATGGCCTGGGCGGCTTGGTCGATGCCTGCGCGGATGTCGGTGGCGAGGCCTGCGGTAACGAGGACGGCGGCCGCGTTGAGGAGGACCACATCGCGGCGGGGGCCGGACTCACCCGTGAAGATTGACTTTAGAATCATCGCGTTGGCGGCGGCGTCTCCTCCTGCTAGGGCGCTCAGAGGGGCGCGCTGGAGGCCGAATTCTTCGGGAGCGATGNNTCACCGTGGACGACCATGGCGTGCTGTATGTCCAAGAGCAGCATGGCTTTAGCGACGAGAGGGACGAGGCGGGACTGGTAGACGCCCATGACCTGGCGGCGGGCTCCGGCGGGGTTGAGAAGGGGGCCTAAAACGTGCAGAATTGTGCGCACTCCGAGGGCCTTGCGAACGGGCATAACTGCTTTCAATTGAGGGTGATGCGCGGGGGCAAGGAGGAAACAGAAGCGGTGGGTGCGGAGGGCCTGGGCAGCGTCGGCGGCGGAGAGTTGGATGGGAATGCCGAGGGCTTCGAGGACGTCGGCGGAGCCGCAGCGGGAGGTGACGGCGCGGTTGCCGTGCTTGGCGACCCTGGCTCCGGCCGCTGCTGCGACGAGCGCGGCGGCGGTGGAGATGTTGAAGCTGCCGCTGGCGTCGCCGCCCGTTCCGCAGGTGTCGACGAGCTCTTGTTGCTCTATATCGCTGAGGGGGAGGAGGTTAGCTGCGGCGCGGAGAGATGTGGCGAAGCCGGCAATCTCGGCGGCAGTCTCGCTTCGTCCGGCGAGGGCTCCCAGCAGGCCGGCGAGTTCGACGTCGCTGGCCTCGCTGGCGAGGATCTTTTGCATGAGTGCGGAGGAGTCCTCGAAGGAGAGGGTTTCGCGCTGTTCGATGATGCGGCGCAGCTCGTTCTGGATCGGCATAACCCTCTGAGCGTAACAAAAAGTGGTGTACTCAGCGCGGTTTCGGGACGCAAATCGCGTGACTGAAGGTGGTTTCGGAACGCGGCTGGCGAAGCAGTGAGCAGTTTCGGCCNNGTGCATGAAGATTCATGAGTATCAGGCAAAAGAGATTCTCCGCAAGTATGGAGTGGCCGTCCCGAATGGCGAGATGGCGACGACGTTAGAGGAGGCGGACACGGCTGCCAAGCAGCTGTTCTCGGCGGGCAATGCAGTGGTGGTGGTGAAGGCGCAGATCCATGCGGGTGGTCGCGGGAAGGGCGGCGGCGTGAAGCTGGCGAAGACGCTGGAGGAGGCGGCGACGGCGTCGAAGGCGATTCTTGGGATGCAGTTGGTGACGCACCAGACGGGGCCGCAGGGGCAGAAGGTTGGGCGACTGCTGGTGGAGGCCGGGTCGGCGATCGATCGCGAACTTTATTTGGGACTGGTGCTGGACCGCGCGTCGTCGAAGGTGGTGTTTATGGCGTCGCAGGCGGGCGGGATGGAGATTGAGGAAGTCGCGCACGATACGCCGGAGAAGATTTATAAGGAGTACGTGAATCCAGCGATTGGGTTCCAGCCGTACCAGGCTCGGGCGCTGGCGTTCAAGCTGGGACTCGCTCCGGCGCAGATTGGCGAGGCGGTGAGGTTCATGATGGGGCTGTATAAGGCGTTCATCGAAACCGACTCGACGCTGATGGAGATCAACCCGTTTATCACGACGAAGGATGGCAAGCTGGCGGCGCTGGATTGCAAGATCAACTTCGACGATAACGCGATGTTCCGGCATAAAGATTTGAAAGAACTGCGCGATATTTCAGAGGAAGATCCTCTGGAGGTTGAGGCTTCGAAGTTCGCGCTGAACTACATCAAGCTGGATGGAAATATTGCGTGCATGGTGAATGGCGCCGGGCTCGCGATGGCGACGATGGACATCATTCAATATGCGGGCGGGGCGGCTGCGAATTTTCTGGATGTAGGCGGTGGTGCGAATCAGGAACAGATTGAGAATGCGTTTGGGATTCTGCTTTCGGACCCTCATGTGAAGGCGATCTTTATTAATATTTTTGGCGGGATTTTAAGAGTGGATGTTTTGGCTACTGCGGTTGTTGCTGCTGCGAGGAAGTTGAATGTGCAGTTGCCCATTATTTTGCGGCTTGAAGGGACGAATGTTGAAGAGGGGCGGAAGATTATTGCTGAGTCGGGCTTGAAGGTGCAGATTGGCGCGACGATGAAGGAAGCTGCGGATTTGGCGGTTGCTGCGGCGAAGGGCTGAGGGCCTGTCCCAGGGGCTAAAGCCCAGATTCGTGGATGTGTTGATGTCAGGGCTAAAGCCCTGAGCTATCTCAGAGGCAAGAGCAAGGGCAGAAACAAGAGCAAGAAGCAAGAGCAAGAAGCAAGAGCAGAAGCAGATCCCTACGGGATGACAGACAGAAAAGCAAGGGCAACGGCAAGAACAACGGCAAGTGCAACTGCAGATCCNNATCCCTACGGGATGACAAACAAAGAGAGAACTACGCAGTAAGGTGTTCTGGAGATAGATATGTCGGTATTGGTTGATAAGAATACGCGGTTGATTGTGCAGGGGATTACTGGGCGTGAGGGTACGTTTCATGCCAAGGGTTGCGATGAGTACGGCAGGCAGTTCGGCAACAAACTCGTTGTCGGTGGTGTGACGCCGGGTAAGGGCGGGACCACGCATGAGGGTTGGCCGGTGTTCAATACCGTCGAAGATGCGGTGCGTGAGACCGGCGCGAATGCTACGTTGATTTTCGTTCCGCCACCTGCGGCTGCGGATGGGATTCTGGAGGCGACCGCGGCTGGGTTGCCGCTGATCGTGTGCATCACCGAGGGGATTCCGGTGCTGGATATGGTGAAGGTGTGGGAGGTGATCCGGCAGAGTAAGTCGCGGCTGATTGGGCCGAATTGCCCGGGCGTGATTTCTCCGGGTAAGGCGAAGATCGGGATTATGCCGGGGCGGATTCATAAAGAGGGCTCGGTGGGGATTGTGTCGAAGTCGGGCACGCTGACGTATGAGGCCGTGTACCAGCTGACGCAGCGCGGGATTGGGCAGTCAACGGCGATTGGGAATTGGCGGCGACCCGATTATTGGGACCACGCATATCGATGCGCTGCGGCTGCTGAATGATGATCCCGATACCGAAGCGATCATCATGATTGGCGAGATTGGCGGAGCGGCGGAAGAGGCTGCGGCGGAGTTCATCAAGCAGCATGTGAAGAAGCCGGTGGTCGGATTTATTGCGGGGCAGACGGCTCCTCCGGGACGACGGATGGGACATGCGGGCGCGATCATCTCTGGCGGCGAAGGAACGGCCGCGAGCAAGATGGCGGCGATGAGCGCTGCGGGAATCCATGTAGTAAAGTCGCCGGCGGAGATTGGCGATGCGATGGCGCAATTGCTGAAGGGCAAACACTAGTCGTCGAGGATAGAGAAGACGGAAGGCTCGAGCTTGGGCTCGGGCCTTTTGCTTGCGTGAAATTATTTTGCCTGCTGGCGATAGTAGGCCCAGGCGATGGCGAACATGACGGCTACGAGGAAGGCCAGCTCGGCGTGGGGGAGGCTTCGGTAGTAGAGGTTGACGATGCAGTCGAAGGTCCAGACAGCGGAACCGACGGCCCATATCCATGCGGAGCGACGCATAGTTCTCCTTCGCGCGGGTGCTGGTGTTTCATTGGACGCTGGCGGGCGCGTCTGGACGCACGAGGCGCGTGTAGTACATTTTATGCGTGAATTGAGGGTTGTTGTGTTGGGTGGATTGGTACTGTGCAGCATGGCGGCAATGGGTCAGGTTGCCACGTCTCAAGTTGCCACGGCCATCCGACTCCGAAACCGACTTACTCGATATTGGCAGCCAATCGATTCTATTCAACTTCTAACCGGACAGCAGTGACACGAATTCAAAACAGACCTGCTTCGTATCTGGATTCCGCTGGCAACTGCTGCGACGATGCTTATCGGATTGTTTGCTGGGATGGAGATACAAAGGTGTCGAGATTTGGGACCAGGGTCGGTGACTCAGTCATCGCCTTCGCCAACTCTGGCACCTTCCGTCCCTGACACCCTGCAAACGCCCCGAGCAACGCACAAGTAACGTTGGTTGCTTGAGGTCTGCCCAGTCAAACACGGACGCCAATGCTTTTCGGCGGAGCAGTTTTAGCCTCAGTGGATACTCAGTAGGTCAGAGGCTTTGAAGAAGGGGGAGGGCCCTCTGCTCCCAAAGCGTAATGGGCGGCCTTACCCTCACTTGCCCTCGAGTGCCGATGTGACCCACAATGAGCGCGCAATGACTCCATCCGAAGTATTAGTTGTCGCTCCATCCTTCAATCGATATCAAATCAAGCACGAAACTGTAAGACTGAGGAGCTTTGATTCTGCACCATGTTAGGAGGTCCATTTCTGTGACACGTCAGGCTTTACGAGCAATTTCCGCTTGCTTTTTGATTAGCGTCTCTCTTATCGCCCAGGCACAATCAAACTTTGCCAACCTGCATGGCGCTGTGCGCGATCCGCATCGTCAGCCGATAGCAAATGCCCCTGTTGTCCTGACCGCGACCACGACCGGCGCTAAGCGGCACGTGGTCACCAACTCCGAGGGGATCTACAATATTCCAGCACTTGCGGCTGGCACCTATACGGTTGTCGCGACCGGATCCGACATGGCTCCGCTGCGGCAGAACCTCACGTTGGAAGTGGGCCAGAACCTCGACCTCGATTTTCAGCTGCAGTTGGCATCTGTCACGCAGTCCGTGTTGGTCAAGGGCGCTTCCGTCATTATGGATTCGACAAAGACCGGTGTCGGCGAAGTGATCTCTCCTGAAGACGTCCAGAATCTTCCACTGAATGGCCGCATGATCCTGGACTTAGCGCTCACCGTGCCCGGAGCACACATGGGATCGGGAGCCCAGACAGGAAATATCAACCCGTTGTACTGGCGTCCAGGTCAGGATTCAGCAATCAGCGCCGGAGGAGGCCGCCCGAACGCCAATTACTTTCTGCTGGACGGCGCGACGAACACCGATCCCACCTTCTGGACGCAAAACATCAGCCTGTCGCCAGATGCGATTCAGGAGTTTCGCGTCGATACGTCCAGCTACTCGGCGGATGAAGGCGGAGCCGGTGGGGGGCAGATCAACATCGTAACGCGCTCTGGAACGAGCCAGTTTCACGGTACGCTCTATGACTACTTGCGGAACAACATCTTCGACGCCAATTCCTTTGAACAGATGGGCAGTAACAATCATCTGGTTCAAAACCAGTTTGGCGGTTCGGCGGGTGGCCCCATCATCCGCAGCAAACACACCTATTTCTTTACGAACTTTGAAGCCTACCGGCATGTGCAGGCGGACACCAAGATCGACACNNAATATCTACAATCCGGCCAGCTCCCAAACGGTCAATGGCCATGTGGTGCGCGACCAATTTCCGGATAACAAGATTCCTGCTGGCATGTTGAGTTCCGTGGCTGTCCAGTTCATGACACAGTATCTGCCCCGGCCCAACATGACGAGCATGGGCGTGGACTCGAACAATTATATGGATGTGCGGAACGAGCAGCAGAATTTTGTCCAGGGGACCTTTC
This sequence comes from Granulicella sp. UBA5172, assembly GCA_002413385.1. Taxonomy (GTDB): domain Bacteria; phylum Acidobacteriota; class Terriglobia; order Terriglobales; family Acidobacteriaceae; genus Granulicella. The sequence goes on from DHWW01000143.1 coordinate 20,117, forward strand.
GGGTTGACCACGACTTTGCGAATGGCGATGTGATCTTCGTGCGCTATTCGGGGTCGAGCGAGACTGGATTTACGCCGGATAATCTCCCCGGATTTGGCTCTTATAACGACAACCTTGCGCAGCAGGCGACCGGCTCCTGGAACCATATTTTTTCGCCCAATCTTGTGAATACGGCCATCATTGCCGCGTCGCGTTTGTCCATGTTCCGCTATTCGCAGAACAACGGCGTCAACGACATTGTGGACCAGCTTGGCATTCAGGGCGTTGGATTTGGCGGCCAGGGCGCGTGGGGCGCACCGTGGTTTGCCGTGCAGGGATATTCCGGCTTTGGCGACTCCTTTGCCGCAACGCCAGTGCATGACTGGGACACGACATACGAAGGGCGAGACACGCTTTTCTGGCAGCATGGACGCCACAGTCTGAAATTTGGCGCCAGCTATCGCCGGTACCTGTGGCCGATGTGGGGCTTCTTCCAGAACCGCGGCTATTACCAGTTCACTAACGGATTTACCACGCAGACCGCATCGAACGATGGGACCGGCTCTGCGCTGGCGAGCTTTCTATTGGGGTTGCCCGCAGTGCGGCAACGCCAGGTGGGAGTGCCAGCGATGGACCTGCGTATGTGGTCCGCCGATGCCTATGCGCAAGATGAGTGGCGCATTAACGCCAATACCACGCTCAACTACGGCCTGCGCTATGAGTATGCAAGTCCGTTGTGGGACGCGCATTACACGAACAGCAATCTTGACCTCTCCTCCGGTATGCCGGTCGCGTTTATCGGCGGCCAGCAGGGATATCCCGATAGCTTGATGTTTGCCAATGATTTCGACTTCGCGCCGCGTGTCGGCATTGCGCACAACATGCCTGGCCTGGGATTGATCGTCCGAGGCGCATACGGCATCTTCTACGCGCCGGTCGATCTAAATACCTGGTGCAATCAGCGGCATAACGTTCCCTACGTGTTTCCAGAGACCAACCAGAGTGACAACTTTATTCCATCCATCAACACGTTCAATTTCAATCCTGCTGTTCTGGGAAAAACTGTTGTCAGTTTCGCGTCATTCGATCTCCATTCTCCGCCACAGTATGTTCAGCAATGGAATGCGACTGTTGAAAAATCGCTCGGCAGCACAACCACTGTGGAGGTGGGATACCTGGGCTCCCGCGGCTTTCATCTGCAGCGTGCTCATCTCATCAACAATGCATTGCCTGGTCCTGGCGCCATACAGCCGCGGCGCCCATTCCAGCACGTAAGCTTTGTGAGCGGCACAATATTGCCTGCCGACACGCAAGCCGTTAGCATGACTTTTCCTGTAAGCGCCATTAACCGCCTGGAAAACACGGCGCAGAGCTGGTATGACGCAGGATATGTCAACTTGCGCCGACGCTACAGCAACGGTCTGAGCCTGCTGGCCAACTTTACGTATTCCAAAAACTTGAGCAATGCCCCCGATTTCCGTTCGCCAATGTATGAGTCATCTATTCCGCAGAACAATAACAATCTGGCGGCAGAGAAAGGACCGGCCTGCGATGTATCGAAGCGCTTTGCTCTCAGCGCCGTCTATGCCGCTCCGGCATTGATGCACTCCAACTGGACCCGCATCGCCACCGAGAATTGGCTGTTCTCCACGATCTACCAGGCACAGTCGGGATTCCCATTTACAGTCTCGGTATTTGGCGACACGGCGAATGCAGGAACTCTTCTTGGGGAAAACCCGATTCGTGCCAATGCGACGGGGCAGACGATCTTTCCCCACGGCACGAAGGATGCCGCTCATTGGATGAATTCCGCAGCTTTCGCCGCGCCGCCTGCCTACACGTTTGGAGATGTGGGCCGCAACTCCGTGTATGGCCCGGGAATGCAGACGATGGATCTCTCGGTCCAGAGAACACTGTCTATTCGCAGAGAAGCGTCCTTTCAGGTGCGGGGCGACTTCTTCAACGCCTTCAACCATACCAACCTCGGATCACCAAACCGCTTCGTCAACGAACCACAATTCGGATCGATCACCATGCCGATGACGCCCGGTCGCGAAATCCAATTAAGTGCACGATATCAATTCTAATTTGTGAGAGTTGGAGTCAGCAGATCGGTCGTATATCCACAGCTGCCTTTGTTCGGGTGTCATGGCGCGTTCCATTCGGCTCTAGTACTACAGTTGTAGATATGGATCGGGTAGGAGCCGCCGGAAGCAATCAGGCAGGGGGGATTGGCGTTTTCGGTAGGGGTAGAAGATGGCCAGGAGTTGGTGGGCTCGACGCCAGCTAGACCCGTCGAGGACGTGTTGCAGGCTGTGTTTATCGTGCCACAGCAGACGCGTGAGCAGATGGCGCACGCCGCCAGGGAGAGTTTTTTGCGTTGAACGAACTAAGATCGCCTGCGCCTGAGACGAGTACGGCACCTTGTTCGACAGCGTTTCTATCCCACACTCCTTGGTATGTATTGCCGTCCTGCGTAACCGTGATTCCATTCTGACCGAGTGAAGCGCTTCCAGTCTGATCTCCTGTGAGATGAGTTCGCGAGAAATTGCCGTCCGAGTCGGTGGTCCCAACATAATTATCGTGGCAAGTGCTAGAGTTCGACCCGCATCCTTGGAGCCAAATATCGAGCCCGGTTGGATCGGTGATCGAGAGCGGATTGTTGCGCACGTAGGCGTACATATTCCACTCCTGCTGATCGAGCAAACGCATTGGCGTTGCCATCAACGGGTCGGGACTCATGAAACGGCCCATCGTAGACGCGTAGTAGCGTGGGCCGAAGTCGTCTAAGCCGCTCTCTGCGTCTCTTTCTTTGCCGGTGAAGTGTTGTTCAGCCGCATCGCTTGTCGTTGTAGTCGAAGGCTCGCCGGGTAAAAGGTCATCGCCAAACGGCAGGCTTCCGTATGTCTGCAACGATCCGGCGGCGGACAACTGGGCGCGCTTGGAGCCCAGCCAGTCATTGAACTCGAAGTAGGTATTCGAGTCACGGTACGTCGCCAGGAGTCGTCCATCCGCATAGACGTCGCTGTGGTCCCAAGCCCCGTTTGCGTTCATCTCTGTCAGTAGTTCACCCGTTGCCCCGTAGATGTAACTCTTCGAAAGAGTAAACGCGTTCGTGGAAAGATTACAACTCAGCCCGTTAATCGAGCTTGGCAACGCGGTTGCCCTCTGCATCGTAGATGTACTGGGTGTATCCCCCCAGCCCGCTAAAGACCGCGCACACACGTCCTTCAGCGTCGTAGAGATATTGATTCACACCATCGTTCGTCATGTTTCCGGCGTTATCGTACGTAAGTCCGCCAGGCGCCTGGCTGGATGAAGTCAACCGATTTTCGATCGGGAGAGTTAAGCGTTACGTTCCAACACGGGATTACTTCGAGAGGTAGAATGTATCGCCCGTCGAAACGAAGCGGAACCCACACCTGGAAGTCATGACCCTTTGCTCCATCAGGTGTAGATCCCCATCGGTCGCCCATCCACATATAGAAAGTGCCTGAAGTAGTCGGCAGTTCGGCAATATCCGTCTGTTGCGCATGCACAATAGCGTCGTTTCTTCCGGTTCCGGGAATTGTCCATGATCGTCCCACATCACCCAATCCAGATCGAATGTTAATATTGCTCTGGAATGTATACGGCCCCATGGGCAGATCGCTTGTGTATACACGAACACCCGAACCATTTGGGCAGAAGGCGCATGTGTTATCAAATAGTAGATAGTAGATGCCATCCCGGAGGAAGAGTGAAGGCGCTTCAACATTTCCTGCGACAAAGCCACTGTTCTCTTCTGTAGAACTTAGGTAATCGGGAGCAAGTTTTTCAATGCTAATTTGATGGTGATGTGGATCAGCGACAGCAGTAGACTCGAGGGCACCCGTGACGTTAGCAACATAGGTAATGTATCCAGTTCCATCAGTATCGACGTAAAACCCAAAGTCACCCACGCCACCGACAGAGTATTTCATTTGGACATTGGGATTTGCTATTCGAAACGGTCCCTCTGGGCGCGTTGCAACGGCAACACCATATTGATTATCGGCATTGTACCATAGAACGTATTGTTTAGACGTTTTATTGTATTTGACATGCGGGCGATAGTAGGTGCGAGATGAACGATCCAACAGTAATCGCCCCTCCAACTTCCAATGGACTAAATCTGACGAGCTATAACAGACGTAGAAGTTGGTCTTTGTCAATCCATTAGTTCTTCCATAATGGGTGCCATACAAATAAAATCTTGCACCAAAATGCTCTAGCGAGCCATCGTGAGCATCAAGAATGTGACCAGCAACGTCTCGTCGAGGTACAAGATCGTTTACAGAAACAACTTCATTAGACGCACCGATGCGAGAAAGTTTATTCTGTGCAGCTAACGTTTCGTGACTACTTAATGCCACACATAGCGCACACAACCATATCCGCAGATTTGTCCGTCTTTTTACAATAAAGCGCTCAATAGATCGCATTAATCGTGTATTTCTCCCTGTGTTTGGCTTGTTATTGGACCGGAAACGGCAACGCCATTCAGAGAAATGCTGACGGGTCGCAGTCGATTTCATTCCGGAACAACAACGCGAGTCTTTGCTTGAAGAGAAAGCTTTAGTGTTTTGGATCTAGAGTTCTCTTACAGAACCTTGCGACAGAGGCTTGGGACCTATCCTGTTCGCACCGGATTATTTCAAGAGTGCCATTCGATCGAAAGAAGCCTTGCTAAGCGCCGAAAGGTTTGCGTATGGGTTCCAAAGTTGAGCAGAACATGGTGGGGCATGCCGGCATGAATCAATTCATCGAAACGCTCCGGGACCGGTCTTCCTTCGATCTCAACGAGGAGGCTATTGCCAGAAACATGCCGCTTTGGTGGAATCGCCCGGCCTTCAAAAGCTGTCATGTGGTATTGGTTGTCACATCGCCAGAGCCGCGAGACGGTAACGGAGTGGCCGGTCTGAAGACTGCCATTGACGACAAATGGCCGTGCTCCATTGAAGTGAGCACCGAGGGTAGGACCGCACTCACTTCCAATTGCGTGGCACATATCGAGAGGCGCCATGCCAGGATGCCAGAAGAAAACGGTGGAGTCATCGTGCTCCAACCAATCCGTCAAAAATCCCGGACCGAATCCAAGAAGGCTGCTGATGAGACTAGAAATCGCCCCATCCACGTCGCCTTCAATCGAAACTACTGTTCCCTCGGCCAATAATCTCGAGACCGCGAAGTACGGCCATTGGCCAACTTTATTCGGCAGCTCAGGCCAGCACTGAAGGGCCAGAGCACTGAGACCCATCTCTTTCATGAGATCGGTCATCGACAGATAGAAGCGAGAGTTCAGGGCGAGAAGCTCCTCCGGAGCCTTTTCCTTTGTCCCCTCACTCAGGAGCAGGCCAAGCTTGTTCACCACGGCCAGATCCTGTTCGATGGCTTGCTCGCCCACTTCTCCGACGCGATCGATGAACTGCGGCAGACTCAAGGAGTGGAGTTGCAGACCAAATGTCTGTGAGATCAGAAATGGATCCGCGGCGAGATCGATAAATCCAGGAACATACGTGCCGACAACACCTATCTTCGCCCCTCGCAAACGGGATACCGTGCTAACAAGCGCGACCGCCCGAAGTAGATCGTGATAGACGCCTTCTCCGGCGCCGTAGACGAACTCGAATGGGAGATGAGCCTGCCGACAGATCGAGGCCCACAGATGCTGCCCGACCAAAGAACAGGAACTGACCTTGCCGTCTCCAGGCCTTTCAGGAGTGGCCCACAGGATGAGAGGGCCGGACCATCTCTGGCTGATGGTGAAAGCAAACTGACCATCGCTGATCGATGGCTGGATCACGATCAGCGCTTCGCAGCCGGCCTTCTGGATTTGCTCCATCGCGACATGAATTGTTGCGTCATCGATCGCCGGCTCGTCTGCTCCGATGCAGGTGAATCCCAGGGAGTTCAATGTCTCAAGACTGCGTTCACGCGTAATCTTGTTCCAGTCCTGATCGAACCCCGGCCGTTTGCGGCCGAAGATCAGGACACCGAGGTTTCTTGTCGAACCGTGCTCAAAACTAACGGACATAGCTAGAAGGCTCTCATTGATTGAAGTCTGGAAGTCAGGACAGGAGAGTGCCGGAAAAGTTCTCCGACGAGAGGACGAAGATATTCTCGAAACGAGTCCGTCACAGCGAGTGGATTCTCGACCAGCCATTGGGGGGGTATAGGGCGTTCGATACCGGCGGCTGCGCTTAGGGGTACTAATTCGCATGCTGTTCCATTGATATCTTGAAGTGGACGCAGTGCCACCATCTTGTCAGTCTCTCCGGCCAGCAAAGCTCGAACTCCTTCGCGCCCAACCAGTTTTGCGTCCTCTTGGTCCTGCGTGGATACATGCGCCATTGATGCTCGGCCAAGGAGCCCTGGTTTTTCGCTGCGACAACGAATCCTCAGATTCTCCGCAACCACACCGGCGAGAAACTGGGCTACACCGCCGGTCATGGGGCGACTTAGTGGATCGATTTGCGAAGCATCTCTCGTCTCGTACACAAGACTCCGATCTGCATTGCGTATGCCCTCGGAAACAACAACGACCGCCCATCCCTGCCGGGTCACGACCGTGTCGAGATCAGCCAAGAATTTATCCCTGGAGAATGTAGTCTCGGGCAAATAAACCAAGTGGGGCGCATCGTCACTGGCCACCTTCGCAAGCGTAGCCGCGGCTGCAAGCCATCCCACGTCCCTGCCCATCGTTTCCAGAATCGTAACCGGCTGCGGGAGAGAGCGAATATCCGCGCCAAGATCGAGGGTTGATTGTGCGATGTAACGCGCCGCGCTCGCATAACCCGGACAGCGATCCGTAGCAACTAGATCGTTGTCGATGGTCTTGGGAACTCCCATGATCTGCACATTAAAATGCACCTTCCGGCAGAACGCACTCACAACCTCAGCGCCTCGCATTGTGCCGTTTCCGCCCATGAAAAGCAAGTGCTGGACATCCAGCCGTCGAAGATGTTCAACGATGCGATCCAGGTCGTCTTCTGTTGGCTTGAATCGGGAGGAACCTAATGCGGCGCCGGGACTGTGCCGCAGAGTTCGAAGCTCACTCGATGTCATCTGGCTAAGATCGATAACATCTGCTTCAGATAGACCTTTCATGCCCGATCTGGCGCCAAACACCTTTCCAATTCTCGC
>DHWW01000106.1 GCA_002413385.1 Granulicella sp. UBA5172
CCGTTGCGTGGGCTGGCGGCTTTGGCGCAGTCGTTGTTGGCAGCGACGAAGGTTACGGTGGTGGCGGTCGACCTGCCGAGCGGATGGGATGCGGATTCGGTGGAGGAGAGGGCTGAGGGCGCGTTTCGGGCGGATGCGGTGGTGACGTTTGCCGCTCCCAAGCTGGCGCACGTGTTTGGACATCTGACGAACGGGAAGACGTTTGGGCCGGTGGTGGTGGCGGGGATTGGGACGCCGGAGGAAGCGATTCGGTCGGCTACGGAGCTGAGTTGGTGTGGGAGTGCGAAGGCGATTGCCGAGGTGCCGCGGGCGATCCATGGGAATAAGGGGCGATTGGGGCATGTGCTGCTGGTGGGGGGCGCGATGGGTAAGGCTGGTGCTCCGTCGATGGCGAGCGTGGCGGCGATGCGCGCGGGTGCGGGATTGGTGACGGCAGCCGTGCCACGCGAGATTCTGCCGATTGTGGCTGCGGTTGCTCCTGAGTTGATGCTGACGCCGCTGACGACAGAGGGTGGGGGCGGGCTGTCGATGGAGATGCTCGAGGAGAAGCCGCTGGCGAAGCTGCTGAAGGGGATTACGGTGGTGGGGATTGGGCCGGGGCTGGGGCAGGAGGGGACGACTCCGGAGTGGGTGCGGGCGTTTGTGGAGCGCGTGACGCTGCCGATGGTGATCGATGCCGATGCGCTGAATGCGCTGGCTGGGAGAACGTCGCTGCTGAAGGCGGCGGTAGAGACGGCGCAGGCGAAGGGGCGGCGGCGGACGATTGTGCTGACGCCGCATCCGGGGGAGATGGCGCGGCTGGTGGGGATGACGGTGAAGGAGGTTGAGGCCGATCGTGTGGGGCTGGCGCGGCGGTTTGCGACCGAGCATGGGGTGACGCTGGTGCTGAAGGGGTGGCGGACGCTGGTGGCGCATCCGGATGGGCGGGTGGCGGTGAATACAACCGGGAATCCGTCGATGGCGAAGGGCGGGAGTGGGGATATTCTGACGGGAATTGTGAGTGCGATGCTGGCGCAATATGCTGGCCCCGAAGGGCGGCCCGATGTGGCGCAAGCTGTTGAGGCGGCGGTGTTTCTGCATGGGCTGGCGGGGGACTTTGCGTGTCTGGAGCAGGATGAGCATACGGTGCTGGCGACGGACACGGTGGGGCATTTGTGGCAGGCGTTTCGAGCGCGGGTGATGGATGCGGATGGGTTGACGTGGATTACTGGGACAGCGACGAATGGGACAGCGACGAATGGAACAGCGACGAATGGGACGGGACGATGAAGGCTTGGACTCGCGAGAAACGGCTGCGCACGCGTAGCGAGAACGGGACGCTGGGGCTGGGTCAGATGATGACCGAACTATTGATTGCGCCGAAGTTAGTGGTGCTGCGGGGTGAGCTTGGGATGGGTAAGACCATCCTGGTGAAGGGGATGGCCGGGGCCCTGGGAGCGAATGCGGATGAGGTGACGAGCCCAACGTTTACGCTGGTCCATGAATACCGGGGGCGTTCGACGCGGCTGATTCATCTGGATTTGTATCGGCTGGAGACGGAGCGGGAGATGGAGGGGATTGGGCTGTGGGAGATGGCGGAGGCTCCGGATGCGCTGGTGATGGTGGAGTGGGGGGACAAGTTTTCCAGCGTGATGGAGCGCGCGGATGCGGAGATTTCGATGCTGGCAGGGTGAGGCGGAGAACGAGCGGCTGCTGCTGGTGCGATGGCGGGATTGAGCGGAAATGAGGCTTGGAAACGACGAAAGCCGCGACTCTGAAGTCGCGGCCTTCGTATTTTGTATTGCTTCTAAGTCTTACAGCGAGCGCCAGTTAGCATTGGTGCGAGCACGAATGCCGATGAAGCTCGGGGTGAAGATGGTGGAAGCGAATACGAGAGTAATCAATGCGAGGTACATGTGGTTCTCCTGTGGCGCCGCGACCGGAATACCGGGAATGCGGCGCTCTACTACTGCGTTGTGTTCGTGTTGTACGTCCGTGGGGGCGGTATTGAGATCCTGACTCAGCCGTCGCGCCACGGGGAAATTTGAGGCTTGGTGCCGGTGCGCCTGCTTTGTTTTGAGCGGCGCGACCTTGATGCTGTGCACATGAACTACTACGAATAAGACTAGCAAATCGTTCCATTAAATGCAAGCTATTATCGCCCTTATGTTCGTTATTCGAACGATGCCCCAATTTTATTAGGAAAATCGTACGGATAAGATCTACCTCTGTATACGTGCTGAAAAGCGGGATAGTTCCACGGGTGGGGAATTATTTTGATTTTCGTCCGGTATAGCGGTAGATGGCGCAGAGTTCGTCGCCGGTGGAGCCGTATTCTTTTTGCTCGGCGATGGCGGCGAGATCGGCGAGGTGGTCGGCGAGCNNCCGGCGGGGGTCATGGCTACGGGGCCCATCCAGAGGCGGGTGAAGGCGGGGTGGCGGTCGAGGAGGGAGCCGTGCTCGGCGTTTGCGTAGAGGAGGTCAAAGGGTTTGGAATGTGTGGCTTGGGAGGACTCGACGTGGCGGAGGAAGCGGCGGAGGATGGGGAGTTCGAAGGGGTGGAAGAGGAAGGCGAGGGTGGGCTCGGGGGGGAGGGGATGGGTGGTGGCGTCGGCGTGGTGGAGTGCGAAGGG
>DHWW01000285.1:0-11436 GCA_002413385.1 Granulicella sp. UBA5172
CCCTGTACCCGTAGGACAACCGAGAGCGCAGTAAGCCGTTTGCGGTAGTAATCGAGGGCTGGAAAGGGATGCTCTGATGGCGTGGTCTGTCAATTTGCTAATTGATCCAGTTCCTGGTGGGGCGCCGTTGGCGCGGTACGAGACTGCGACTATCGAGGAGCAGAGGTGGGGATGAGACGTGGTGGAGACGAGCGCGCTGAAGATGTTGGGCCGGCAGATGGAGTGCGGCCCTGAGATGGCGGTTGAGATGGCTGCGGAGTGGCTGCGGGTGCGTGACAGGGAGGGACGCCTGCAGCCGCTGGTGGCAAATGCTGCGCAGCGGAGATTTGAAGAGCAGCGGGGACGGCAGAATATTGTGCTGAAGGCCCGGCAGATGGGAGTGACGACGTGGGTGGCGGGGAGGTTCTTTCTGCGCACGATTACGAAGCCTGGAACGTTGACACTACAGGTGGCGCATACCCGGGAGGCGGCGGAGGGGATCTTTCGCATCGTGCAGCGGATGTGGGAGGAGCTTCCGAAAGATATGCGCGAAGGGCCGCTAGTGCGAAGCAGGGCGAATGCGGGGCAGATGGTTTTTCCGGAACTCGACAGCGAGTATCGGGTGGCGAGTGCTTGCGATATCGGAGCAGGCCGCGGGATGAGTTTGCAGAATCTGCATTGCAGCGAGGTGAGTCGATGGCCAGGAGATGCAGCGATGACGCTGGCAGGGCTGAGGGCGGCATTGGCTCCGGGTGGTGAATTGGTGTTGGAGAGCACCCCAAACGGGGCATATGGAGCGTTCTATGTGGAGTGGTGTGCGGGTGTCGAGGCTGGCGGTGACAGGAATGCGATGGTGCGTCATTTTCTGCCGTGGTGGATGGAGGCTTCGTATGTGGGGCCTCGTGTGGATGCTGCTGCGATGACCGAAGTGGAGGCGGCGCTGGTCGAGCGGCATGGGTTGAGCGAGAAGCAGATCGGGTTTCGGCGAGGGCTGGAGCGGAGTTATGGAGGGCTGAGATCGCAGGAGTTTGCTGAGGATGCGGAGACCTGCTTCCGGGCGACGGGATCGTGTTTCTTCAATATTGGGGCGATCGAGCGCCAGTTGGGGGAGTACGAAGAGATTGTGGCTACTCGTCGAGGGGAAGCGCTGCTGGTTTGGCTTCCGCCACAGGAGGGACGCAAATATCTGGTGGCGGTAGACTCTGCCGGCGGCGGTGAGGACGGTGACTTTGCAGCGGTGCAGGTGATTGATCGGCTGACGGGCTTGCAGTGTGCCGAGTTGCAGGAGAGACTGAGGCCATCGGAGCTGGCGAAGGTTGCGGTGGAGTTGGCGAAGGAATATCACGGTGCAATGATTGCAGTGGAGCGGAATAATCATGGTGCAGCTGTGCTGGCGTATATCGAGACGAGCGAGCACTATACGACGGTGTACCGACAGGGTAGTGAGGCAGGGTGGCTGACGACGGCGGTATCGAAGCCGGAGATGACGGCGAGGTTGGGATCGCTCTTGGAGCAGAGGCCAGAGATCTTCAAGAGCAAGCGCTTGCTAAGCGAGTGCAGGACGTTTGTGGGACGAGAGCGTGGAAAGACTGGAGCGGCGAATGGCGCGCACGATGATCTGGTGATGGCAATGGCCGTGGCACAGGCGGTGCGTGAGGAAATGCTGCCCAGGTCCCACGGAACCTGGGCGGATGGAATAAGGTGATGGTGTGGGGTACGGGCGTTGGCGGTAACGGCAGTGCAGGCGATTCGTCGGATGCGGGGTGGAGCGCAGAGCCAGTTGATGCTGGGTGCGGATGGAAACCTGTGGGTGGTGAAGTTCAAGAACAATGCTCAACATCTGAGGGTGCTGGCGAACGAATTGATTGCAACGAGGATGGCCGAGGCGGTAGGGTTGTCGGTGCCGAAGAGCGATGTGGTCGAGGTGAGTGATTGGCTGATTGCGAATAGCCCCGAGATGGTGGTGGACCTGGGGCGTGGTCTTCGTGAACGATGTGCGAGTGGATTGCAGTTTGGGAGTAGGTTTGTTGGAGGTCTGATGCCGGGGCAAGTTGTGGATTACCTGCCCGAGCCGCAGATGGATGAGGTGAGAAACCTGGCCGAGTTTGCGGGGATGCTGGTCCTGGACAAATGGACGGGCAACTGCAATGGACGACAGGCGGTGTTTGAACGGAAGCCGAGGGAGAGGAAGTATAGAGCGACGTTCATTGACCAGGGGTTTTGCTTCAATGCGGGAGAATGGACCTTTCCAGATGCGCCGCTGCGAGGCGTGTTTGCGCGTAACCAGGTGTATGCCAGGGTACGTGGCTGGGAGAGCTTTGAGCCATGGTTGAATCGGGTAGAAGAGTTTGCGGCGGAGGGGTTGTGGAAGATCGCGGAAGAGATCCCGCCAGAGTGGTACGGCGGCGATACGGTAGTGATCGAGCGTCTGATGGAGATGTTGTTGAAGCGAAGACTGCGAGTGAGAGAGTTGATCGAACAGTTTCGTGTGTCCAATCGGGAACCATTCCCGAACTGGGGAGCGGTGAAGAGCATTGTGGTTCCGGGGAGCTTTGAGTTTAGGGCAAATCCGGGAGACTTTGTAATGTAGAGTTGGCGGTTGAAGGACTTGGAGGTTTGGGTGCGCGAGCGGTTACAGTGCGAATTTTCTCTCATCCGGTATGTGCCGGATGTAGTGAAGGGAGAGTTTGCGAATATTGGCGTGGTGTTGCGCGAAGCCGGGCGGGAGGATTCCGCGACGGTGAAGTTTACGCGCGACTGGAGCCGGGTGAAGTGCCTGGATCCGGACGCTGATGTGGAGCTGCTGGAGTCGCTGGAATCGGAGATTGCGCTGAGGTTGCAGGCTGGGGTGGAGTTGCGGGTGAATGCGAAGCCGATGCTTGAGACGCTGGAGGATTCGCTTTCGAATAGCGTGCAGCTGACGGAGATGCGCGGGACGCTGGCTGAGAGTTTGCCAGCGGAGATGGAGCAGCTTCTGCGGATGTATGTAGAGCCGATGAAGGTGCCGTCGACACGCAGAAAAGCGAGTGGGCGCGGGGCGATTGTGTCGAACATGCGCGATACGTTTGAGCGCGCGGGTGTGTGGCGGCTGATGCGAAAGAAGATTGCTGCGGCGCAATATACGCAGGTGGGCGATCCGTTGAAGATCGACTGCGGGTATCGCAATGGCAAGGTGCGGATGTTTCATGCAGTGTCGCTGGAGAATGACGTGGAGGGCGCGAAGGGGATTGCGTACTCGGTGGAAGCGTTGCGAAACGGCGTTATGAGCAGCGAGGGTGTGGAATTGGAGTTGACTGCCGTGGTGGAGACGATCGGCGCTATTGCGGACCAGGAGCAGTATGGGTTCGGAGTGAGCGTGATGGAGCGTGAGGCGATCAGGGTGTTGACGGTTGCTGACCTTGGGCGTGTGGCAGAGACGGCGAAGCGAGAGCTGAGAGTTTAGCGAAGTAGGGAACAGGAACGATGGAATTGAGAAGACGTAGCCAAATGGCTGCGTCTTTTGTGTTTGAAGAGGAGGTTGGAATGAGTTTCGGAGCGTCAGTGAAAGAGATATGGAAGCGGGTTGCTGGAGTGGAAGCGTCTGGAATAGACCCGTCGGCAGAGAACTTTGGCGAGCGTAAGACAACTGTAACGCCGCTGGGGATGAACTCTATCTTCGCGCCGTTTCGGACGACAGGCATCCAGAATGCTCTGCCCAAGCCTACGGCGGCGAATCTGCGACGGTTTGCAGAGACACCTGTGGCGCGGCGAGCAATTAACTGCATCAAGGACCGGATTGCGTGCATGGATTGGCGGATCGAGGTGCGGCAGAGTGCGGGGGAGGACCTTGTAGGCGATCGCGGCAAGAGGGCAGAGGCGCTGACGCGAGCCTTCGAAATGCCGAACGAGAGTGACAGCTTTCGCACGATGATCGAACAGGTGATCGAGGACACACTGGTAGGTGGCTTTGGCGCAGCGGAGATCGATACGGGAGACAGTGATCTGCCGGTGAGGATCTATCCGGTGGATGGTGCGTCGATCCAGGTGAACGGGAACTGGAAGGGCAATCCGAGCGAACCGCGGTATGCACAAGTTACCGGCAAGCTCGGGAAGGAGGCGCTGTTGCCGCTGCGCGATGACGAGCTGATGTATGTTCGGCTGAACTCGCGGAGTCATACTCCGTTTGGACTGGGGAAGGTGGAGGTTGCGTTTGAATCCATTTCGCACTTTCTGCAGGCTCACCGGTATGCAGCACGGTTGGCCTCGAACAGCGTGGTGCAGTATGCGCTGTGGCTGAATGAACGGACTCCGGAACAGCATGAGCGACTGATTCGCTGGTGGCAGGATGAAGTTGAGGGCTCGGGACGGGTTCCGGTGCTGAGCTCGGAGCAGAAGCCCGAGGTGTTGAAGTTTGCGGCCGGGACGGATGCGGACTTACGGCTGGAATGGCAGCAGTTTCTGCTGACGATGATTGCGAATGCGTTTGATCTGCCGGCGATGATGGTGGGTGTTTCACAGAATGTGAACCGGTCAACGGCAGGGGAGTTGGCAGATGAAGCATTTCAGAATGCGATCGTTCCACTGGCGAAGTTGATTGCTGATCACCTGACGCGCGACGTGATTGTGAAGCGTCTGGGTTGGAGCGATCTGCGATTCGTATGGAGCGACCTCGAGAGCCGCGATGAGGCGGTCGAGATGGAGATCCAGACGAAGTTGCTGGCTGCGGGAGTTCTGTCGGTGGCAGAGGTGAGGGCGTTGCGCGGCCTGGCACCGGCAGAGTTAGCAAGTCCATTGGTCGAGTAACAGACGCTTGATGTATGGGCGTTTTGTCTCGATTGAAGGAAAGCGAAGAGGAGGAATGCATGGAGAGAGCAGTGCAGTTGCGTCGAGTGGTGCGGCAACGTTGTAGTGGACGCGAGCTGCGGGCGATGGCGGTGGAGTTTCCAGAGGTGGTTGGGCACCCGAATCGGTTGCCGTTTGAGGGCTGTTTGACGTTGGTCGATGTGCCCAGCGACAAGGCTCCGAGTGGTGCGCGCGGACATCGCGTAGTGCTGACGAGAGAGGCCGCGGAGACAGCGCTGCCGAGCTTGCTGGGCATGGCGGTGGACTACAAAGCTGGGTGGGACGGACATGATGCGCGGCAGAAGTGCGGCATTATCACGTCGGCTCATCTGGACGGCAGCAAGTTGCTGGTAAGTGGGTTCTTGTTTGCGCGGGACTTTCCGGAGATGGAAGCGAAGGTTGGCGGTATTACAGCTGGAGCTGACAGCGCGATGGGGATGAGCTACGAACTGGCAGATGCGCATGTCGCGGACATGCGCGATGTGGTGTGGCGGCTGACGCGGGCGACTTTTACAGGCGCAGCCATTCTGTTGCGTGAGAAGGCGGCCTATCGAGGGACATCGTTTCGTGTGTGCCGCAGAACTGACCATCGGCTAACACGGGTGGCCGTGGCAAAGTAGTGCGTCTTGATGGGCGCGAGAAAGATGGAGGATAGGCAATGGAAGATCGGAATGTGGTGGATTTAATGGAAGCGACAGAGCGGCTTGAGGCTGTGGCTGAAGCCCTGGAGCAGGCTGCTTCGCGGCTGGTTGAGCGACAGGTGGCATTGGCTGCGGAGGCAGAGGAGCATGTTGGCCGGATTGTGGCGACAGTGGAGACCGCTCGCGAGGCAGAGCTGGAACGACGACTAGCGGAGGCTGAGGCGAGAATCGTCGAGCTAACGGCATCGGCTGGTTCGCAGGAGTTTGGACGCAAAACGTTGCCGGTGGGTATGGCATCGATGCTTGCGAAGCAGGGCGTGACGCTGGAGTTGGGCGCAGCCGGCGCATCGATTGACGCACCTTCACTGGACGGTGCGCTATCGAGCCTCGGCATCGAGCAGCGGATTGCGGTGAAGTCTGAGCTGAGACGCGCGGGCTTGCTGGGTTAGTTCGTCGGGTCGCTTCGGTCGAGATGATCGTAAGTGAGTGGGAAAGAACATGGCGCGGCAGGACTACGGTCCGAGCTGCGCTATTTGCTTAACGAATATACGAGGAGAAACAGAATGAACGCACAGTTTACGGATATCAACGCAACGGCAGATTACATTGGACCGGGTGCTATTGAAGTTCCGATTTATCAGACAGAAATTCTTGACTTGGTTCGCCGGCGTGGCGTGTTCGGTCAGCGCATCAAGCAGGTACCCGCGACAGGACACCCTTCGCGCTTCTTTGAACAAACGGCTATTCCCGCTTCAGCAGCATCATCCGCGTTCGTGGATCCGCGCAATATTGTTCCATCGATTGTGCAGCCCACTCGTGTTGAGCGCAGTGTGCCTCTGAAGGCGTTGGTCGCACAGATCAACTACAACCTGTTTGATCTTGAACTGGGCAAGCAGCAGAGCCAGTTCTCGTATCTTCAGGCGAAGGATCTGACCGACACGGTGGATGGTATTCTGCGGACACATGATATCGCGCTGTGGAATGGTACAGACACCAGCCTTAGCTCGCCGACGACCGCACAGTATTTCGGCGCAGTCGGGCAGATTGCTGCGGGCGGCAATACCGCGACCATTGGCACGACCCAGAGCATTGTGGATGGGTTGAAGTCGACGATCGCGCAGATGCTTGCCAACAGCAGCTTCGGTGTTCGGCCGACTGCAATCTATGCGAATCCGGTGCTGCTTGATTTGATCGATCGCGAGATGAAGGCAGAGTTCAATGTGATCCTCAACACGAGGACCATCGAGGGTGGCCTCACGGTGAAGACACTAAGCACCCAGGCTGGAGATATTCCATTGATTCCTGAGTGGACACTGCCTTACACCGGAACACCGGGCTCGGGTACCGCTGTGCTTCCTGCGTACATCGTGACCGAAGACCTGATCGAGTATCACTGGTTGGGCGAGCCGAATCCGCGGGTATTCCAGCTGGGCCTGCAGGGTTCGCTGGCTAGCCAGTTTGCGGCGGTGAAGTTTGGGGCCGTCGTGGTCAAGGGCGCGAGCTATGCGCATTATCAGGTGCTCGTCGATCGCTAGGAACTAGTGTCGACCGAGTGAAAGGGGCCGGAGCGTGGTGGGCGCTCCGGCTTCATCGCTGATGTGGGTGCGAGTGGAGAGGGAGAAGAGTAATGGGATATTTATTGCCAGCAGATTATGTGGCGTTTGGACTGACGGCGGACACGGCCGATGCGTGGGTGACGACGGCTTCCGCGATGATCGAGGCTTACTGCCGACGGCCATCGCTGATGTCCGCGAGCTATACCGAGCGCATGCGAATTCCACTGAGAGCGCAGTCTGTGCGGTTGAGCTATGGCCCGCTGATCAGCGTGGATGCGGTGCGAGCGCAGTATTCGCGACCTGGATATGGAGATGATTTCTATGGAGACTTCGCGTATCAGACCGGTTTTGCTGTTGCATTCGCCCTGCCGGGACAGTGGGTGGATGTGGATCCGACGACTCTCTATGTGAGCTTGCCGACAGGTGAATTTCGCTTTCCATGGAACGTGATGGGCATGCGGTATACCGAGGCTGAGGTGACGTATACGGGTGGTCTGACGACGGTGCCTAATGCGGTGCAAGTGGCGTGCGCGCAGATTGTGCGGAATGCGCAGGCTACGCCGGGACTGAATGTGAAGTCGAGCAAGATGGACACGTTGCAAACGCAATACTTTAGCGACTCGTTGATTGATAGCCAGGTGCAGGCGCTGCTGCGTCCGTATGTGGCAGAGAGGCTTGGTTAGCGATGGATGATTTGCTGCAGTCAAGCGATGGTGTGATGCGTGGCGCGGATGCGTTGATGCGTGCGGCGGGTGGAAGGACGGTGCTGTTGCGGGTTGCGGCTCCTGCAGTGCCGGGGAACGATGCTGAGCAGTTGGGGTTGGCGACGCCGGAGTTTCAGGATCTGGTACTGGGGCCTGCGACGTTTAGCAAGGCGAATAGCGTTGCGAAGCTGATGGTGTCTGCGAGTGCTGTGTACGCGGCGCTGGGATCGCTGGGGTACGATTCGGCGACCGTGCTGTTTGAGACTGCGGTGGGCGTGAAGATCGACGACGTGATGTATGAGATTACCAACAGTGTTGCGTCACAGGCGATGGGTCAGCCTTACTGCTATTGCCTGACGTTGAAGCCACCGGTTCGGTAAAGAGCAACGAAGGCGAAGAGAGCCAAGGAGGCTAATGTGCAGAACGCGAAGGACACGTTCTATGAGGTGTTGCGTGGTAGGTTGGCCGCGCTGAATTCGTATCGGACGATTGTGCTGCGCGGTGTCGTGCGGCCAGGCGTACTGGTCGAGGAGAACGAACTTGTGTCCGCAGTGGCACTGCCCGATTGCTTTCGGATGCGATGGGCAGTGAGTGGCGTCGACGCAAATTGTGCCATGCCCACGGTGATGCTGGAGTGCGAGTTTGAATACGAGACAGCGGGCACGGCGATGAATGCGGGGATGGATCGGGGGCGTGCACTGGCGGCCATGGATGCAGAGTTGCAAGCGGCGGTGAATACGCTGCCGAGGAGCGCGCCCAAGATGAACTATGCGGGCCTGGTGAACGGTGCGCCGGTGGCTGTGATGAGCACGAGTATCTGGTGGGGCGAGGTCGTGTTTGGCAAGACGGTCATCAAGGAAGACAGGTTGGCGCGTACAGCAACGGTCGTCGTGATGAGCTACCAGGAAGCAGGTGAGCTGTGAATGATGTGACGGGAACGATGGCTCCGATGGTGGGTCGAGTGAGCGCGTATTTTGCCCCGGTAAATCGTGCTGCGCAGCAGGCAACGATCTTCGATGCGGCGCAGAGTGGGGCGTTCGCGTTGAACAGCCCGCCTGCTCCTTGGATTGGATTGGGATGGATCGCTGGGTTTGCGCGTAAGTGCGGAACGAAGGTTGAGGCAGTGCGGACGGGTGCTCCTGCGACGACGCAGTTGCAGGCGAGAAGCGAGATCGAGGCAACGGTGTCGTTCAGCTTTGAGAGCTGGGGCAAGCTGCAATTGGCGCTGTCGGCTGGAACGCAGCAGATGAATCTGCTAACGGTGGCCACAGGTGCAACTTCCGGGGGATCAGGTGGAACCGGGATCCCTGCAGTTGCGTTGCAGAGCGGATCGACTGCGAGCGTGCTGCAGGTGGGAGCCGCTGCGGCTGCTTCGTTTGCCGTGGGTGAGCTGGTTGCGGTCGATGTGGATTATGTAACGCAGACTGGATTTGTCGGGAGCGGCGTGAGTGGGGCGTATGTGCGGAGTGTGCTGACCGATGTGGATTATGTGCGGCGCGTGACGTTGAACGTGGGACGTGTCGCGTCGATCGTTGTCAGCGGTGCTGTCGGTGCGCTGACCCTCGAGGCGCCACTGATTGCCGGAGTGCCGAGTGCGGCCATGAAGGTGAGTGGTGTAGTGGGGTTCTGCGATCGTGAGGGCTCGAGCTTTTTTCAGGAATGGTCGGCGGTGTTTGTCGGTGAGGGTCAGCAGGCGGAGCGTGTCATCTGGCACTATCCACGGCTACAGGCGATGAGTGGAGCTGCTGAGGTGAATGTTGCGAGTGGCGGGGGCTACGAGAAGGTCCAGCTCAGTGCGGCGTTTCGTGCGTTGCCGGTGAAGGATCCGGTGGACGGCGAAACGGTGGTGTGCTTCCGCAGTTACGTGGCTGGCTAGGTTTGTAGTGGAGGAGAGACAGTGCGGATTACGATCGACAATTTGGATGGACTAGGCGCGATTGATTACACCGAAGCGGTGGCTGCGGAGGGACCGATCACGGTACAGCGAGCGTTGAATGTGCCTTCACGATGCACGGCGGAGATCGTGCTGGGAGCGGAAGGTCTGGCGGTGCCGGCGCGACGCGGCAAAGTGACCGTTACGGCCGCCGATATGACGGTGTTGTTCACTGGATACCTGGCGACAGAGCCGGTGAGGATCTATGCAGGCAATGCGTCGATGGGGCCGGTCTACAGGGCACGCATAACGGCTGTCAGCGATGAGTGGTTGCTGGATAATCTAGGCTCCGGCGCGGGATTGCGCGATGCGATGTCGCTGGGCCTGGATGGCGCGGCGCTCGTGGCACGATTGGCGTCGCGAGCGCAGGCTGGCGGCTCGTCTGCGGTGACGGTTGCTTCAGGAGCAAGCGTTCCATCGACGGGAGCGTTTGCTGCGCGCGCCTCAGTGCCATGGAGCGTGAATGCGGGGGAAGCGGCAAGCTCTGCGTATGCTGCGTATCGCGCACTGAATGGGCAGGTACTGATCGAGCCGGTGGGCAATGTGACGCATGCTCTCAGCGACGCAGATGGCACTCTTTCGGTTGCGGGGCTACAGACCACCGCGGTGCGTATGTTGGCGAATGATGTGACGCTCTCGGGAGCGGAGGAGCCAGCGGCGTACATCGAGGAGAACTTTCTGGGCGATGGAACGACAATGGTGTTCGACCTGAGCGAAGCCGGGCATCGCGACTCCAACCGGATACTCGTGCTGGATAACTTCAACGAAGCGGCTCCCGATCCTGCGCAGTGGCTGGTGAGTGACCCGGGGAGTCATTTCTCGCTAACCGGGGCCGGATTGACAATGAATGGCGGCAATGGTTTTGACGGGCAGACGACCGTGGAAGCATTGGATGCTGTGGAGATGGGTGGGTCGGTTGTCGTGCAACTTAGCGGGGTGATGCTGGGGGCTGCGTCCGATGGAATGCTCGCGGGCATGTACCAGGGGCTGATGGTGCTGGCGGATTGCTTTGCAGGATTTCGGGTGAGGCAGAGCGTGAGCGGAACGGGTAGTGTCACGGTGATCGTGCCGGTGGTGAATGGTGTGGAGGTCGGCACGGTGTTTACTCCGATCGCGGGCCATGCGTATACGCTGCGCCTGCGGCTGCACTGCGTGGAGATGCAGCGCGTGATGCAGCGGTACTACTGCATGGTCGATGGCGTGGTGCAGGGATTTGGCAGTGCTGGGGGCATCGAAGCGCCGATGGATGTTGTGTTTGAGTTGGTCGATGAGGGCACAGCATCAAATACGCCGGCAACGGTGCTCTATGACAGTGCTGCTGCCTCGGGCTCATTGAGCAACACACCGGCTACGTGTGCGTTTGCTCTGGCAAATTCGACGCAACTGTTTGGCTCGGTGGGGTCAGTGAGTGTGCTGCGGCCCGGCAGCATTTGGGTTGTGAGTACGCTGCCGAGCGGTGTGGTGCAGACACGTCTGATTGGTGTTGCAGGGCAGGGTGTCGATTGCGCGGTGAATTATGGCACGGCGTCGGGATCGCGGGGCAAGGTGACGTTTCTAGCGGGGCGGATCCCGGTCGTGGGCGAGCATGTAACTGTGAAGTATCGTGGCGAGCGGCGGTCGATTGCGCGGTTGGCGGATGGTGCGAGTGTTGCATCGGAGGCTGTGAATGGCGCGCCGGGGACGTGTCGCTGGTTAGGCCGGGTAACGCTGCCAGTGGCGCGGAGCAGCGTCGATTGCGAGAGCGCAGCGCAGGCGGTGCTTGCGTTTGCGACCAGTCGCACGGCTGCGGTCGCGGGATCGTA
>DHWW01000285.1:11481-24039 GCA_002413385.1 Granulicella sp. UBA5172
GAATGCGTATCTGCCGCAGACGGCGTCGAGCGCGCCCGGTCAGGTGCTTGCGAACCTGCAGCAGTTGACCGTGACGAGCCTGACGGGAACTGCCTTGCAGGTGGATGCCGGAATGGCACCGCCTGCAGGCGGTGGGTTTGAGGTTCGGTTGAGAGACTGGTGGTTCGGCATGGGTGTGGATGGTGCAGACCTGGTGCTGCGGAGTCCGGTTCGAAACTTCTCGATACCGCGTGCTGCCCAACTGGAGCGCTATTACGTACGAATGTATGATGCGAGCACGCCACCGGTCTACTCGAGGTTCTCAAGCGCTATTTTTGTGAATGTGCCGCTAAGCTGAGTCGGCTGGCTGATGAGCTTTAGAGCAAAGAAAGGTGGGTGGATGACTAATTTCGAGGGAAAGGTGCTGCAGGAGTTGAGCGTGTTGAAGGCTCAGATGCAGCAGTTGATGGGGATTGGGCAGCCAGGCAGGCTGCACCAATTGGAGGCGCGTGTGGAGTCGCATGAGCGCAGTGTGCAGCGGCTGAAGGGGATTGCCGCTGCCTTGGGTGCTTTGTGGACCGTGGTGCATATCGCTATCGCGTATTTCACGGAGAAGCGCAACTGATAGGGCAAAACAGAACGTCACTGCAATGGATGTTGTAGGCCCATTGCAGTGACGATACTGGATAGATTTCTAGCGAACTGCAGGACAGATTACCCGATGTCCTCTGACCAGTTCTCCAGATAGGCCTTGAAGTCGGACATAAATTTTCCGGCGTCGGCACCATCGATGACGCGGTGGTCGAAGCCGAGGGTGAAGTACTGGATGGTGCGGATGGCGATGGTGTCCTGACCATCCTTGTCGGTGAGGACGATGGCTTCCTTGCTGAGGCCACCGATGCCGAGGATGGCTGCTTGGGGTTGAGCGATGATGGGGGTTCCGAACTGCTCGCCGAAGATGCCGGAGTTGGTGAGGGTGAAGGTGCCGCCAGCGACTTCGTCGGGCGCTAGCTTCTTATTGCGAGCGCGTTCTGCGAGGTCGACGATGGAGCGCGCGACGCCCAGGAAGCTTTTCTCCTCGGTCTGCTTGATGACGGGAACAATCAGGCCCCACTCGAGTGCGACCGCGATACCGATG
This sequence comes from Granulicella sp. UBA5172, assembly GCA_002413385.1. Taxonomy (GTDB): domain Bacteria; phylum Acidobacteriota; class Terriglobia; order Terriglobales; family Acidobacteriaceae; genus Granulicella. Next base: position 12,599 of record DHWW01000285.1, read on the forward strand.
TTGATGTTCTTGTTGTAAAGGATCGCTTCGCCCTGCATGGAGGCGTTGACGATGGGGTGCTTGCGGAGAGCCTGTACGGCGGCACGCGTGATGAACGGCATGTAGGTCAGCTTTACGCCGTTGCGCTGCTCGTACTTGTTCTTCTCCTTTTCGCGGAGCTTGACGATGCGCGTCATGTCCACCTTGAAGACGGTGTGGACGTGAGGGCTGGTCGCCTTGGACTCGACCATGCGCTTTGCAATGATGGAGCGCATCTTGGAGAGGGGTACGAGCTCGCCAGGCGCGGGGGCCGAGACGGGTGCTGCAGGTGTCTGCTTGGCCGGTGCTGATGGTAGGGGCGCTGCGGCGACCGGTGCGGAAGTCGGTGCAGGTGCAGCAGCAGGTGCTCCGCCTTCGAGGTGGCTGAGGATATCCTGCTTGGTGATGCGACCAGACGCGCCGGTGCCGGGGACCGTCTTGAGATCGACATTGTTTTCGGAGGCGATCTTGCGAACCAATGGCGAGGAGCGCAGCAGTTCACCGGTTGAGGCGGATGGCGCCGGAGTTGCCGCGGGCGCCGGAGTAGCAGGGGCTGCAGCTGCCGGAGTTGCGGGTTTGGGAGCTGCTGCTGGGGCGGCAGCACCACCTCCGATGACCGCAACGACGGTGTTGATGGTAACCGTCTCGCCTTCCTGAACGCGGATCTCTGTGAGTGTGCCGGCGACGGGGGAGGGAATCTCGGCGTCGACCTTGTCGGTGGAGATTTCGAAGATTGGCTCGTCGCGCGCGACGGTGTCACCGATCTTCTTGAGCCATTTGGTGAGGGTGCCCTCGGTGATGGACTCGCCCATCTGGGGCATCAGGACTTCTGTGCCGGGGCCCGCTGCTCCGGGGCCGGGAGCGGCGACGGCCTCATCCTTGGCGGCAGTCGTTACGGCTGCGGGGGTGACGGTTTCCTGCTTGGCTGGGGTAGAGGGAGCGGCTTCCCCTGCGTCGTTGATAGCGCAGACGACGGTGCCGACGACGACTGTGTCACCTTCCTGGACCTTAATGTCGCCTAGTGTGCCGGCGGCGGGGGAGGGGATCTCTGCGTCGACCTTGTCGGTGGAGATTTCGAAGAGCGGTTCATCGCGGGCGACGGTGTCACCGGGCTTCTTGAGCCACTTGGTGAGGGTGCCTTCAGTGATGGATTCGCCCATTTGGGGCATGACTACGTTGATCGGCATGGGGAACTGTCTCCGGGAGGGTCTGAGGCGCGAAAAGAGTGCAACCTCAGGATTATACGGCTGTGGATGGGATGCTGGCTTGCATTACGACGGAATTAGCGGGTGTTTCGTACCGTTCGGTACAGATGGTTTTAGAGGTTGAGGGAGTCGGTGGCGAGGAGTTCGTCGAGGGAGTCGACGGCGAGCATCTGGCGCTGGAAGATACGGCCGAAGTTGGTGGAGACGCTGTTCGCGGCTTGCTCGAGCGTGGGGGGCGGGGTCTGTGGGGACTCGAGTTCGAGCGAGGTGACGGTGCGGTCGGTGATGCCGCAGGGGACGATCCAGTCGAAGTCGCGGAGGTCGGTGGTGACGTTGAGGGCGAAGCCGTGCGAGGTGACCGCCTGGGAAACGTGGACGCCGATGGCTGCGATTTTTTTCTCGCGGATGCTGCCGCCGGCGAGGGTCCAGACTCCGGTGAGTTTACAGATGCGTTGAGCGGGGACGCCGAAGTCTTTGCAGGTGTGGATGAGGACTTCTTCCATGAGGCGGACGAAGTCGACGGGGCCGAGGTGGGGGCCGCGCTTGCCGGGGAGGTCGCCGCGGAGGTCGAAGATGGGGTAGCCGACGAGCTGGCCGGGGCCATGATAAGTGACGTCGCCGCCGCGGTTGATCTCGTGGATCTCGACGCCGCGTCGGGCGAGGAGATCGTCGGACGCGAGGATGTTGGCGCGGGTGGCGTTGCGGCCGAGAGTGAGGACGGGCGGGTGTTCGAGGAGGAGGAGCGTGTCGCCGATGGCTCTCGCTTTGCGCGCTGCTACGACCTCGGTCTGGATGCGGAGGCCTTCGGCGTAGGGGATGCGGCCGAGTTGGAGGAGATGCATGTGCATGGTATTGCTACAGGCCGAGATCGCTGAGGTCAGGGTGATCGTCGGGACGGCGGCCTGAGGGCCAGCGGAAGAGGCGCTCTGCTTCAGTGATCGCGAGATCGTTGATGCTGGCGTGGCGGGCAGTCATGAGGCCATTGGAGTCAAACTCCCAGTTTTCGTTGCCATAGGAGCGAAACCACTGACCGGCTTCGTCATGGGATTCGTAGGCGAAGCGCACCGCGATACAGTTTTCGGTGAAGGCCCAGAGTTCCTTGACGAGGCGATAGCCAGCCTCGCGCTGCCATTTGCGCGCGAGAAAGGCGATGATCTCTTCGCGGCCGTTGATGAACTCGTTGCGGTTCCGCCAGCGGCTATCGATAGAGTAGGCCTGCGCGACTCCTTGGGGGTCGCGGCCATTCCATGCGTCCTCTGCCTTGCGGACCTTCTCAATGGCAGTTTCGCGCGTGAACGGCGGAAATGGAGGCTTTTGTTCTGAGTTCATGTGTTTCTCCAAGGGACTACTAGACGTTGATGGACATGCCTTCGACGCTGGAGAAGCCGTCGAGCAGGCTTTCTGAGAGGGTTGGGTGGGCGTGGATGGTGAACATCAGCTCTTCGACGGTGGCTTCGAGTTCCATGGCGACGACGCATTCGGCGATGAGTTCGGTGGCCTGCGGGCCGATGATGTGGACGCCGAGGACTTCACCGTACTTGGCGTCGGAGACTACCTTCACGAAGCCATCGTGCGAGTCGACGATGGTGGCCTTGGAGTTGCCGACGAAGGGAAACTTGCCGACCTTGACCTGGTAGCCCTTCTCCTTGGCTTGCGCTTCGGTGAGGCCGACGCTGCCGATCTGGGGGTCGCAGTAGGTGCAGCCGGGGACGCGGTCTTTGCGGACGGCGCGAGCATATTTTCCGGCGAGTTTGCTGGCTACGACGACGCCGCACATCGCGCCGACATGGGCAAGTTGGGGCAGGCCGGCGACGATGTCGCCGATGGCATAGACGCCGGGTTCGGAGGTCTCCATCCACTGGTTGACGGGGATAAAGCCGCGGTCGAGCTGGATGTTGGTTTTGTCGAGGCCAGCGTCGGCGGTGCGGGGACCGCGGCCGACAGCGACGAGAACCTTCTCGGCCTCTTTGACCTGAGGCTTGCCGGCGGAGTCGGTGAAGCTGACTTTTACGCCGCCTTTGATCTTCTCGATCTTCTCGACCTTGCAGCTGACGTTCACGTCGATACCGCGCTTTTTGTAAGCGCGGGCGAGTTCCTTGGAGACCTCTTCGTCTTCGACGGGGACGATGCGCGGGAGGGCCTCGATGATGGTGACTTCGGCACCAAAGCTCTTGAAGACAGAGGCGAATTCGACTCCGACGGCGCCTGAACCGATGACGATGAGGGACTTCGGCAGCGCGGGAAGCGTGAGGATTTCGATGTTGGTGAGGATGGTGTCGTCGGCCTTGTAGCCGGGGAGCATGCGGGCGTCGGAGCCGGTGGCGATGACGACCTTCTTGCCCTGTACCTGGGTCTTGGTCTGGAGCTCGGAGCCCTGGCCTTTGCCCTTGTCTTCGGCGGAGACGTCGATGGTGAAGACGCCGTCCTTGGCTGGGCCGGTGAGGCGACCGTGGCCGCGCACGACGGTGATCTTGTTCTTCTTCATCAGGAAGTCGAGGCCCTTGGTGTGCTTGATGATGATGTCGTTCTTACGCTTGAGGAGGCTGTCCCAGTTGAGGATGGGGGCGGAGACTCCTTCGATGCCATAGCTGGCGGCGTGCTTCAGGTGGTCCCAGATTTCGGCGGAGAAGAGCAAGGCCTTGGTGGGGATGCAGCCCCAGTGGAGGCAGGTGCCGCCGAGGACGTCGGTCTTTTCGATGAGGGCGACTTTGAGGCCAAGCTGCGCGGCGCGAATACCGCAGGTGTAGCCGGCTGGACCTCCGCCGACGATGACCAGGTCATAGATAGTTTCTGCCAAGAGAGTGAGCTCCATTCATTGGGCGATCGCGGAGGTGCAGCGCGCGCGTTCCGGTTCGTTCGACAGCTTAGTTTAGCCGCTGCTACGCCCCAACGTCATTTGATGTGCGAGTACCGGCCCGCGATGCAGCGGGAGTTTTGTTGCGGGGTACAGGAAATCGATGCGCTCTTGGAGGTGCGCTATGGATGAAAGAATTTACGTATAGCGAAAAGGGTTTTGCGCTCACGAAGAGTTTTGAAGGCCTGCGGTTGGAGGCTTATCGGGATTGCGCGGGCGTATGGACGGTGGGGTACGGTCATACCGGCCCTGGGGTTGTGGAGGGCATGACGGTCAATGATGCAGAGGCCGAGATGCTGCTACTAGCTGATCTCAAGGACGCGGTGCGCTGTGTGAATCTAGGGATAACCGTGGGAGTCTCACAGAGCCAGTTTGATGCGCTGGTAGACTTTTGCTTTAATGCTGGGGGCGGCAACTTCCTGCACTCGACATTGTTGCGGAAGGTGAATACAGGGGACTTCGATGGAGCGGCTGCGCAGTTTGGCTTGTGGGTGCATGCCGGGGGCGAGGTGGTCGCGGGGCTGGTGCGGAGGCGGAAAGCTGAAGCGGAGTTGTTCAGCGGTGAGCGACCTGTGATCGCCTAGCTCAACAGCCTTGCGGCATCTTTGGCAAAGTAGGTGACTATGAAATCGGCGCCGGCGCGGCGGATGCTGAGCAGGCTTTCGAGCATGGCGCGTTCGGGTTCGAGCCAGCCGCGCTGGAAGGCGGCGTGCAGCATGGAGTACTCGCCCGAGACCTGGTAGGCGCCCATGGGGAGGTCGAAGCGGGTGCGGGCTTCGCGGATGACGTCGAGGTAAGGCATGGCGGGCTTCATCAGCAGCATGTCGGCACCTTCGGCGATGTCCTGCTCGATCTCGCGCATGGCTTCGCGGAGGTTGGCGCCATCCATCTGGTAGGTACGGCGATCGCCAAACTGCGGGGCGGAGTCGGCGGCATCGCGGAAGGGGCCGTAGAAGGCTGAGGCGAACTTGGAGGCGTAGCTGAGGATCGGCGTGTTGTGTTTGCCGGCTTCGTCGAGTGCTGTGCGCATTGCGGCGATGCGGCCATCCATCATGTCGCTGGGTGCGACGATATCGGCTCCAGCTTCAGCGAGCGACGCAGCGGCCTTTGCGAGGAGCGCTACGCTGGAGTCGTTTTCTACTTCGAAATGATCGCCGTCCCGGTGCACGATGCCGCAGTGGCCATGCGAGGTGTATTCGCAGAGGCAGACGTCGGCGATGACGACCAGAGACTGTGCTTCGCTGGTGGCCTTGATTGCGCGGAGGCCTCGCTGGACGAGGCCGTCGGACGCCCAGGCACCACTGCCCTGCTCATCCTTTTGACCGGGGATGCCAAAGAGCAGTACGCCACCGATGCCTAGATCGGAGCAGGCTTTGATCTCTTTGAGTGCTTCATCGATGGAGAGATTGAAGACGCCGGGCATGCTGCTGATTTCGCGGCGAATGCCTTCTCCCTCGCAGAGAAAAAGCGGATAAATAAGCGCGCCGGCGCGCAGATGCGTCTCGCGGACGAGAGAACGCATGGCGGGGGTGGAGCGCAGACGACGCAAGCGAGTTGCCGGGAATTCCATGTGAGTATTCTATGTCCGCTGCACGTCTGTGTCCGTAACTGCGATCACATGCGTTTCGCGGGGTTAGGCTCCGTGGCGCGTATCCGGCGACAGGGCGTCTCCGCATGTTGAACAGGTCATCCTGATACCTCCGCGAACTGTGACTTTATTGATCGCGATGATAAGGACTACGCAGATAGCGTACTACTGGTTTCGCTTTCTGGGGGTAAATGAGGCGTTTCCGGTGGTCATCGTTCGCACCGTATTCTAGAGGTGTGGCATTCCTTCCTGAAATTCCGGCTCCCTTGTCTGAGATCAGCGCAAAGGCCCTGCAGTGGCCCGAGCTCATCGAACATCTATCGCGCCGTGCGCAATCGCCGTTGGGCCGAGCATGGGTGAGCTCCCTGGAGCCCAGTGCCGATGCGGAGTGGATCAATCAACAGCAGCAGCGCAACGCTGAGATGCAGCGGCTGATCACGGGCGGCAGCTTCGATTTTCGTGGAATCTTTGATGTTATCGACACACTCGATAAGGCTCGGATTGAGGGAGCTGCGCTGGAGGCTGTCGAGCTGCGAGCAGTTATTATGCATGCGGAGCGCGTCGAGGCCTGGCGGCAAACAGTGCTTACGCCGCCCGATACTGTGCGTGCGAAGTGGCCCGGGATCGAAGAGATGTCCGCACCGTTGTTGTCTCATGATCTCGGGCATCTGCTGCGCTCGCTGAGTGGGAAGATTGAGCCGGATGGCAGTTTGAGCGATGATGCTTCTCCTGAACTAAGACGTATCCGGCGAGCGATGGCCCAGCAGCATCGCGCGATTGAGGCGAGCCTTCGGCGTGCGCTGGCGAAGCTGTCCGAGGATGGCAGCACGCAGGATTCGCTGATCACGGTGCGCGGCGAGCGGTTTGTGATTCCAGTTAAGGTGGAGTTCAAGCGCAAGGTCGGCGGCGTGGTGCATGGGTCGAGTTCGAGCGGGCAGACGGTGTTTGTCGAGCCCATGGAGACCATCGAGCACAACAACGAGCTGACGCGGCTGCTGGATGAAGAGCAGGGGGAGATTCACCGCATCCTTGTGGCGATGACGCGTGCGATCGCCGCTCAGGCTGAGGCTTTACTGGTGGGCGCGGCGATTCTTGCGGAGGCTGATGCGCACCAGGGGGTCGCACGATTTGCTACAGAGTTTGCCTGCGTGCGGCCGAGCTTCGCTGGAGAGGATCAGGTCTTTCCAGCGGATGAGGCTGGTGAGTTTAGCCTGCTCGCGGCGCGGCATCCACTATTGGAGATGCGGCTTCGTGCCCAGGAGGGGGCGATCGTTCCGTTGACGATCGCGCTGCCGCCGGGCAAGAAGCAGATGATCGTTAGCGGCCCGAACACGGGCGGTAAGACGGTCGCGTTGAAGACGGCCGGGCTGCTTGCGCTGATGGCGCAGGCTGGCGTGCCGGTGCCTGCGGAGAAGGCGCGGCTGCCGATGTTCACGGCAATCTACGCTGACATTGGCGATGCGCAGTCGATCGAGCAGAACCTCTCTACCTTCTCAGCGCACGTGGTGAATGTAGACCGCATTGCGCGGCATGCGGATGAGCGCTCGCTGGTGTTGCTCGATGAGCTTGGATCAGCGACAGATCCAGAGGAAGGTGCGGCGCTGGCCGTGGCTGTCGCTGAACATTTTCTGGAGCGGAGCGCCTGGTGCATTATCACGACGCACCTTACGTCGTTGAAGGTCTATGCGGCGAAGCATGAGGGGGTGCTGAACGCTGCCGTTGGATTTGACGAGGCGGCGATGGCACCGACGTATGACCTGCGGCTGGGCGTGCCAGGGGCTTCTGCGGGGTTGAATATTGCTGCGCGACTTGGACTTGATCCCGAGATTGTTGCGAATGCGCGTGCGCAGATGACGACGCAACAGGTTGATATCGGGCGCTTTCTCGATGAACTGCATGCACAGCTATCGGCCGCTTCGGCGGAGCGGGAGCATCTGGCGGCCAGCGAACGCGGACTCGCCAAAGAGCGGCTAAGGCTGGAGCAGGAGGGGCGGGCTGAACAGCAGGCGCGAACGCGGGAGCTCGAACGGCAGCTCAAAAGTTTGATCGAGGACTTTGAGTCGCAACTGCGTGACACAGTCAAGGCGATCGATGACAAGACGGTAGCGCAGAAGATTGCTCGTGACTCGGCCCTGCGTATTGCGAGGCTCAAGCGGGAGTTTTCGGAGCAGTTCCAGACGACGGTGATCGCGCACAATGAGCCTCCGCAGAGCGGAGCCGAGCGGAAGATCTCTGACCGGCAACGTGAGCCAAAGGCGGGCGATCTGGTTCGCTTGAAGTCGCTGAACCGCGAGGGGCGTGTGGTGCGGGTGATCGACGCGAAGACGCTGGAAGTTGCCGTCGGACCCATGAAGACGCGGGTGCCACGCAGCGACATTGCAGAGATCATCGCAGTTGCGGAGAAGCCGCTGGACGCAGTGAAGCGGCGCGGAGGGATTACCGTCTCGACGAACTCGAGTTCGGAAGACTCCGACTACATCACTTCGGAGATCAACGTCATCGGTCGCACCGCGGATGAGGCCGAGAGTGAGGTAGAGCGCTTCGTTGAGCGAGCCTTCCTGGCGGGTTTGCCTCGCATCCGCGTGGTTCACGGGGTGGGTATGGGGATTCTTCGCCGGACGCTGCGGGAGTTCCTTGGTAAACACCCGCATGTGACGTCCGTTACGGAGCCGCCCTATAACGAAGGTGGTCAGGGGGCGACGATCGTGGAGCTGCGCCAGTGATGCGTCAGGTGCCGTAGTGGATCGCCCGTTGGCCTCTCATTGAGTCGTGACTTTCCCCATTCGCTGCAGAATATCCCCATTCGCTGCACAGATAGCGACTTCTAGCGTGACATTCCCTACGCTTTATACCGCGAGGAGCATTCAGTTCTCGCCCCGCGGGCCCCGTGGGCGAACAGGCTTACGCACCACGCGGGTTATACGTTTGCAAAGTCAGACAGGGAACGAACTTCTCGCCAAACAATGGTCGCGGCGAACCTTCAGGAGAGAAAAATGGGAAAAGCAACGAAGTTCTTGGAAAAAGGCATTGTCCTCGGCGCAAAGGCCGGCTGGAGCGTATTTAATCGGCTGAATTCAATTAGCCCCAACAAGAGCTTCACTCCGAAGTGGTCCGATAAGCCACTGCTGAAGTCGTACCAGAAAGAGAAGCCGCCGCTCGGCTGGCCGCGTACAACGGACTCACTGTGTCCGAAGTGCGTACCCCAGATTCGCCAGCAGATCGTAGACGGCAAGTTGCCCCACGAGATTTTGTTGAACGAGAAGGTTGGAGAGATCAAGGCGCAGATCATCGAGCGCGACGGTCAAATCCTGATGGTGAAGGACTGCCCGATCCACGGCCACTTTGAAGATCTCATGTCGATTGATACGGCCTTCTTCAAGCACCTCGAAGAGGTTTTCCCTGGCCGCGACATCCGTGCGCACAACGACGACAAGCTACATAATCATGGGACCTCGACGGTAACCCACGGTCGCGGATCGGTGCTGACCATCGATCTCACCAACCGCTGCAATATGATGTGCGATCCCTGTTTCATGGACGCGAATCAAGTCGGTTTTGTGCATGAGTTGACGTGGGACGAGATCAAAACCATGCTCGACAATGCGGTCACGATCAAGCCGAAGCGCCAGATGTCGGTGCAGTTCTCGGGTGGCGAACCCACGCTGAGCCCTTACTTCCTGGACGCGGTAGCTTACGCGCGCAAGGTCGGATACACCTCGGTCCAAGCTGCGACGAACGGCATCGAGTTTGCCAAGTCCAAAGAGTTTTCGAAGGCTGCCGCTGAGGCGGGTCTTCGCTACGCCTACCTCCAGTTTGACGGCATCGGCAATGCACCCAACTCGCACCGCAAGGTCGGCAATGCGTTCGATGTCAAGCTTCAGGCCATCCATAACCTGCATGAGGCCGGCGTGGACATCGTCCCCGTCACCTGCATTATCAACGGCATCAATAACGAGCAGGTCGGCCGCATCATCGAGTTTGCACTCGATAACCCCAAGAAGATCAACTTTCTTTCCTTCCAGCCTGTGTCCTTCACTGGCCGCGACGAGGATGTCTCCGACGAGCGCCGCATGGCGCAGCGCTACACGCTGTCGCATCTCGCGCACGACGTCAAGAACCAGACCGGCCTCGGCGAGCCTGTTCGCGACTGGTTCCCGATCAGCTTCATGTCAACCTTCTCTGACTGGGCCGACCTGGTGCATGGACCTAACCATGACTGGGGTCAACTCTCTTGCGGATGCCACCCCAACTGCGGCATTGGCATGGCGCTGATGATCGATAAGGAAACAAAGGAAGCTGTGCCGGTAACTGCGTTCATGAATGCCGATCGCCTGGCTAAGGACATCGCGCGCGTCAACGATGCTGCGCGTGGCAAGGTGCTAACGATGATCGGCGCGGGGCTTGCATTGCTTCGCAACTACGAGCCAATGAATACGCCGACCCATTTCAAAATCGTCGATTTGTTCGCGAAGTTCGATAAGTGCTTCGGCGCAACGGGCCGTAACTACGGCAAAGTGTCGGCGGACCGCACAATGGATGACATCAGGATGCGTCGCGCGGATCGCTGGAACTTCCTCTTCATCGCCGGCATGTGGTTCCAGGATCTCTTCAACTATGATTTCCGCCGGACCGAGCAGTGCATCATCCCGTACGCGACGCAAGAGGGCGAGATCAGCTTCTGCGCCTACAACACGGGCGTAGGCTGGCGCAACATCATCGAGAAGATGCACATGACGTCATCGCTCACCAAGTGGTACGAGGAGCATGGCCGTCATGAGATTTTCGCCGGCGGCAAGAAGGTTGGTCTCGAGAAGGAAGCTACCTACGATTTGGTGCTCAACCAGGAGCATGTGGACTCGGCTGCGAACGATACCTTCGACAAGAGCGGCATCGCCAAGAACGCGCGCGAGGAAAAGATCCGCGCCCGCGATCAGAAGTTGAAGGACGATGCCGAGAACGCTCGTATGGCCAAGCTGTACCGCAAAGAAATCCTCAAGGAGCCGGAGCTTCCGGGTGGATTTGTTGCGATCGGGGAGATCGGTGGACTGGGTGGCATCAAGCCCGCTGCGCCGGTCGCTAGCAAGGCTGAAGTAGTCAGCAACATCGAAGAGTCTGTAGCTGGGGATTAGTCTGCTCAGGTGATCGAGTACGAAAAAGGCCGTCCGAATGGACGGCCTTTTCTTGTGTGCAAGACTCTCCGCCCTACGTAGAGTGGGGGCTGAAATGGCGCGATAATCCTGCAACGCGTTGATGCTATGCCCAATTATCAGGATTTGTTCCACCATGCCGAGGGGAGCACATCAGCACCATGCTTCGTTTGCTACTCTTTGACGCATCCTAGTTTTGTACTCGGAGAATTATGTGACCCAGGCTTATATCAACCGTGTCGCCAGCGCTGTTCCTGACGATGATGTACATGATGCTTTCGTAGCGTTTGCCGACCAGATGCTTGAAGACCCGCGGGTGCAGCCTGTGTTTCGGCGCATGGCGGCGCGCTCTGGAATTCGACGGCGCTTCTCCGTGCTAACGCCGAACTATCGCATGCAGGAAGCTGTAAGGCGCACAGAGTTTACTGTCAATGCTCACGAGTTCTACACGCGTGGCAGCTTTCCAGACACAGCGCAGCGAATGCAAATCTTTGAGCGCTTTGCGCCGAGACTCGCGCAGCGGACGCTGGACAAACTCATGCTCACCGACGAGGAGCGGCGCGGCCTGATCGGCGTGGCGGCCGGTGGACGGCGAGATCCGCTTCGACATCCATCCTGTCTCTTATACA
>DHWW01000067.1 GCA_002413385.1 Granulicella sp. UBA5172
CCACACCCAAGCCCCATCTAACAGGTGCGTTTCCTCTGACGCTTACGTTACAGGTTCACCAGCGCGAAGCTCGCGCCGAGCCGATAGTGCTCCTTGGCGGGCCCTCACGCTGTCTATTCAGAGGATCTCACCGGGAGATGATGCGGCTACGCGATGAGATGGGATGAAGATGCTTTTTCAATGGGTCAATTCGTTGCTGGTATATCGTCGACCGCGGAGGGGGTGGTCGGGGCTTCAAAATCGGTCAATGGACCGGTCGGAAGGATCATCCTAAGGGAGTTGAGGATCGACAGGAGATCGATAACTTCCTGCGCGATTGCCCCTTGAATCGGCGTGATCATGCCGAGTGAGGCCGCGGCCATTCCGAGCAGGCTCAGGCCCATGCCACCGACGGCGCTGATCAATGCTATGCTGCGCATCCGGCGACCAATGTGCATCAACTCATCGACGCCGACCAGTGATGACTGGAGAATGACTGCGCCGGCTGCTTCGGAGGTAATGTCGCTGTTGACCCCGAGAGCTATCCCTACTGTCGCGGCCATCATCGCCGGAGCATCGTTTATGCCGTCGCCTAGATAGAGAGTCCGTTGTTTCGACGTCATTTCACGGACAAATGAGAGTTTCTCCTCGGGACTCCTGCCACCGTAGGCCTCGGTGATTCCCATGCCGGAGGCGAAGAGAGCTACCTCGGCTGGGCGATCTCCAGAAAGCAGAATCACCTTTGAGATGGAATGTTTTGGGCCGAGATGATTCAGAAACGATCGGCTCTCCAGTCGAGGTTCATCCTGAAAATGGATGACGCCGGCCAGTCTTCCATCGAGGAGAAACACGCACTCAAGTCCAGCAGCGACGGGCGGCATGAGAGATGTGCCCTCTGCCGAGAGTTTGCCTCGTCCAGTAATGGCGACCGCGTGACCGGAGATATGCCCTCTGAGGCCGGTGCCGGGTGCCTCGGACACATCTTCTACTTTGAGAAGGTCGAGCCCGTCCTCTTGTGCGGCGGAGAGGACGGCACTCGCCAACGGATGTTTGGAATATCGTTCGAGGCTCGCAACGTACTGAAGAGCCATGTTGCGCGTCATTCCGTTGAAGCAATCGATAGAGGTGAGACGAGGTCTGCCATGGGTCAGGGTTCCCGTCTTGTCGACGATGAGCACGCGACAACTCTCGATCTTTTCAAGGACGGATGGATCTTTGATGATGATGCCGAGCTTCGCTCCCACGGAGATCGCACCGATGATCGCGACAGGAATCGAGATCAGCAAAGGACAGGGAGTCGCAATGACGAGGACGGCCAGAAAGCGCTCAGAATTGCCGCTGAGGAACCAGCTTGCAAGTGCAATCGCAATCGCAATCGGCGTGTACCAGGAGCCTAGTCGATCGCCGAGTCGCTGTATCTGTGGACGATTTTCCTCGGATGTATGGAGGACTTGCACAATCTTTGCGTAACGTGAATCGCTGGCAATCTTCGTCGCGCGGATTTTCAGCGCAACGTTGCCGTTGATTGAGCCTGAAAGGACGCTTGTGCCTGGAGCTTTTGCGATGAGGAAAGGTTCGCCTGTCAGATAGGACTCGTCCATGCTCCCCTGGCCGCTGAGGACCAATCCATCCACTGGGCAGATCTCATGCGGATAGATCAACAACTCGTCTCCGACCAGGATTTCATCGATATGGACATCCGCAAGTCCGTCGCCGGCTCGGTGCGCGGTCTGCGGCATTCGCTTGGCTAATGCGCTGAGCACCGAGGAAGCGCGGCCGGTCGCATACCCTTCCAGTGCCTGGCCGCCCGACAACATCAACACGACGATCGCAGCTACCCAGTATTGACCGAGAATGAGTGATGTGACGATCGAAAGCAGGGCCAGAATATCGACGCTGAAATTACCCTTGAACACTTGCTGGGTGAGCGAGATGAGCAGCGGAGTACTGGCACCGGCAATCGCAATAAGGAGGACGATATTGAGGAGATGCTGGTTGTGAAGCGTCAACTTGATTGCAAGGGACGCCAGCATTCCGACGGCGATAAAAATCGCAGTCGAGATGGATGCCGCTGGGCTGTCGAGCCACTTGGTCAATGAGTTGGGCTGTGTCAGGCGAATCTCCTGTACCTGAATGCTACAGGCCAATCAGCATACTCGATGTGATCATAGACACAACAGTATTAGCTGTGGCCAGAAGAGAATTCTATGATCGTTCCATCGGGATCTACGATGTAGTCGCCAGTGGCTGTGATCTGAACATCGAATCCCCTGGACTTTAGATCTGTCGCCACACGCCGAATATGGCCAACCTGAAAAACCATATCTGGAAGAGCGTGATCGTCAAACGATTTCAAGTCGATGCTTTCGCCAGAGGTGCCGGCGAGAAGCAGGGAATTCCTGTCGCCATTTGTGCCGGGAAGGAAGGCCAGCTTATCTAGGTAAAAAGCCCTGGCCATAGCCGTGTCATGCATCTTGAGAGCAACCGAAAGTAGACGCTTCGAGATGCGATGTTTCCCGAGATGCTTTGATCGATCTTCAGAGTGTAGAGACCCTGGCAAGTACTCTGTGTACTCAATATTCTGGGATTCAGGGCCAACCATGGTGAAGAGCAGATTCCCGGCATGGGCTTTCAGAACCTTGATCGGCGTAAGGCCGCGTTCGCGGTAGGCAGCATTGAGGCTGACCAGATCCGACGCCTCAAAACAGATGTGCATGAACCCTGCCGTTGGATCCCGTGAAGTCAGAGGATACAACTCAATAAACTGACGATCGTTGATCTTGATAAACGCCTGGGTGGTCTTGCCCTCTTTGCTGAAGGCGAACGCCTGCACAAATCCGAGTCGTTGGTAGAAGTCGCTTGTCTTAGCAATATCACTGACACGAAACGCCGCATGCGCAATCCCGCTGAGATCCACCGATTGTCCCCAACTGAAGCCCCCGCAGCAGAGCAACGGCAGAGCCAGATACTTCCATACGCGATGAGCGGCTCTCTTTGTGGGTGCGAATGCGGTCAGCCGGTTGATTGGAAGCGAAGCTAGTTCCATGGTGTTACTCCATTCAATTCATTCTCCACTATAGGAACCATTGGCCAGGTCATCTGGCATATGGAGTTGCTGCGGAGGAACCTGGGCTTGGTGGAAATTGCCACTTGCTAAACGGGTCGGGGTGAGCAGGGTCGAACCGGGGTATCGGCAAGTTGAGATAGCGAGCTAACGAAAGCTTCTGGTCGCGAATATTCTGTACGATGGCACGCGCAAGTTCGTAAGCAGCGTACGAGTTGAAGTGTGTATTATCCTTCAATTCTTCTGGCTGATCTGGAAAAGAGTTTGGTGGATCATGCACGAAGCGTGCAGCGTTCCAGCCTCCTTGCGCGATGAGTGGCATGCAGGATAAGAAAGAAATGAGGCTGAGCAACATCATGTTGCGGAGGCCTTGACTGAGAATGGAAATGGCGTGGCGGAGATTCATCTGGCGAGGCTCTTCATAACTTTAGATCGATGTGATCATACACATTTATGGTTATCACAAGAAACGATTTGTCTATTGACATCTATTATCTCGAATCCGTAGAGTTTGGTCGTGACCCAGAAGGTCGTGCTCAGGAGTTTGTCGCATGATGCGTTCCTTCCGTTTTGCCGGGCTTGGACCAGGAGGGCCAACCTCAGCTGTGGGAGTGTCTGCGATGAGGTGCATTGCCGTATTGCTATGTTTCTTTGCATTTGATTCGACGATGGTTCTTGCTGCGGCACAGTCCGTTCCAGACCATAAGCCATCCTTTGTCGTGGTCGGAGACCACTTCGAACTCGATGGCAAACCTATCGAGATCCTTTCTGGTGAGATGCATTACGCTCGCATTCCGCGCCAGTATTGGAAGGCACGGATGGAGATGGCCAAAGCCATGGGGCTCAATACGATCGCCACGTATGTCTTCTGGAATGTCCACGAGCCGCGCCCCGGGGTCCATGACTTCTCCGGCAATCTCGATCTGGCCGCCTTCATCCGACTCGCGCAGCAGGAGCATCTCAACGTGCTGCTGCGCGCTGGGCCGTACTCCTGTGCCGAATGGGAGTTTGGCGGCTTCCCCTCCTGGCTTCTCGCCGATCCGAAGATGAGCACCGCTCTCCGCACCAACGACGACGCTTTCATGATTCCAGTCGAGCGCTGGATCACTCGCCTCGCAAAGGAAGTCGCACCGCTGCAAATCGGGCACGGTGGCCCCATCATTGCCGTGCAGGTAGAGAACGAGTACGGAAATTTCTCTAACGACACAAAGTACATGGAACACATGAAGGAAATTTTCCTGCGTGCTGGCTTCGACGCCTCAATGCTGTATACCGTGGACCCGTCGAAGAGTCTGGCTTCGGGTGAGCTTTCCGGCGTGTTCTCAGGAGTGAACTTCGGCACCGGCGGCGCGGAACGCGGTCTCACGGCACTCGCTAAAGAGCGGCCCGGTCAGCCACTCTTCGCCACGGAATACTGGCCCGGCTGGTTCGATCACTGGGGACATCCTCACGAGACCCGCTCTACCGAAACGCAAATAGCCGATCTCCGCTACATCCTCGACCACAAGGCCTCGGTCAACATCTACATGTTTCACGGCGGCACCAGCTTCGGCTTTATGAGCGGTGCCAGTTGGACCGAGGGAAACTATCTGCCTGACGTCACCAGCTATGACTACGACGCGCCGCTCGATGAGGCTGGCCATCCGACGCCAAAGTTCTATGCTTACCGCGAGGTCTTCGCAAAGTACTCCAGCGTCCCGCTCCCTCCGGTGCCCGCATCGCCGCCGGTGATCGAGTTGGATCCGTTCGCTGCCGGCCACGCAACTTCTCTATGGGATCATCTGCCGAAGCCGATCCGATCGGACAATCCTCTAACGATGGAAGCGCTCGGGCAAGCCTACGGCTATATCCTTTATCGCAAAGTTCTCGACCACGCAGCCGACGGAGCCCTTGTGCTGGACCAGGTTCACGACTATGCGCTCGTCTATCTCGATGGAGAACTCGTCGGCACCATCGACAGAAGATTCAAGCAGGACCATCTCCAGTTGAGTGCCGCAAAAGGCGCACGTCTGGACATCCTCGTGGAGAACTCTGGCCGCATCAACTCAACAAAGATGATGCGTGGTGAAGTGAAGGGCATTACCCATTTCGTCAAAATTGCAGGGGAGCTCCTCACAGGCTGGAATATCTATTCGCTGCGGATGGACTCCGCCCCAAATACGCATGCATCCCGCACCAGGCATGCGCAAAAGAATGCTGCGGCAGGGCCGCACTTCTTGTTTGCAAAGTTCAACGTAGTTACGCCCGGCGATGTCTTCCTCGATGTGAGCGCTCTCGGCAAAGGCACACTCTGGATCAATGGCCACGCGATTGGTCGCTATTGGAATGAAGGCCCGCAGAAGACACTCTTCGTCCCCAGCCCGTGGCTGCATGCCGGATCCAACGAAGTCGTGATCTTCGATCTCTTCCATGCCGCGAACGATCACCCAATGCTTGCGGGACTTGCCCACCCAATCCTGAACGCGACTACGCAGGATGCCGCATCGCGCACCAAAGCGACAAACTCTATACAGACCAAATAGGATCTTTTCGAGGTTACACCGATGCGTACGAAGCTGGAGTCAGAAACAATGCGTGCGCGCACGACCCATCGGGGTTTCACTATCTGTCGGCTTCTTGCCGCCGCGACCATTCTCTGCGCCTCGATCACCGCCACCGCTCAGCAGCGCCTCAACGTCAGGCAAAGCATCGCCGAAATACACCAACACTTCCTCACGCCGCCCGACGATGCCCGTCCTATGGTCCGTTGGTGGTGGTTCGGTGTCGCCGTCGAGAAGCCCGAAATCCTCCGCGAACTCCAGCAGATGAAAGCTGATGGCATCGGCGGTGCCGAACTCGCTTTCGTCTATCCCGTCGCCCTCGACGACCCCGCTCGCGGCCTCCAGAATCTTACGTTCCTCTCCCCCGCAATGCTTGACGATGTCCACTACGCGCAAGCCGAAGGTCGCAGACTCGGTCTTCGCATCGACGCCACGCTATGCAGCGGCTGGCCCTACGGCGGTCCCGCCACCACTCTGGCGGAGGCCGCGGGGCGCCTCCGCACCGTGCAGGTTCAACTCCGTCCCGGAGAGACAGCCGTATCAACTCCGCCGTTAGCAGGCGGAGACTCGCTCATCGCAGCAAGCATTGTCAACGGTGAGCCAAACCACTGGAATCCAGTCACCGCGCAGTCACTCAAGCCGACACCTTCTGGAATCACCGTCACCCCTGTTGACACGCCTCGCGTCGTCCTCTTCTTCATCGCGAGCCACACGCGGCAGCAGGTGAAGCGCGCCGCCGTCGGAGCCGAGGGCTACGTCCTCGATCCATTCAGCCACGATGCCGTCGCCACGCACCTCCGGTCTGTGGCTGAACCGCTCGTCAACGCCTTTGGCTCTACGCCCCCGTACGCAATTTTCTCCGACTCGCTCGAAGCCTATGGTGCCGACTGGACCCCCAACCTCCCCGCTGAATTCCTCAAGCGCCGCGGCTACGATCTCATCCCCCACCTCGCCGAACTCGTCGCAGGCGGCTCCGTCGCGGCCGACACCATCCGTCACGACTACGGCCGGACACTCACTGAACTCGTCAACCAGAACTACCTCGCCCAGATCAACGATTGGGCCATCGCCCATCACACACTCTTCCGTTCCCAGACCTACGGCGAACCGGCCGTCAGCTTCTCAAGCCAGAACCTCGTCGGCCTTGCGGAGGGCGAGGGTCCTCAGTGGCGCACCTTCTCCACCCTGCGTTGGGCCACCTCAGCAAATCATGTCTTCGGACACAACATTACCTCGGGCGAAACCTTCACATGGCTGCACTCGCCTGTATTCCGTGCCACTCCCCTCGATATGAAGTCGGAGGCGGACATCGATTTCATCATGGGAGAAAATCAGCTCATCTTCCATGGCTGGCCCTACTCCGCGGCCCAGGTCAGCGAACCCGGATGGTCTCTCTATGCAGCCGCAGCGCTCAATGACCACAACCCCTGGCATCCCGTGATGCCCTCGGTCACAGCCTACATCACGCGCATCAGCTATCTCATGCGCCAAGGCCAACCATCAAATCAAGTCGCTGTTCTTCTCCCAACCGATGACGCATGGGCCAGCTTTTCCCCGGGCAAGGTCAGCGTAAGTGCTGCCATGGCCAGGCTCATCCCACCTACGCTCACTGCCGCCATTCTCAGCGCCGGCTATAACTTCGACTTCATCGATGCCGACGCTATCAACCACTTCGGCATCCACCACCCAATCCTCGTTCTCCCTCCCACTGATCGTATCCCCGCCGAAACTCTCAAGAAGATTGCAGCCTATATAGATGCGGGCGGAAAAGTCATCGCCGTCGGTCGCATACCGTCGCTGTCTCCGGAAGGTCTTCCCCAAGCTAGCTTCGTGAAGTTCACCCTCATCGCCGATACATCGCAACTAGGCGAAGCCCTGCACCACGCCGCCGCGCCTGACTTCCAACTCCTCAGCGCAGACGACGCCACTAAGAAGCAGATCGGCTTCATCCGCCGCAAACTTCTATCAGCCGACATCTACTTCGTCGTCAACACCAGCAACCGCTCGATCAACACTACCGCTACGTTGNNATCAACACTACCGCTACGTTCGCGACCAAGCACAAATTCGCTGAGCAGTGGAGCCCGGACACTGCCGCGGCTACAGCGGCACGATCCAGTTCACAGCCCATCCACCTCGCGCCCTATCAGTCCCGCGTCTTCGTCTTCTCCAACGACCGACAAACCTCCGCCCCCACTCCCGATCCAACCAAACAACTCGCTGACCTCAGTAACGATTGGCGGGTCACCTTCGCCACCACCGGCAAGACCATCAACGAAGACAAACTCACCGACTGGATCGCCGATCCTGCCACTCTCCACTATTCCGGCGAAGCCATCTACGCGCGCGAATTCACTCTCGCCGACATCCGTCGCAATGGCCCGACCTTTCTCAAAGTAGAAGGTGGCAAGCCACTACCTGGCGCGCCGAACACCGAGCCCGAACCAGCCGCAACCACGCCCGACGGTCTACCCAATCCACTCGTCACCCGCACTGGTCCGGGCATGCACGCCTACTACGATCCGCCGGTGCGCGAAGCTGCTCTGGTGATCCTCAACGGTCGTCCCGTCGGCGCACTCTGGCACCCACCTTACTCCCTCGACGTGTCGAAGTACCTCAAGGCCGGTCGGAACCACATCGAGATTCACGTCTACAACACAGCACTCAACGCCTGGTCGGCTCTACCGCCTCACGACTACAAGCCGCTCATCGCGAAGTATGGCAACCGTTTTCAGATGCAGGACCTCGACAAGGTCAAGCCCATCTCCTCCGGCCTTCTTGGCGCTGTTCTTCTAGTCACGACGGAGCAGAAATGAGCCGCCTCCTCACTCTCCTCGCGATTGCCGCCTTCGCAGCATCGGCCAGCGCTGCAACCCTCAACGTCAAAGACTTCGGCGCCAAAGGTGACGGCCTCACGCTCGACACCCCAGCTATTCAAACCGCGATCGACACCGCCGCCAGGTCTGGGGACACTGTCATGTTCGCCCCCGGCACCTACCTCACCGGTTCCATCTTCGTGAAGAGCCACGTCACGCTTCGCATCGACAAGAACGTCACTCTGCTCGGCTCACAGCATCTCTCCGACTATCCCATCATGCCCACCCGCATCGCAGGCATAGAGATGTCCTGGCCCGCCGCGCTCATCAACATCTACAGGCAGTCCAACGCGTCCATTGAAGGCGAAGGCACCATCGACGGCGACGGCAAAATATTCTGGGACAGCTACTGGAACCTCCGCAAAGGGTACGAACCCCGGGGCCTCCGCTGGGCCGCCGACTATGACGCCCAACGCCCGCGTCTCATCCAGATCTTCGACTCCACCCACATCCATTTAGGCGGTGGTCTCAAACTCCGCCGCTCCGGCTTCTGGACCGTCCACATCGTGTACTCCAGCAACGTCACCGTCGACGGCATCACCATCCGCAACAACGAAGGCGGCCGCGGCCCATCGACCGACGGCATCGACATCGACTCCTCCATCCACATCCTCGTCCAGCACGCCGACATCGCCGTCAACGACGACGCGCTCTGCCTCAAGGCGGGTCGCGACTCCGACGGTCTCCGCGTTAACCGCCCCACCGAAGACGTCGTACTCCGCGACTCTATCGTGCGCGATGGTGCCGCCGTCATCACCATCGGCAGCGAAACTTCCGGCGGCTTCCGCAACATCGAGGCCTACAACCTCACGGGTCTCGGCCATGTCGGTGTCGGTATCCTCTTCAAGTCGGCGCACACCCGCGGCGGCTGGGCAGAGAACATCCGCATTCACGACATCACGCTCATCGACGTTCCCGTTGTCTTCCGCATCACGATGAACTGGAACCCAAGCTACAGCTATGCAAGGATTCCAGCCGGCATCACCAACTACCCCGCCTACTGGAAAGTCCTGGCAACGCCTGTTCCCGATGACCAGGGCAGAGCGCACTTCCACGATGTACACATCTCAAACATCAAAGCTACCGGGGCGAAGACAGCCTTTGAGATTGACGCATTCCCCGAACTCCGACTCGATCAATTCACCTTCAAGCATCTTCAGATCGAAGCAACCACCGCAGGCCACATCGCCGACGCTAAAGACTGGACATTCTCTGACGTAACTCTCCACACCACTGACGGCAGCGTCGTCGCACTCTCAGACGACAGGAATATCATTGGCATTGCCTCACGCGAAGCCCCACCCAACAAGCCAACATCCGCTACGAAGAGTTTTGCAGAACAGGATAAGAACTGATGAACATTGATCGATGGACACGCACCGTTGCACTTGCCCTCGTCGCCACCTTTGCCTTGACGGTTCAGGGCCAAAGCTTTCCAACGCCGACGCCCGCACAGCAGCAGGGAATAGACAAGGACGCTGCACGCCACTTTGGTGATGCCCCAGCGGATCCGGGCCCGGTCGCGGTCGATCTCTCGCCCTCCCTTACGCCAGCCGCGATCGATAAGGCTACGCGAAAAGTAGCCGACTGGGAACTAGCGCGATCGCAGCCCTATTTCGATCGCATCTGGACATGGAGCGTTCTGTACAGCGGCTTTATGGCAGCCTCTGCATCCACCGGCGACCCCAAATACCGCGGTGCCATGACCGCGATGTCTCAAAAATTCGACTGGTCACTGCGCAATCGTCTACCCAATGCCGACGATCAAAGCGTTGCACAGACGTATCTCGAGCTCTATCTANNGATACGCTCAAGCCAGGCGATCCGCGGCTGCCGTGGTGGTGGTGCGATGCGCTCTTCATGGCACCGCCCGTCTGGGCAAGAATGTACGCCGCGACCGGCGACCACGCCTACATCGACTATCTTAACAAGCAATGGCAGCAGACTTCCGATCTGCTTTATGACAAGGATGAACATCTCTATGCGCGCGACGAATCCTATAAAACAAAGCGCGAACCCAACGGTAAGAAGATCTTCTGGTCGCGGGGCGAAGGCTGGGTGATGGGGGGCATCGCTCGCACGCTCGACTACCTCCCCGAGAACGATCCTCATCGCCCTTTCTACATCACCCAACTGCAACAGATGGCAGCGCGTGTCGCCGGGCTGCAACAAGCCGATGGCCTTTGGCCCGCCGCACTCCTCGATCCGCAGGACTATCCCGAACCCGAGATCTCTGGCTCTACCCTGATGGTCTACGGCATGACCTGGGGGGTGAATGAGGGCGTACTCGATGCCAAGACCTATCGTCCTGTGATCGAGAGAGCATGGCGCGGTATCTTGCAGCATGTCTATGCGGATGGCCGCCTCGGTGCCATTCAGCAGACAGGTGCCGAGCCCGCGTACTATCTCCCCAGTTCGAGCTATACCTATGGCGTCGGCGGCTACCTTCTGGCAGCCAGCGAGTTGAAGCGGATGGCAGTCAAGGAGGAACAAGCCTCTGCAGTGAGCACTGATCCTGGTCAGAAGATACGGTTTATCCCATCCACCAGCATCAAGCCTGGTATCCCAACCATCTGGCTCGTCGGTGATTCAACTGTCCGCAATGGGCGCGGCGACGGCGCAAATAAACAGATGGGCTGGGGCGACGAGCTCGCTCAGTACTTCAACACCGAAAAAGTCAACATCGTGAATCGCGCCATCAGCGGCAGAAGCTCGCGCACCTACATTACCGAAGGCCACTGGGCAGATNNGGGCAGAAGTCCTGCAAGGCATCAAGCCTGGCGACATCCTTCTCATCCAATTCGGGCACAACGACGGCGGCCCCATCGACGACACCTCCCGCGCGCGAGGCTCGCTCCCCGGCGTCGGTGATGAAACCAAAGACATCTATAACACCATTCTGAAACGCCAGGAAACAGTCCACACCTTCGGCTGGTACATGACGCAGTATGCCGTCGAAGCCAAGGCCAAAGGCGCGACTCCAATCTTCTGTTCGCTCATCCCGCGCAAAATCTGGAAGGACAATAAGATTGTTCGCGGAGCAGCCACCTACGGGGGTTGGACACGCGCCGTCGCCACCGCACAGCACACTGACTTCATTGACCTCAACGAAATCACGGCACGCAAATATGACGCAATGGGCTCGGACGCTGTCGAGCCGCTCTTCGGCGACCCCCACACCCACACCACCGTCGCCGGAGCCATCGTCAATGCCGAGAGTGTCGTCGCCGGTCTCAAGGCGCTACACCACGATCCCGTTGCCAAAGACTTCTCGCCCAAAGGGAAAGCTATTGCGAAATATCATGCTAGTTCAGCCCCAGAGCACCGGAGATAGATCCAGGAATGAAAGTTAGATCACTTCCCGCTACTACTACAACCGCGCAGCCCAATGGGGCAGGGAAGCGACGCTCGCGACCAAGGACGTCGCCTACCTCTTCGGCGGCGTGCAGGACTTCGAGAAACAACAGCGCGGTCCACGCTGGATCTACCCGGCTGCCGGCTGGCAGTGTGACGACGCGCTCGGAAGCACCTGGGGCTACACCACGGATAGGACTGTGCGTTCCGCTGAGAGCGTCGTTCGCGAACTCATTGAAATCGCGAGCGAGGGCGGCAATCTCCTGCTCAACATCTCTCCCATGGGCGACGGCTCCATCCCCGANNGGTTCTCACCCATGGGTCCGCATGGGCGAAGGTCCGTTGATCCCCAACGAGGCTCCGGGCGACTGGAAGGGTGGATCGACCGCGGAGGCTGGCCCGCGCATTTCGAAGCCAAAGCTGCTCCCACCTGGCGACGCCGACTTCCGCTTCACCGTGGCGAATCAATCGGTATATGCTTTTGGCTACAGATGGCCGTCGCAGCAGGCAAGGCTCGTCAGCTTCGCGTCGGGCAGTGCAAAGATTGAGCGCGTCAACCTGCTTGGATCAACCGCCCCGCTGAGTTTCCACCAGACCTACGAAGCACTTGTCGTTACGCTGCCTGTCGGTGAAACCTCCTCGCAGCTTCCTTACGTGCTCCGCCTCCAGGGAAACATGCCGTTAGGTCTAGCATCAAGTTAGATTGTTCACTCTAAGAATCAAATATCTCAAACAGGAGAACGTCGCGTGCGCCGCATAGCTCAGATCATTCAGCTCAATCAGGAAGATGAGGCAGCCTATATTCGCTATCACGCCCAGGTGTGGCCGGAGGTGCTTGCGAAGATTGCTGCCTGCAACATCCGCAACTACAGCATCTTCCTCCGCAACGGTGTTCTTTTTGCGTACTTCGAGTACCACGGGACAGACTATAAAGAAGACATGCGCAGGATGTCGGCGTGTCCCGACACGCAGCGTTGGTGGGCCATCATGGATCCGATGCAGTCGTCCATGGCTGATGCTGAAGCTGGTGAGAAGTGGAGTGAACTGCGTGAGGTGTTCCACGTTGAGTAGTTCGGACCGCTGCGTGTGATGCGGATAAAGCCTCCAATCTGAACGTCAATTGCTCGACAATCGGATACTCTACGAGGCTCCCTAAGCTTTCAGGACGATGCTCTCAGCATTTTGGAGGGAGAGCTATTGCTCTGTCTTATTGGGACTCGTAGATAGACCACAATCTGGGGACGTGCTGGACAGGTGCGTTGGCTGCTGCAATTTCTCTTTCGATGCCATAAGTTACATTATGAAATAAAGTTTCTATTGACAATCCTTGAACCAGCGCCGTAAGGTTTACTTCGCTTACGAAAGATGTCGGATGGGCTCTTCGGAGGAAGTAATGGACGCAGTTAACCGGAACAGGTGGAATGTTTGGGACAAACTCGCACGAGGTGGTAACTCCGCGAGCCGTATTGGACTCTGGATGGCCTGCATCTTCGTGATTGCGCTTTGTGCGCGTCCTGGTTGGGCGCAGACTGGCGGTGAAGCAGGCATTCAAGGAACCGTTGTCGACTCGACCGGTGCTGCCATACCCAATGCCACTGTAACGGCAACCAATAATGCGACTGGAGTTGTGACGACACGATTGAGCACGAGCAGTGGCCTCTATACCATCGCACCGATCGTGCCTGGCGTTTATACCGTAACGGCTACAGCCAAGGGCTTTAGTCAAGTGGTGCAGAAGAACTTCAATATCGATGCGCTCAGGCTCAGCGGCTTGAATCTGGCACTGGCGGTTGGCGCCGACACGCAACAGGTGACCGTCACCCTTGCTCCGCCCGCTCTTGAGACCACCAATGCGACCCTCGGTGCCGTTTTGGAGAATAAGACCTATGAGAATCTGCCTCTCCAGATGAGCGGACAACAGCGTGATCCAACCGCCTTCGCAACGTTAGTCCCAGGCACCACCGCTGGATCGCGAGCTCCGGTCATTGGAGGCACAGGGAACTATCTTGCAGCAGTCTATGTCGATGGCGTGCCTGACTTCACTATTAACCAGCAAGGCGATAACCGTGTGGTTGCCAATACCATTCCTGTGGAGGCGATTGACCAGTTTCAGGTTGTGACCAGTTCCCCTGACGCCGAATATGAAGGCGCGGGTCTGATTAACTTCACGCTCAAGGGAGGAAGCAACCAGTATCATGGCGTCTTCGCTGCCTACGTGCGTGCGCGCATGTTCGACACTTGGAGCTATGCTTCCAAGCACGCGACTTACAAAAACTCCGCTGGGCAGGTCGTGCCCGTGCCGAAGCCGGATGAGCATCAGTCAGAATTCGTTGCGTCTGGTGGGGGCCCGATTCCATTTACACGCCATAAGGGATTCTTCTATGTGACCTATGACAAGTACCATGGCCGCACAGGCATCAATCCGAACTTTCTTACAGTTCCCACGACGCTTATGCGCCAGGGGAACTTCGGCGAGCTAACCGTTCCTATCTATGACCCAACAACCACAGCTGCATGCACCGCCTCGAACGGTGGTGCACTGTGCCGCAATCCGTATCCGGGCAACATCATTCCCACCCAGGAGCTATCTCCGATCGCTCTTAAGATGGAGAGCTATCTTCCGGCTGTTACCAGCACGGGGCTGGTGAACAATTTCTATGGCGGCGTGCCGTCGGGGTATGACAACTGGGAAGTTGCTGGACGGTTAGATTACGATTTGACCTCGAAGCAGCGATTCTCTGTTGTTGCAGGGTATGGCGTGCGAAAGAACGTGCCTTTCACGGTGGGAAATAGCGGCGTCGTGCTGCCCATCCCGTACACCAACGGAGGAAGGGCAACGATTATTCCTCTGATCGCGGACGTGGAGCACGCATGGCAAATCTCGAATTCGATGACCAACCAACTCAAGTTCGCGTTCGACCGGTTCTCTCAACCGGTGGAGTCGCTCACCAGTAATCTGTCGCCGTATCGCGCGGTGGCCGACCTCGGGATTACCAATCTCCCCGAGGGCCAGGCGTCTGATGAGTTTCCTGGAGCTACCTTCGGCACGACTACTGCTTATCCAACAGCGATCTCTGCCTGGACCTCCAACGGTGCCAGCGGAGCGAATCAGACCACGGTTCCCAACACCTATACATTGCTTGATAATTTTCTGATCACCAAGGGAAAACATAACCTCACCCTCGGGATCCAGGATCAGTGGCTACAGGACAACGTCGCCGGGCAATTAGGTTACTCCGGCATCTACACGATCCCATATTCGGCGAATTCGACGGCCAATTTTGGTAAAGGAACAACTTCATTGAACACTACTAACTCCGGCTTCTCCTATGCAAGCTTTCTATTGGGAGCTGCTGGCTCATCGGGCATTGCGATCCAGAGCGTGTCTGAGACAGGCGGTCGTTATCACGACATCTCCCCTTACATCGAGGACAACTGGAAGGTCACTCCGAAATTGACGGTGAACATCGGACTGCGTTGGGACTATTTCCCCCCGTTTCGCGAGGTCCAGGATCGTTGGAGCTTTCTCAATCCTAACCTCACGAATGCGGTCACCGGGAGTAAGGGAGCGCTTCAATTCGCCGGCAACCACGGAGGGACCGGCGTAAGTTGCGGATGCCGCACACCTGTTCAGTCGTGGTACAAGAACTTCGGCCCAAGATTATCGCTGGCTTACTCAATCAGACCGACCCTGGTGTTTCGTGCTGGCTACGCTCTGGTGTACTCCATCGGCGGCGGTGTTGGCGGGCGCGGCGGAGCAGGGAATGGAACGGGTGCAACAGGCTTCAATGTCTCTGCCAACTCGCCTACAGAAACAACGCAGGGTCTTGGAGCTGGACCATCGTATTACTTGAATAACAGCACGCAGTTCACCTCAGCCGGCCTTGCAAATACGGGCTATGGCGGACCTGGTTTTGTGTTGCCAACGCCAACAACGCCAAGCGCAGATACCCAGACACTCGAGACTGGTAACTACATCAATAGTGCTGGTAAATTCGTTACTCCAGGAGGTGTTGCCTATGCCGATCCATATCTCGGAGGGCGTGCTCCTGAGTTCTCGATGTACAACGCCGGAATTCAGCAGGCGCTCACCAACAACCTCACACTGACCCTTAATTACGCTGGAACGCAGAGTCATTTCCTGCTAGCCAGCGGCGCTAATGGCAGCGGCTATTGGAGTAACCAGCTCGACCCGAAGTATCTGCTCGCACTCGGCGCTGTGGCTGACTCTACCGGTAAGGCTCCTCTGTTGGGTGCGTATGCAACTCCTGCAAACGTGGCGATTGCACAGGCAAATCTCCCCGGCTACTCGTTGCCGTACGCAAGTATCTCTGGGACCGCCACAAAGGCTACGATCGCTCAAACACTGCTCGCCTTCCCACAGTACTCGGGCGTATCGAATACCTGGGGCAACGTCGCGAACATCAGCTATAACGCGATGGAGGTTACCCTGGAGCAACGCCCATGGCATGGTCTTTCGTATTCATTGAACTACACCTGGTCCGCGAATATTGGAGATGACGGTACGTTCCGTTCAGGATACGACCTCCCAGCGGGTGCGGTTTCAGGAAGAACCCAAGCCTATAAGCAGAACCGTATCGATCGTTCACGGACGCTGACCGACACTCCGCAGAATATCGCCATGTATGGTGTGTGGGAGTTGCCGTTTGGCAAGGGACACATTGGTGGCGACCACCTTCTGGTGCGTGCGCTTGCCGGCGGACTCCAACTCTCGTCGATCTTCCGTTATACCGTCGGTACTCCGATGGTGATCACTTACGGTGGTTGCAACTCTCCCTCGGCCGGTACCTGCCAAGTGGATTACAACCCCAATTTCACAGGCAGCGTGCGAAAGAATGGCAAGATGAGTAGTTTTGGGACGCAGTATATTGACCCGAATGCGTTCAAGGCCCCTGTTACGATGACGACGAATCTAAGCGTCAACTACAACTTGATAGGAAATGTTGCCCGTACCGCTCCGTTCGGTCTGCGTCAGCCATCTTTCTGGGATGATGACGTGAGTCTGCGTCGCAGCATCAATATCACTCCAGAGCGCATGCGGTTCATCGTCGAAGTGGATTGCCTCAACGTGGCAAATCATCCGACGTTGACAGGCTTGACGTCTGCCTGGGGAGTTCCGGGGACACCTGCCGGTAATGCCTTCGGAACACTTACTGGAGCGCAAGCCAACCAGAGAGACTTCCAATTTGCCGGACACCTTACGTTCTAGAAGTTTGCAGCAAGCATCCACACCTCGGAAGCGCATCGTCACTTCCGAGGCTTTCTTTCATATCCTATAGACCGCGATGTACTTCGCGTCACCGTCCTGTAATCACTTTCCTACGCGCTACTTTTCCCGATGGAAGTTAATCATGCAACGACCTACCCTTTACTCTTTGCTCTTGTCCTTCCTTCTTGCTGTGGCTCTTCCAGGTGCCTATGCGCAGGCTCATCGAGACACACGATCGCCAGATAAGATGCCCACCGCAGCGGAGATAAAAAATCCGCCAAAGTCGTGGATCGATAGTGACACCGGTCATCGCGTTGTGAGGCTGACGAATGAGCCTGGATCCGCGAGTTTCTATTTCAACGTGAATGCTTATACTCCCGACGGCAAGGAGATGATCTACACCACGCCGGAGGGCATCTCCGTGCTCAATCTGCAAACGCTGCAGACACGATCCGTCGTCAAGGGCAAGGTACACACGATCGTTGTTGGCCACACGACTCCGAGTGTCTTCTACATCAAGCCAGGCGAGAACGCTCTCTACAAGACCAACGTCGATACGGGTGAAACAACGATGCTCGCAAAGGTGCCGTCACACGGCAACATCGCTACCGTCAACGCGGATGAGACTCTCGCTGCTGGGACCTATGACGAAGTGGATAGGCCGAACGAACAGTTTGGCCACAATGGCCGAGGATCTACCGATACAGTGCAGGCGCAGACTAGTCCGCTGGAGCAGGCAGCAAGCAAAGGCGAGATGATGGTGAAACGTCTGGCGGCTCGGATTCCGCTTGTCCTCTACACTCTCAATCTGAAAGACGGGAAGATAACACCAGTACTTCACAGCACGGATTGGGTGAACCATCTTCTGTTTTCTCCGTCTGATCCAACGCTGCTGATGTACTGCCATGAGGGGCCGTGGCAGTCCGTCGACCGCATCTGGACGATTCGCACTGATGGTACGCACAACGAATTGATGCACAAGCGAACCATGGCGATGGAGATAGCAGGCCACGAATTCTGGAATTGGCAGGGCGACACGGTGTTCTATGATTTACAGACGCCTAAGGGGCAGGATTTCTGGCTCGCTACCTTGAAGCTGGCCACGGGCGAACACACCTGGTATCACATGAATCGCAATGAGTGGTCGATTCACTTCAACGTTAGTAAGGACGGCACTCTTATGGCCGGTGACGGTGGAGATCCGGGGCAGGTAGCCAAGGCACCCGACGGAGAATGGATTTATCTGTTTTATCCTGAGCTCATCAAAAATATCGGAATTGCCAACAAAGACTTTATTAATCCTGGCGTTCTGTATGCAGAGAAGCTCGTAAATATGTCCAAGCACAACTACGCGCTTGAGCCAAATGTCAGCTTTACCCCTGATCAAATGATGATTATCTTCCGATCGAACATGTTCGGTCCAACCTATGTTTTTGGTGTGGAGATTGCCAAACCAGCCAAGTAATCAATGCTGATGAGATGGGCCTTGTGAGGTCCTTCAATCGAGAACCAAGCCTGATATAGTATGACTTTCGTGGATCGCCTGAACGCTCCGGGGTGGGGAATTCCAGAATAAAGAAGTATCACGCAAAGGTGATGACGGAGTCGTCGAGGGCTTTTGTAGAACGGGCTCGTGGTGGGCAGGCCTGTCTGTTAACATAGAGCTTCTCGCTCATATTCCAATTTGCGGAGTGGGTCACATTATGTTGCGACCCAAATCCGATTCATTAATATCGATGAGGATATAGCAAAGCTTGGAGTCAGAGGGCATCTCTTGTTTTCTATCGTATGATTTGGCAAGCGAATGAAACGTCGTTCGCGATGGTGTTCTGAAAGTGCACTCAGCTTGAGGTGCAATCTGTATTGTGCTGGACCGCAAGCCTGGGATCAAAAGAATTCGAGCAATAGAAGATAACCATCAATGTTCCTGGACTATCTGTTCTTTGTTTAGCGAAACTCAACTCTGGCAGACTAGTTCGTGTGTATCCAACTGCAGATGTACAGGAGATGCATGTTCTTCTATATCCGACACCAAAATCAAAGTTCCCATTCGCGCATGCCTCAGTCGGTCCGGCCGCCTTTCGCCCTTGCTTGCCTTGCGCTCATTCCCATCGGCTGTAGTTCGAAGCCCGCCGCGACTGCCCCCGTTGCAGACTTCTCGCTATCTGCCACGCCTGCCGCGGGTGCCCTGACTGCCGGAGTAGACAGCCCGCAGGTCTCCGCCACAACGACAGGGATCAATGGTTTCAACGCTTCGGTTGCTGTCGCTCTTTCAGGTTTACCTGCGGGCATCACTGCAAAGCCTGCATCCTTTATCCTCAACCCTGGAGCACCCCAAACCATCACGCTTACAGCAGCCCCAACAGTACCGGCGAGTTCCAACACGATCACCCTCATCGGCACATCTGGCTCAATTTCGCATACCACCAGCTTCACGCTCAAGGTCACTGCCGCTCCTCCGCCCGACTTCTCCATCACCGTCGCACCTACAAGTCTTTCTCTTACGACCGGTGCGTCCGGCCAACAGGCTACGTTGACGGCTGTAGGTACAAACGGATTCAATGGTGCGATCAGCATCTCACTCTCCGCCCTTCCAGTTGGCGTTACGGCTGCTCCGTCAACCCTCAGTCTGACTTCTGGGGCACCTCAGTCCATCACATTTTCGGCGGCCGCAGATGCCACCATCGGAGCATCTACGATCAATATTCAGGGACAGTCTGGCTCACTTAGCCACTCGGCCAGTCTCTCGATCACGGTCGCGGTTCCCACCGGCAACGACGCGGTTACCTATCACTATGACAACGCGCGCACCGGCCTGAATCTAGACGAAACGATTCTCACACCTGCCAATGTAAATTCCTCGACATTCGGCAAGATCAATCTGCTTTCGGTTGATGGCAAAGTGGATGCCGAGCCTCTGTATCTCTCCGATGTGACCATTAGTGGCCAGACGCATAACGTGCTCTATGTTGTAACAGAGCACGGCAGTATCTATGCGTTTGACGCAGACAATGGGGCGCAGCTCTGGAAGGTTTCAGCACTTGGCTCCGCTGAGACAACCAGCGATAATCACGGCTGCAGCGACTTCACGCCGGAGATTGGCATCACCTCTACCCCTGTGATCGATCGACGCAGGGGCACCAACGGTGCCATCTTTATTGTTGCGATGTCCAAAGATTTCGAGTGGTGGATACCATCAACGTCTCCATGCTCTCGACATCACTACGGGAGCTGAGACCGCAGGAAGTCCTACGGAGATTGCCGGTAGTTATCCTGGCACTGGAGACAATAGTAAAAATGGGAATGTCATCTTTGCTCCGGGCCAGTATGCTGAGCGCGCAGGCCTGTTGCTGGTGAATCAAACGATCTACCTCGGCTGGACCTCCCACTGCGATATTCGGCCCTATACCGGTTGGGTGATGGCCTACAGTGAAGACACGCTGAAGCAGACGCAGATTCTCAACCTCACTCCTAACGGAAGCGAAGGATCCATCTGGATGAGCGGCGCCGGTCTTGCCGCTGATACATCCGGAAATATCTACTTTCTCGATGCCAACGGCACTCTTGATCCAACGGTTAACAGCAGTGGATTTCCCATCAACGCTGATTACGGGAACGCTATTGTTAAGCTCTCTACGGCAAACAACTCACTCTCTGTAGCCGACTATTTCGAGCCCTACAACTCGATCTCCGAATCGAATGCAGACGTCGACCTCGGTTCCGGCGGCGCGCTCCTGTTGCCCGATCTGACAGATTCAAGCGGCAAGATCCGTCACTTGATTGTTGGTGCGGGCAAAGATAGAAACATCTATGTCGGTGATCGCGATAACCTCGGCAAATACAATTCCGCGAACAATGGGAATCTGTATCAGGAGCTGACGAATGCGCTCTCCAACGGCGCCTGGTCGATGCCCGCATACTTCAACAAGACCGTCTACTACGCCGGTGTGGGCGGTGTCCTCAAAGCTTATTCCATTACGAACGCCCGGCTTGGTAGTACCCCATCCAGCCAATCTGCTACCAGCTTCGCTTACCCCGGCGCGACTCCGGGCGTTAGTTCCAACGGCACCACCAACGGCATCGTATGGGCGCTGGAGAGTGGCACACGTTCTCCGGCTGTCCTGCATGCCTACGACGCCACGAATCTGGCCAAGGAACTCTACAACAGCGCGCAGGCGTCAAATAACAGAGATGGTTTTGGAACGGGCAACAAGTTCATAACGCCTTTGATCATCAACGGCAAGGTCTATGTTGGAACACCCAGCGGCGTGGCAGTTTTCGGGTTGCTTCCCTGATCGCAGAGGGTCAATTCTGCCATCGTGGACCTAAGCGTCACAAGGGCTACGGACTGTTGCGTTGGGTTATGCGGTAGTCATCGCATTTTGAACGCCAATGAAGCAATCATGCTGATCGATCATTCGCGGATCTCGGTGTGCGGGTTTCCGTATCGTCTCATGCGCCAAGGATCAAAGGATCGCAGGCGCATGGACTACAGCTCGCCGACTGATGCGAGGTCCCATGAACGAATACATGGCAACGACCACGTAGCCCGCTGCAGGGAGCATGTATCCGAGGGCGATGCTCCCACTCAGCCGTGTGATCCAGCCCATGGCCGGAGGAAAGATTGCTCCTCCTACAATGGCCATCACAATCAAACTTCCGCCCATTTTTGTGTCGTCGCCCAGGTCTTTGACGCCCAACGCAAAGATGGTGGGATACATCATCGACATGAAAAAGCTCGTAGCCAGAATGGCATACGCCCCGACCATTCCAGGTCTGGAGATTCCAACCGACAGCAGCAGCACATTGATTATGGCATAGCATCCCATCATCAGACTTGGGGAGATATAGCGCATCAGTGGTGTTGACACGATGCGCCCAACCGCAAGCGCTGCGAGGGTCGCGGTCAAAAAGTAGCCTGCCGTCCTTTCGTTCGCTGTCGTATAGGCACGCATGTAAGGGATGAGCGTGCTCCATGTGCTGACCTGCGCCCCAACATAAAAGAACTGAGCCACCACGGCGAACATCAGGTGAGGATTACGCAATAGTCGCCCATAGGTGCCTCGCTGCTTTTGACTAGAGGCATTCCCATCGTCCCGTTGCGTAGTGATGGTATCCAGACTCGAAGGAAAGCGGGTGCGCCAGATGACCGCCGCAAGAATCAGCACGGCAAAGCCCAGACCTACATACGTGGGCACCACGCGCAAGATTTCGTTGTGCAGGTAGGCAGCATAGGTCCCTTGAGCCTGCATCGAGGCGACCTGTGCCGGATTCTTCTCGATTCCTGAAAAGATGAACCACGTGCCGATCAGCACCCCTGTGATCGTGCCGGGAGGATTGAACGCCTGCGCAAAATTTAGACGTTGTTCGGATGTGGCCGGATCACCAAACTGTGCGACCAGGGGATTGGCCGCAGTCTCTAAAATGGAAGAACCGCTACCCACCACAAACAGAGCACACAAGAAGGGTGTGTAAAGACCAACGACTGCTGCTGGCCAGAAGAGTAATGTTCCCACGCCGAAGACGATCAGCCCCACCATCAATCCGGTCTTATATCCAAAGCGTTTCATCAGGAGCGCCGATGGAATGGCCATCGTTCCATACGCAAGGAAGACAGAGGTCTGAACGAGTTGCGCCTGTAGAAGGCTGAGCAAAAATGATTTGCGAAATTGCTGCACCAGAATGTCGGTGAGATTATTCGACATCCCCCAAAAGAAAAAGATGAGCGTCGTCAGCAGGAACGGCAAGAGGTAGCCGGTTGGAAACATCGAAGGCCGCACGCTGTTCCTGGCCCGAGGAGCGCCTTCCATAGATTTTTCAGATGGGACAATGTGCATTCAAATCTCCGGTGGGTCGCTTACGATCACGCACTAAACTCTACCTGTATTTTTGTGAATCGTCCTGGGTTCCCGCTCCATTCGGCGAGGGTTGCAGCCGCCTGTTCCGGAGGAATGATGGCGCTCACCGCGTCTTCCACAGGAAATCTGTCCGCTTCCAGCATCCGTATCACGTCACGAAAATCCTCGGGAAGGGCATTGCGACTTCCGAGAATATCGAGCTCCTTCTGCACAAACAGCCGCGTTTCATAGGAGACAGGCTCTTTAGCGTACCCAATGTAGACCACGCGTCCAGTGAAGGCCACCTCTTCCACTGCGGCGCGAAAGGTGAGTGGCAACCCGATCGCCTCGATCACGACGTCCGGCCCGTTTCCCTCCGTAATTTCCTGCAGTCGCTGATGTAAATTCTGTCGCATCGTATTGATAAGGAAACTGGCCCCAGCCTTGCGCGCGACCTCAAGCTTTTTGTCGTCCATATCGATCGCGATGGCACTGGCACCGCGGAAAGCCGCGCTCGCAATGGCACCAAGTCCTATGCCACCACATCCGAACACCGCCACCATGTCCCCGGCCGTCACACGTCCGCGTGCTGCTGCATGTGCGCCTACGGTGAGGGGCTCTACCAGGCAGAGTTCCTTCAGAGATAGATTCGCCGCATAAATTCGTCCGCGCGGAACCGAGATGTACTCCGTCATCGCGCCATCGCGCTGCACGCCCATGGTCTGGTTATGTTGGCATGCATTGGGTCGGCCGCGGCGGCAACTCGGACACGTCCCGCACTGGGTGTAGGGCGACACGGTTACCGCGGTGCCTGGAGTGAGATCGTCGGCTCCTTCCACGACCGTCGCGGCAACCTCATGTCCCGGAATTCTCGGGAAAGCGACCATCGCATTCGCTCCGCGATAGGTCGAAAGATCTGTGCCGCACATCCCAACAAGATTCACCCTCAGCAGCACCTCACCCTTCCCGGCCTCGCCCAGGTGAGGAACGTCGATCACAGCCGCAGTCCGTGGTGCCTGGATCTGAAATGCCTTCACGCTTTACTCCCGGATCGATTCATAAATTCCTTTTTGGTTCACGATTACTGTAACAATAAACGTGCTTCGTCCCAGACGCTATGGGATCGAGGGTAAGAGTGTCAAATTCTGGATGGGTGTGAGCCTTTCCCAACGCCTGGTACGGAGGTCGTGTGCATCAAATCCTATGCAGGACGATAATGTGGCTCCCGTGGCCATGCGATATCGCACACTCGGAAAGACTCAACTCGAGGTCTCCGTCATAGGATTTGGTGCGTCACCTATGGGGAATGTCTACGAGAACGTGGATCCCGCGGAGAGCAGCCGAGCCGTTCACTTCGCCATCGATCAGGACATTAACTTTTTTGATGTGTCGCCGTATTACGGATTGACGCTGGCGGAGGAGCACTTGGGGCAGGCACTGGACGGTCGTAGAAAAGAGGTCATCCTGGCTACCAAATGTGGGAGGTACGGAGCGGACGTATTCAACTTTTCCGGTGCGCACATTCGCGAGGGCCTCGATGCGTCACTCAAACGGCTGCGCACTGACTATGTCGATCTCTTGAAAGTTCACGATGTCGAATTTGGAGACGTGAACCAGATCATTCACGGACGATCCCAACGATGCGACGCCTTCAGGAGGAAGGGGAGGCTCGTTATATCGGCATTAGGCGTGATCAACGCTTCCGGACTACATATGGGCATTCTGACCGATCGCAATGCACCGGACTGGCATCCAACTCCAACCTCAGTTCGCGAAGCCGGACGGCAGGCTGCGGAGTTCTGTCGCAGTCAAGGTGAAGATCTGTCCGAACTCGCGCTGCAGTTCTGTTTTGAGTATCCGCGGGTGGCAAGTACGCTGGTGGGTATGTCCGATGTCGAGGAGGTTCGCCGCAATCTTCGAGCCTTCTACACTTCGCCAAAGCCAGAGGTATTGCGCGAAGTGAGGGCCATGCTTGTTCCCGTTTTCAACTACAGATGGCCTTCTGGTCGGCCAGAGAACCAGGATGTATTTCTGGCATGACCACTTCGACGTGAACGGATTCAGGGGCGTACACCATGCGTTGTCGGACTATTCCTTTGCATCTCGCCAGCTTGTATAGTGCAACGTAGCTGCGACATCAGGAGGTGTATCGGTGCCATTCAAGACTGCAAAGAAGTTCGCCGCTATCGTCCCGAGTCGGCGCGTGATCTCTCTGCATGCCGGGAGTGAAATGAAACCTTGAGCGGCCTTTCCCTTTGCAGAATCAATTGGTGGTTGCCCCAAGACAACTGCTGGAAGTCCGTAGATTCAAAAGAAAATTGACCATCAGCGGCGATGAAAGTGATTCCTAGGTGAATGAAGCCCGCGTCCTTCCGGACAAAGATGGATGCTTTGCCTAGTGGGAAGGCTCCAATGACGGAGCCGGTGACTTCATCGCCGAGAAGAGTAGCGCACAGAACGCCGATTGCGGTATCGGTCTGGTCTTGCTCAACTTCCGACGCTGAATTTGTATTCGGCGCTGTCGTTTGAGAAATCCTCCACCCGATTGTAGGGATGCGTTCAATGCGAGCAACGCACATCTCGACGTTATGATGAGGCCCCAAGGCCGCATCGGTCACATTTGCACTGCCAGACAGAAGTAAGCGTCCGAGGAACGCA
>DHWW01000287.1 GCA_002413385.1 Granulicella sp. UBA5172
TTCATGAATAATGCAGGCTAGCCCTTCCAGAACGTAATCACCAAACCACCAGCCACAATTAAACCCCCACCCACCAGGATAGGCGTGCTCGGCGACTGATGGAACCGCACCTTCGCAACCACTTGAGCAACCACAAAAAATAGCGCGACATACACGCCCAGCAGCTTGCCAAAATCCCACTGCGGCAGATTGACGCACAACCCATACGACCCAAGCACGGCAACACCCAGCACAAACCACAGCGAACGACCGCTTCCGCTCGAGCGATACAGCCCTGACTGGAAGAACGAATCCCCCAGCACCTCCAGTGACGCCGCGACCACCAGCACCACGAACGCGCCCATTGGCGAAGACACCAGCTGATTGAGACCATTCTTCATCTACGTCTCCTAACTCTTCTCATCTGCTGTGGAATGTTTTCGAGTTTACTAGAACACCACAGAAAAATAGAGCTACGAAACAGAAAGCTTGAAACTGAAATTCTTGAAACTGAAGAAATCACGACGCTGAATTCTTGAAGCCCGAAAAATATAGATAGACTGGACTCATCACTACATCTCAACGAAGCGCAAAGGAAACGTCCTTGAGGTTGACTGGCTACCTATTAATGGTTTCGGGCTGGCTGCTTGCTCTTGCTGCCCTTCTCTTGCTGGCAGGTCTCGGGCAGCGCTTCGCCTTCGTCCTCGCCGGTCTTCTCGTCGAACTTCTCGGCCTCGGGCTCGTTGCCTACCGCTATCGCTCGCTCCAGAGAGGCACTCAATGAACCTGGCCGTCTGCCTACTCTGCATCATCCTCGTCCCGCTCGCCACAGCCGGCCTTGCGCTCATCCATCAGGGGCTCGGACGCTCGCGCAGCGCCGCCCACGCGATGCTCGCAACGCTCTGCGCACTCGGCGTTACGGCCATCGTCTTCGTCCTCATCGGTTTCTCATGGGCTGGATATCCCGGCGACCTCTCGCACACCGCGCAGCTCGCCGGCAAGCACTTCGACTGGCTCGGCAACGAGCCCTTCTTCGCCGCTGGCCTTAGCTCCAGCCTGCTCAAGGGTCCATACGCTGCCCTGGTGCTCGCCCTGCAGATGTTCGCCGTCGGCCTCGCCTCGCTCATCCCGATCAGTGCGGGCAGCGACCGCTGGCGCCTCGCGTCCATCTGCGCATCGAGCGCCCTGTTAGCCGGCATCGTCTTCCCCCTCTTCGCTCACTGGGTCTGGGGCGCTGGCTGGCTCGCCCAACTCACCCCGCTCTTCGGCCTTCCCTCCTTCACGGACGCAGGCGGCGCGGGCGTCATTCAAGTGGTCGGCGGCCTTACCGCCCTCTCCGTGGCGTGGATCCTCGGGCCCCGTCAAGGCAAATACTCCGACCAGGTGGCCACGGCCATCCCCGGTCACAACATCGTCCTTGTGCTCTTCGGCTGCCTGCTCGCCCTCATCGGTTGGATCGGCCTGGACTCCGCCGCCTCCATGCTCTTCCATGGAGCCGCATCCGTGCAGGTGATCGTCATCGCGATCAACGCGATGCTCTCCGCCTCCGGAGGCTGCCTCGCTGCCGTCTTCATCACCCAACTCCGCTATCGCAAGCCCGACGCCTCGCTCAGCGCCAACGGCTGGATCGCCGGCCTGGTCGCCGGCAGCGCTGGCTGCGGCCTTATCTCACCCATAGCCACCATCTTCATCGGCATCGTCGCCGGCACACTCGTAACCTTCCTCGTCGAGACCCTCGAACTCAAGCTGCTCATCGACGACCCCGGCGGCGCCATCTCGGTCCACCTCGGCGCTGGCCTCTGGGGGCTGGTTGCCTTCGGCATCTTCGGCCCCACGACCGGTTCGCGCGCAGCGCTGCTCCTCGCTCAACTGGTCGGGATAGCAACACTCCTCGGCATCATGCTGCCGCTCATCCACATCGGCAATCTCCTGCTCAACAAGTTCGTCCACTTCCGTGTGGACGCCGACGGCGACTGGCAGGGCATGGACATCTGCGAACTCGGTGCTGGAGCATATCCGGAGTTCGTCGTTCACGCCGACGAGTTCGTGCCACGCTAGCGCCTCAGCACCACTAAGACCGGCGAGATATTAGCAGCAGCAATCCAAACAGCACCAGCGGGATCAGCACCAGCGCCGCATACAGCATCAGGCGCCGCCTCCCCGGTGATTTTCTCTTCTGCCATCGCTGAGCGTCCGGTCGCTCGGCGATTCCCACCTCATCCTGATGCAGCAGATCGTGCGCCATCTCCCGCGCACTCGCGTACCGATTCTTCGGCTCACACTCCAGCGCACGATACACAATCTCCTGAAGCTGCGGCGTAATCGATGGCTCAAGCTCTCTTGGAGGCACAGGCTGATTCAGCAGCCGGTCATTCATCACGGCAAAGGGATTAGGTCCCGAAAATGGCACCACTCCGGTCAGCATCTCGTAGAGCATCACGCCCACTGCATAGATGTCGCTGCGTGCATCACCGCGCTTTCCCCGCACCTGTTCCGGCGAGATGTAATCCGGCGTTCCCATGCTCTGCGAAAAATGCGCAAACGTAAGCCGTCGCGATCCTGCGCTCGCTGCGATGCCGAAGTCGATCAGGTGAATCTCATCATGAGCGCCCACCATGATGTTCTCCGGCTTCAGGTCGCGATGGACGACACCGTTCGCATGAATGTGTTCAAGCGCAGCGCAGATGCCTAACGTAAGTTTCACGGCCCGCTCGACCGGCAACTTCTTCTCGTCATTCAGAACCTGCCGCAGCAGCCGGCCATCCAGCCACTCCATCACCATGTAAACCTGTGACCGGTTAGGGTTCGCGAAGGCCTTCATCACGCCCGGATGGTCGATGCGCGTGCCAATATCCTCCTCGCGACGGAAGCGGTCGAACATCGTCGGATCGCTCTCAACCTCCGGATGCGGCACCTTGATCGCCACCTGCTGGCCGGTCCTCTGGTCGCGTGCCCGGAACACCGTCGCCATGCCACTGGTCGCGACAATATCCAGGAGCTCGTAGCCATCGAGTAGGTCGCCGGGATGGAGTGTGAGATTAGGTGCGATCATCTAGAGCAACCTGTACGGGCGTCCACGGTAGAGTCCCATTCGCTCCACCGTTTTGACGCGGATAAGTTGCACGCTGACATTATCATGACCGCCGGCATCGTTGGCAGCTGCGACAAGCGCCGCCGCTGCCCGTTCCAAGTCGCTGTTTCGCTCAAGTATCTGCTGGATCGCCGCATCAGACACACTGCCATGCAGCCCGTCCGTGCAAAGCAGCAACACATCTCCAGGAAGAATATTCACCGTGAGCGTGTCCGCTGCAACAAACAACTCATTGCCCAGGGACCGCATCAGCACATGCCGTACGTCGTCGGTCGCAGCCTCTTCCCTGGAGATGATGCCCAGCCTCACCTGCTCATCCGCCATCGTATGGTCGCGCGTCAGTTGCATTCCTCGGCCATTGCGGAACAGATAGCAGCGCGAATCCCCCACATGCGAGACCACAGCAGAATCGAACCGTAGAGCGCACGCTACGAAGGTGGTTCCCATCCGTGCTCCGCGCAGTGCAGTCGCCAGGCCTGCATCGTACACAGCAGCGTTCGCCTCCTGCACCAGCCTGGGCAGCAGAGAGACGTGCATCACGCCCTTGGGAATCTTGCGGAAGCCATCCATCGCAGTCTTCATGGCGAGTTGAGAGGCAACCTCCCCATACTCATGGCCGCCCATACCGTCCGCCATCGCAAAAAACCAGCCCTGCGACTGCACCTGCGCGGGCCCCGTCGGCAGCACGTGACCAAGTGCGTCCTCGTTATTGTCCCGCACGCGCCCGGGGTCGGTAAGTTCTGCAAATTCGAGATCAAGCATGTGAGTTTGGATGCACTGGGCGAGGCCGTGAAGCCTCGCC
The DNA here is from genome assembly GCA_002413385.1 of Granulicella sp. UBA5172. GTDB lineage: Bacteria > Acidobacteriota > Terriglobia > Terriglobales > Acidobacteriaceae > Granulicella. The sequence continues at coordinate 3,873 of DHWW01000287.1, forward strand.
CTGCGCCCTCAGTCTACGCCCGCCACTCGCTTCAGGTTGTTCTCATGCAAGAGACCAAAGCGGTCGCACATAACTATAAAACAGTCTCGCCTCGCTCTTGGTTACGAATTCGGATCGCTCCCTCCACTTTGTAGAGGAATATTTTGCCGTCACCGATTACTCCTGTAGCTGCGGCTTTGGTGATCGCATCAATCACCGCCTCGACTCGCTCATCGGCAACGACCGTCTGAACACGTAACTTCGGAAGCAGATCCACGTCGTATTCACGTCCGCGATAGCTCTCCGTATGACCCTTTTGACGCCCATATCCACGCACTTCGGAGACGGTCATCCCTTGGATGCCGAGCTCGACCAGCGCATCCTTCACCTTGTCGAATGCACTCGTCCGAATGATCGCTTCTACCTTTGTCATCGTTCCTCCGCTTCTCGATAGTTTGTATGATGTGTAAGTCATGCAGGGTCGGTGTTACCTGACCCTGCCGAAGGAAGTCCGTGACTGCTGACTCTAGGAGGGCCCGAGCGTGGAGATCACATACTCGGGATAAGCCGATATCCCATGCTCATGCAAATCTAAGCCTCCGCGCTCAATCTCCTCGGAGACGCGTAGCGTGCCTGTCAGATTCACCAGCCACATCAGCACCATCCCCGTTCCAAAGGTCGCGAGCGTGATGACCGCACTCCCGATGAACTGTGCCTTTAGCAGCATTGTGCCTCCGTGATAAAAGAGGCCGGTCAGTGGAGCACTATTGTCCGGAGCGACCGGCCCCGTTGCGCCATATTTGCCCACCGCGAACAGACCGAGCGAGATCGTGCCCCAAATCCCACAAAGACCATGCACCGGCACTGCACCGATTGGGTCATCGATCCGCAGGTACTCCAGTATCTCCACTCCGAGAATCACGACCGCACCGGACACCGCGCCGATGAGGATCGAGCCGGTCGGACTGACCCAATAGCACGGGCAAGTGATCGCAACCAGGCCCGCGAGAAAGCCATTGACCGTGAAGGCTGATATCCCACTTCTTGGTCATGGCGTAGGCAATTGCCATCGCAACCAGTCCGGCTGCGCAAGCCGCCAGCGTCGTATTTGCCGCGATGCGACCGATGCCTTCGAAGTCCATCGCACTCAACGTCGAACCAGGGTTGAACCCATACCATCCGAACCACAACAACAATCCACCGCTAGCCGCGATCGTCAGATCATGAGGCATCATGGGGCCGCCTCCGTCGCGCTTGAAGGTGCGCCCGAGACGTGGCCCCAGAACGATAGATCCCGCCAGCGCGATCATCCCGCCAATCGTGTGCACAACCGTGGAGCCCGCGAAGTCGTGAAAGCCGGTCCCCAGAGTGGGAAGGAATCCACCCGCCGCTCCCATGGTCGCCAGAAAGCCATCCGGCCCCCATGCCCAGTGCCCGATGATCGGGTACAGGAAGCCTGAGACGCCCACAGAATACAGCAGATCGCCGACGAACCCAGTGCGTCCGATCATCGCTCCTGACGTAATGGTTGAGCAGGTATCCGCGAACGCGAATTGGAAGATCCAGAATGCCAGGAAGCCTACGCCCGTCGTCTCGTACGTAGCCGGAATGTCCTTCAGAAAAAACCAGTGCATTCCGATAAAGCCATTGCCATGCGAAAACATGAAAGCGAAGCCAATCGCGTAGAAGAGCAGGCCGCAAAGACAGGTGTCGACAATACACTCCATCAGTACGTTCACTGTCTCGCGCGTGCGGCAGAAACCTGCTTCGAGCATCGTGAAGCCTACCTGCATTCCGAAGACAAGAAATGCAGCAATCAACGTCCACGCGGTATTCACTGGATTGACGATGTCTGCGGCTTTCACGACACTGTCTGCAGCATGCACCGTCGTGAAGAAGGTCATCGAGCAATATTTAATCGCGAGTACAACAGCGACGACGCCGAGGACTTTACCAGCGAACAGAGCGAAGCCATAACGGCGCCAATCCTGATCGTTTAGCCGGTCAGCCAGACGGCGGACCTTATCCGGAAAGCTGAGATGTTCTGTAGATGTGTGGCGGGAAAACAGTGGCATACGGTGTGTCTCCTTGTCTGTGTGGCAATGAGCGGTTAGCAATTACATGCAGAATGATTTCTGGATTGCGTCAAATCCTTCGTTAGGTCTTTGGCCCAAAGAAGGCGATCAGGGACACTTCGAAAGTAGACTGACCGTCGACTGCGGACGGAATACCGTTTTTCTGAAAGTACAGTTGGTCCGAATGATCGTGGCGATACTCTGCTCTGGCGAGAATGCCAGGATGAATGAGATAGTCTCCCGTGATCGTCACTTCATTCAGCTTCTGGGGAAGGCCAGTCGTGAATCCGTTGGGATCAGTGAAGTACTCTCCGCGCACCGTTGCCGTCACCTTTGACGTTGCCTGCACGTGGGCCGCACCTGCTATTCCTTGCCAGTGCGCCAGGCTGCCGACGCCGGTATTTGTGGCATTGGCGTTCCGGTTCTGACCATAGTCGTAGTTGATGTAGGCGTTGAACTTTGCCGTCGGCGTCAGCAGCAGAGTCGTATCGATCAGGTTCCGGTAGCCGTGATCAGTATTGTTATTCTCTGGCCCAACATAATAGTTGCCACTCAGGGTGTAATACTTCTTGGCTTGAACCGCCGTAAGGCCAATCGTCTTACCCGAGTTATTGTCGAAGATATTGTTCCATCCCTGAACCACCTGCACGCCAGCGGTAATCGTGGAACTAACCGGCATACTGGTGCGCAGTCCAAAGTGATAGTACGGAATGGCCAGGGCGAAGAGGAGCGAACGGGAATAATTCCAGTTGTCACCCGACTCGCACACTTCAGCCCCCGCCGAAGTTACGAACTGCCCAAAATCCGCCTCAAAGCCCTTCCACTTCGCAGGCTTTGCCGAAACAAACATCTGCTCCACATACTTGAGGCCGCCACCTGACGGATTTGCCGGGTGCATCACATCAAACATCGATCCAAAGCCGACGTCAGCCCGAATGCCAAACGGAGCAGGATCATGCGCCAGCGTGATCCTGGCCTCCGTAAGCGAAACCGTATTGGCGCGAATATCAAAGTTCCGTAACTGCGTATCTCCATTGTCAGGATGATTCGCGTCGAAGTTATAGTAGCCATCGAGGATACTGCTCACGGTGATCGGGCTCTTGGCGAGAGGTGTGGGCTCCGGAGCTGCGGCAGGAGCCGAGATTACCAGTGAAGCAGGAGCTGCCGGAGCCGCAGCAGCGGCGGTGGTCGCAGGTGCCACAGAACTGGAGACCTGCGCTGTTGCATAGTGTGCAGCTTGAAAAACGAGGAGGGTCCCGAAGAAGGCAGTGAGGATCTGGCGTGTAATTTTAGTGATCAAAGATATGTCCATTTCTCCCCGCGATTGGCAAATGAATCGTCGAGGGACCCAGTACTTGGGCGGATTGAATTGAGCTGCCTATACCCCTCCCTGGGCCCCTGCTTCATAAGAAGCCTGCAGGTTATGAATTGCCCAGCTGGAGAGCGTTGCGTCGTACTTGATGCTCCAGGGGAGTTGAGCTAAGTTAACCCGTAAGGCCATAAAAAAGGCATAAAGATTGTGAGATTATGAAATGAATCACATCTGACGTCGTCGGGAGGCCACCGGACCGAGGAATAAGAGGTTTGGGATCATCGTGACTTTCTCTCTGAAGTCCCATACATGGTTAGCAAACCCCGAAAAGCATGCGCACAACTTTTAGCCTCCGTCTCAAGCCCCGCCAGATTGCGCATTGACCCTGGGCTTATTGAGAGCTAGCTACTGCACCCTCACATTCACTCGGCAAGAACCAGCGAACGCCATAAGCGCGAGTTCAATCTTTTATGTTGCGATCTCTCCATTACCGGCTCGGCTCTCTTCGAACTCGCTTTTCCCACCGTCGAGACGCGCTCATACTGCAATGCCTCCTCGGCGTGCTCCTCGCGCCATTGCTTGCCCGTGCAGGTTTGGCCATGGGTTTGGATCTATCGATCCTGAGCCTGTCGTTTTTCTTCCTGACCGTCCTATTCGCCGCACACTACGGCTTCTGGCAAGCTACGGCCTTTGCTGTCTCGGAAGTACTCTGCCTAACTTACTTCTCTGCTCCCCCAGCGTTCATCGGTCATATCGCTGCACCTCGCAATTTGCTCGTCATCATCCTCCTCGATGCGACCGCACTTGTGGTCAGTCGTATTTCCGCGAGGGCACACGCCTACGCCGCCGAGAGTGATATTCAACGTCATAGGACACAGCGCCTCCACGCCGTCAGTCACAACGTTCTCCTTCTCAATCTGCACGACTCTCCCGAGAGACAAATTGCCGAGTTCATCGAGCAGGAATTTGAGTTGGACGCAGTGGCAATTGTGAGTAGCCAGCCCGGTGCAGTTGGAGCCGCCGGCCTGTGGGCGAAAGAAAGCCTGGATACTCTCGAAGAGAGGCTTCGCGCATTGGCTGCCGCCCAGCCCGCGGTCGACGGCGTATCAGTCCAGCCGCTACTCAGCGCCAGGGGCCCGGTCGGATCGCTCCTGATACTCGGCGCGGTTCCCCCGCTGGTTCTCGATTCGTTGGCATCCCTCGCATCACTCGCACTGGAACGTCACCGCGCCTTCATCAACGAAGGTGCAGCCGATGCAGCACGCAAAACGGAACAGCTTCGGACTACGGTCCTTGACGGCCTCGCACACGCCTTCAAAACTCCTTTGACGATCATTCGTGCTGCTAGTTCGGGATTGCTCGAAGCTGGCCACCTGGATGAGGGGCAACACGAACTCACCCAGATGATCGACGAGCAGTCACAGAAACTCGACGAATTGACCACCCGTCTGCTCGAGACCGCCAGAATTGAAGGCGAGAACATGTGCCTTCAACTAGAGACTGTCGATGTGCCTGCCCTTATTCATGAGGCTGTTCGGGAATTTCATGCCGAGTGGCCCGATCCTTCCGATCATTTCACCAGCTATCCGCCAATCAACATCTGCATCGAGGGAGTCACGAATCCCGTAGCCGCAGACTACGACATGATCGCCTCGACCTTGAAAGAGTTGTTGATCAATGCAGTGAAATACTCAACCGTTGGCTCACCCATCACAATTGGACTGGCTGAGAGTCCAAACGAATTGACTCTCTCGGTGCAGAGCCACGGCGAAGTCATTCGCATGGAAGACCGCGACCGCATCTTTGAGAGGTTCTATCGCGGGCTCAACCATCGCCACGCCGCACCAGGAACAGGTATCGGACTCTCTGTTGCGCGAAGGGTTACAGAGGCCCACGGCGGTCATATCTGGGTAACAAGCAACGAACAGGCCGGCACAACGTTCCATCTGTCCCTACCGACCCATGTCGAAGCGCCGGCCAGCGCGAAAGGATAGTGAAATGAAAGCAAAGCTTCTTGTTGTAGATGATGAAATCGCAATCCACAAAGTAATCGCCAGCACATTGCGCCCTCTTGGCTTCGAAGTCATTGGATCTGCGCGGGGGGAAGAGGCAATCTCCCTGATCGGCCTATCGCACTTCGATACGGTGCTGCTCGATATCAACATGCCCGGCATGGGCGGCATTGCAGCTTGCCGCGCTATTCGCCGCATTGCCCCCACACTCCCAATTCTGATGTTGACCGTTCGCAACTCGGTCGACGACAAAGTTGAAGCGTTGGAAGCGGGTGCCGACGACTACATTACAAAGCCTTTTGCAATTCGAGAGTTGGTGGCACGCGTAAACGCTGCGATCCGGCGTGGCCAGTCACCAGCGCTGGCCGATACCCCCATCTGCATTGGCGACGTCTCCCTCTGCGGCCAAAGCCGAGTCTTCCTCAAGAGAGGCGACCCCATTCCTCTTACCCGGACTCAGTTCGATATCCTTCATCTACTCATGTGCAGTCAGGGGAGGCCCGTCACTCACAAGAAGATATTGAGCACCGTCTGGGGCACCGAGTTCAAAGATCACATCGAGTACCTCAGGACCTATGTCCGCGAATTGCGCAAGCGAATTGAAGACGATCCCGCCCACCCCGAGTACCTGCTAACCGTTCCCTGCGTGGGCTATCGCTTTCGCGATGAACCCACATCTCACCGATCCCTGTACTAGCCCGGATAATTCGTGAAGGTTGAAAAAGCGAAAGTCTCATGTGCTACAAACATGTTGTTGCGACTGGGTTTGGGGCAACAAGAGAGGCTATCGCGTGACCGAC
>DHWW01000175.1:0-2599 GCA_002413385.1 Granulicella sp. UBA5172
CGTAGCCGTTGCCGTTGCCGTTGTCGTTGTCGTTGTTTGTTTTTCGCCGTCATCCTTGAGCGAAGCGAAGGACCCCCGTATTGGCTCTTGCTCTTGCACTTGCTCTTGCTCTTGCTCTTGCCCTTGCCCTTGCCCTTGCCCTTGCCCTTGCACTTGCACTTGCACTTGCCCTTGCTCTCGCCTCACCGGATTAGCAGCGGACTTTAGTCCGCTGAATAAGCCACAAAGCAAAAATGGGCTTTAGCCCTGGCCTCACGAGGATGAACATGACCACCGAAACCGCCACCGCCTTCAAGCCCAAAAAATCCGTAGCCCTCTCCGGAGTCCCCGCCGGCAACACCGCCCTCTGCACCGTCGGCCGCAACGGCAACGACCTCCACTACCGCGGCTACGACATCCTCGACCTCGCCGCCCACTGCGAGTTCGAAGAAGTCGCGTACCTCCTCCTCTACGGCCATCTCCCCACCCTCCCCGAACTCACCCACTACAAGCAACACCTCAGCGGCCTGCGAGGCCTCCCGCAACAAGTCAAGATCGCCCTCGAACAAATCCCCTCCACCGCGCATCCCATGGACGTCCTCCGCGTCGGCGTCTCCATCCTCGCCACCGTCGAGCCCGAGCCCCAGCCCCACTCCGCCGAAACCGCCCTCTACGTCGCCGACCGCCTCATGGCCTCGCTCGGCTCCGTCCTCCTCTACTGGCACCACTTCGTCCACCACAACCACCGCATCGACGTCGAAACATCCGACACCTCCATCGCCGCGCACTTCCTCCATCTCCTCCACGGCCGTCCCGCCTCCGCCGAGTGGATCCACGCCATGCAGGTCTCGCTCATCCTCTACGCCGAGCACGAATTCAACGCCTCCACCTTCACCGCCCGCGTCATCGCCGGAACCGGCTCCGACCTGCACTCCTGCATCGCCGGTGCCATCGGAGCCCTCAAAGGCCCGAAGCACGGCGGCGCCAACGAGGTAGCCCTCGAAATCCAGCAACGCTACGCCACGCCCGACGAAGCCGAAGCCGACATCCGCGCCCGCGTCGCCGCAAAGGAAGTCATCATCGGCTTCGGCCATCCCGTCTACACCCTCAGCGACCCCCGCAACGTAGTCATCAAAAAAATCGCCCACGACCTCAGCGCAACCGCCAACGACATGGCCATGTACAACGTAGCCGAGCGCCTCGAATCCGTCATGCGCGAAGTAAAAAACATGTTCCCCAACCTCGACTGGTTCAGCGCCGTCGCCTACCACACCATGGGAATCCCCACAGCGATGTTCACGCCCATCTTCGCCATAGCCCGCACCAGCGGCTGGTCGGCCCACGTCATGGAGCAGCGCGTCGACGGCAAAATCATCCGCCCCTCCGCCAACTACACCGGTCCCGAAGACCTCCCCTTCCTCCCCATCGACCAACGCACCTAACCGTTACCTTGCGTCTGTTTTTGCGTCTGCGTCTGTTTTTGCGTCTGCGTCTGTTTTTGCTGTTGCCGTTGCTCTTGCCGTTGCCGTTGCTTTGGTCGTTGCTTTTGCCGTTGCTCTTTGCCGTTGCTTGTTTTTCGTCGTCATCCTGAGCGAAGCGAAGGACCCCNNTTGCCGTTGCCTTTCTAGCTGTCATTCCGCAGGAATCTGCTTCTCGTCCGCACCGCCACCACCCCATCCATCACCCCAACGCTCCATCGACCCGCTCTTAGCTAGAAGCTAAAAGCTAGAGGCTAGAAGCTCTCCTCATGTCATCCCAAATCTCCAACATCCGCCCCCCCTTCGACCAACCCCTCATCGACATCGTCGACTACGCCCTCACCTACAAAATCACCAGCGATCTAGCCTACGAAACCGCGCGCTACTGCCTCCTCGACACCCTCGGCTGCGGCCTCCAGGCCCTCGACTTCCCCGCCTGCACCAAGCTCCTCGGCCCCCTCGTCCCCGGCCTCACCATGACGAACGGCGCGCGCGTACCCGGCACCTCCTACGAGCTCGACCCCGTACAAGCCGCCTTCAACATCGGCACCCTCATCCGCTGGCTCGACTACAACGACACCTGGCTAGCCGCCGAGTGGGGCCACCCCTCCGACAACCTCGGCGCCATCCTGGCCNNCCGACTACCTCGCCCGCAACCCGCACCTCACCACAAAAAAACTCCTCATGCGCGACGTCCTCACCGCCATGATCAAGGCCCACGAAATCCAGGGCTGCCTCGCCCTCGAAAACTCCTTCAACAAAGTCGGTCTCGACCACGTCCTCCTCGTCAAGGTCGCGTCCACCGCCGTCGTCTGCCAACTCCTCGGCCTCACCCGCGACCAGGCCCTCAACGCCGTCTCTCTAGCCTTCGTCGACGGCCAATCCCTCCGCACCTATCGCCACGCCCCCAACACCGGCTCGCGCAAATCCTGGGCTGCCGGCGACGCCACCTCCCGCGCCGTCCGCCTCGCCCTCATCGCCCAAACCGGCGAGATGGGCTACCCCTCGGTCCTCACCGCCAAAACCTGGGGCTTCTACGACGTCAGCTTCCGCAGCCAGCCCTTCAAATTCCAACGCCCCTACGGCTCCTACGTGATGGAGAACGTCCTCTTCAAAATCTCCTTCCCCGCCGAGTTCCATCT
>DHWW01000175.1:2684-3113 GCA_002413385.1 Granulicella sp. UBA5172
GCCGACATCGCCCACGTCACCATCCGCACCCACGAAGCCTGCATCCGCATCATCGACAAGCACGGCCCGCTCTCCAACCCCGCCGACCGCGACCACTGCATCCAGTACATGGTCGCCGTCCCCCTCATCTTCGGCCGCCTCACCGCCGAAGACTACGACGACGCCATCGCCCTCGACCCCCTCTGGGGCAAGCGCATCGACCACCTCCGCGAACAAATCACCTGCGTAGAAGACCCGCAATTCACCGCCGACTACCACGACCCCACCAAGCGCAGCATCGCCAACGCCCTCACCGTCAAGCTCAACGACGGTACGACCCTCCCCGAGGTCGTCGTCGAGTACCCCATCGGCCACCGCCTCCGCCGCACCAACGGCATCCCCCTCCTGCTCGACAAATTCCGCACCAACCTCGCCCGCCGCTTCACCCCC
>DHWW01000175.1:3141-5369 GCA_002413385.1 Granulicella sp. UBA5172
CACGTCCACGACCTCGATCGTCAGCGCCGGAACCGTATGCTTCAGCTCTGCTCCGCTGAACCGCAGCGTGCTATCCACCGGCTTGATCGCCGTCGGCGTAGTAATCGTATTCGTAGCCTCGAACGTCGCCGCATGCAGCGAGATCATCTTCGCCTCATGCGCTCCCGCCTTCAGCCCCTTCAGCGAAATCTCCATCGGCTGCGCCACCGTCGTCGCATTCACCAGCTTCAAATGCAGCACATGCGTCTTCGACGAAACCGTCGCCGAGTAGAAGAACCGCGCATTCGCATCCACGCCCGTAAGCGTGCTCTGCGGCGTGCCATCGCCAATATGCGCGCCAAACATGCACTGCGCATAATAGCTCGGCGATCCATAGCTGGTCAGCGCGTCAAACCCAATCAAATCCGTCGGCCACTGCATCGCCCCCGGACTCACATTCACCAGCAGCGGAGCATAGCTCGCAATCAAAATCAGATCGCTGTTCCGCTCCATCGACGTCATCCACGCCGCATCGCCCAGCGCGTCGCCAAAGTTCGGCGTCGGCGATCCCGACCGCGTCGCCCACTCGCCCACAAACACCTTCGGCCCGGTACGAGGAGCATCGTCGTAGTGATGCACCAGCGCAAACATCTCCGCCGGAGACTTGTAGTAGTGGTCGTCAATCAAATCCGGCTCAGCGCCCGCCTTCACCTTCACCGGAGCCGTCGCAATCAGCTTGTACTGCGGATACTTCTTCCGCAACGCTTCAGCAAACTGTGAGTACCGCGCATCATAACTTCCGCTCTTATCGAACCAGTCCTCGTTCCCAATCTCGATATAGTGCAGCGGGTACGGCGCAGCATGTCCATTCTTCGCGCGCTCTGCGCCCCACTTCGTCGAGGAATCTCCAGCGACATACTCCACCTCATCCAGCGCGTCCTGCACAAACGGCTCCAGGTCCTTGCCCGGCTTGATGTGCTCGCCCTTCAGCGCGTAGCCCGCATACACCGCCAGCACCGGCTCCACATGCAGGTTCTCGGTCCAGTTCAAAAACTCCTGCAAGCCAAATCCATCCGTCGACCAGTACGTCCACGGTGCCATATGTCCTGGCCGATCCACCAACGGCCCGATCGTCTTCTTCCAGTTGTACCAATCCTCCAGATGGTCGCCCTCAAGATAGTTCCCGCCCGGCAGCCGCAGAAAATTCGGATGCATCGCAGCCATCTTCTCGATCAGATCCGAACGATTCCCACTCGGCTGATTGTTGAACGTCGGCGGAAACAGGCTCACCAGCTGCAGATGCAACGTCCCCGGATGCGCCACCGTCAGCTCCAGGTGATTCGTCGACGACGTCGTCACCGCGCCCGTCGTGAGCGTGTACTCATGCTTCGCCCATCCTCCCGCCGTCAGCTCCACACTCGCCGACGCCAGCACCGCTCCCGTATTATCCGCAACCAACCGAGCCGTCAACGGCCCCATATCGTCATCGGCCTTCGCATAGAACGATCCCTTGTACGTCGTATGCGGCCGCACCGCAATCCCCCAATATCCCGGATTGCTCACGCCCGTTTCATTCCCCGCCGAGGCCGCCGTCACCTTCAACTCCATGCTCGTCGGCAACGCCGTGCTCGGCCCATCCGTCTTGTCGACGGCCGCCGTCACCTGCGCATTGCCCTTCACCACCACGCCCCAGCTCTGGATCCCATCCCACGACCCGCGAAACGTGTTGTTGCTGATCAGCTCCGCATACAGCCCACCCTCATACGAGTGATTGATCTCCTCGGTCATCAATCCATACAGCCCCGCGCTCGCAGGTTTTGCGATCACACCGGCATCCACATCCAGGTGCGCGACCGGCTGCACATGCGCAGCCCCATGGCTCTGTGCCGAAGCCGCAACGCAGCCAGCAGACAACAACACAGTAAAGACGAAACGAGAAGCAACAGACGTTTGGAAGCGCATAGCGGTGTTCGCTCACAATCAAAAGATAGAAGTACTAACCGCAGAATTCTACCGCAGAAATCGTTTTCTTGGCTCGCTTTCTTTCCTCCACCAGAATTCATCCCCCATCCCCCACCGACCCGTTGCCCTTGCTGTCTCTAGCATCACCAACAATCTCGTCATCCTGACCCTGTAAGGTAGGGACCACTCTATTAGCCCTTGCTGTTGCTGTTGCTGTTGCTGTTGCTGTTGCTTTGCCTTTGCCTTTGCCTTTGCCTTTGCCTTTGCTTTGCCTTTGCCTTGGCCTT
>DHWW01000175.1:5491-7292 GCA_002413385.1 Granulicella sp. UBA5172
TTGCCTTTGCCTTTGCCTTTCTAGCTGTCATTCCGAGCGCAGCGAGCACCCGTTCTTCCCCTACCGGTTCGTCAGCCCGCGAATCATCTCCGCCTCACCCGGCCACTTCGCAATCAGCTCTTCCGCACCAGCATCCGTATAATCCACAAACTCAAACCCCGGGCTCACCGTACACCCCAGCAGCGCCCACCCCTCCGGCATCAACAGCCGAGACCCCTGCCACACCCCACGCCGCACCACATGCTGCGGCCTCTCTCCCGCCTCCAAATCGCAACCAATCACCACCCGCTGCGAACTCCCATCCGCAAACAACTCCACCATCTCCACGGCCCCACCCATATAGTGATGAAAGATCTCATCACTCTCCAGCCGATGCATCTCGCTGAAAGTCCCCGGCTCCAGCAAATAATAAATCGCCGTCGAAGTCCGCCGAGCCGCACCATACCGCTCCAACTCCACCCACTCCGCCGACTCCCACGTCCGCACATACCACCCACCCTCGCGCGGATGCTTCACCAACCCCAGAACTTTCTTCACCTCTTCTGCCGTCATCGCTCCCACACCTCTCCTCACAAGCTATTCTGAACACACCCACCTTGCATCATTCAGCCTGGTTGCACCAAGGAGCCTGCAGCAACAATGCGCACCCGCCCTAAGGTCCTTCGTCTTGCAGAGCACTACTTCAAATTCACCGAGCACCAGACCACCTGGCGCATCGAGCTCCTCGCCGGCCTCACCACCTTCATCACGATGGCCTACATCATCTTCGTGAACCCGGCCATCCTCTCGCAGACCGGCATGCCCCTCGCCGCCGTCACCACCAGCACCTGCCTCTGCGCCGCCTTCGGCTCCATCATGATGGGCCTGCTCGCCAACTATCCCCTCGCCCTCGCTCCCGGCATGGGCCTCAACGCCTACTTCACCTACACCGTCGTCAAGGGCATGCACGTCCCCTGGCAGACCGCGCTCGGCGCCGTCTTCCTCTCCGGAATCATCTTCCTCCTTCTCACCATCGGCGGCATCCGCCAGCGCCTCGTCGGAGCCATCCCCCACGAACTCCACGCTGCCGTAGCCGGTGGCATCGGCCTCTTCATCGCCTTCATCGGCCTCATCAACTCCGGCATCATCATCCGCAGCAACGCCACCACCGTCACCCTCGGCGACCTCCACCAGCACGCCCCGCAACTCGCCATCTTCGGCATCCTGCTCATCGCCATCCTGCAGGCCTACAAGGTCAAAGCCTCCATGCTCATCGGAGTCCTCGGCACCCTCGCCCTCGGCATCCTCTTCCATCAAGTCAAGTACCAACCGTCCGCCTTCAACCCCATGGCCATCCGCGCCACCGCCTTCCATCTCGACATCCGCGGAGCCCTCCACCTCAACGCGCTCGAGATCATCTTCGTCTTCCTCTTCGTCGACCTCTTCGACAACATCGGCACCCTCGTCGCCGTCACCGAGCGAGCCGGCCTCATCGCCGCCGACCACACCATCCCCCGCCTCGACCAGATCTTCTTCGCCGACGCCACCTCCACCGTCGTCGGAGCCCTCGCCGGCATCCTCGTCGCCCTGCTCACGGGTTCGCTGCTCGGTGCGTCCGCTGAGTCCTCGCGGCTCGCCCCGGGTGCGGGGCTGGCGTTCTGGGCCGCCGCGCTCATGGCTCCGGCGGCGATCGTCACCGGGGTGATCGCCAAGATCCGCCTCGGGCAGCCCGGCTGGTGGTCGACGGTCGCCATCCTGCTCGGCGCCATAGTGCTCGTCATCGTCCTCGTCACGCTGGTCTTCATCCTCGCGATCACCAGCA
>DHWW01000042.1 GCA_002413385.1 Granulicella sp. UBA5172
GGGGAGTTCAAACGCATGGCGGGAGAGGATGTTGTGGTCAGCTATGACGGAAGGGCCTGCAGGCGGGGCTAGTGCCCGCTGGTTGGTTTGCTGGGAGCGGGGGCTTGCATCGACTATCCTGTAGGTATGCCCTCTTCCGCGGAGCTCGATTTCCATACGCCACAAGCAGATGAAGCCAGCGAGACGCCCGCTGGGACGCCACCCTTTGAATCGTGGGGGCGCTATCCTGCGTACCAGGCGGAGCTGAAGCATCTGCATTGGCAGGGAGATTTTCCGCGTGCGATTGANNATCGCGGTGGGGATGGGGCGGAGTTATGGCGACGTTTGTTTGCTGAAGGACGGGACTCTGCTGCAGACGACGGCGATGAACCGGTTGCTGGATTTCGATCCTGCGACGGGGCTGCTGACGGCGGAGGCGGGGATTACGCTGGCGCAGATTCTTGATTTTGCGGTGCCGCGCGGATACTTTTTGCCGGTGACTCCGGGGACCAAGTACGTTACGCTGGGCGGCGCGATTGCCAATGATATTCATGGAAAGAATCATCATCATGCGGGGACGTTTGGGCGGCATGTGACGCAGTTTGAGCTGGTGCGGTCGGATGGAAATCACGTGCACTGCACTCCCTCCGAGAACTCTGATTACTATGCTGCGACGATTGGGGGCATGGGGCTGACGGGGTTGATTGCGTGGGCGCAGGTGCGGCTGAAGCCGATCGTGAGCCGGATGATCGACTACCAGGGAATTCAGTTTCATGGCATCGATGAGTTTCTGGAACTCACTCGTCAGGCCGAGCCAATTGAGTACACGGTGAGCTGGGTGGATGTGACGTCGACGGGAAAGAATTTCTGTCGCGGGATCTTCATGCAGGGGGACCACTCGACGTTTCCTGCGCCGCTGAAGATTTCGGCTAAGCCGAAGCTGACGTTTCCGATGGAGCTTCCGGGGTTCGCGCTGAATGGCCTGACGGTGGGGGCGTTCAATACGCTGTTTTTTAACAAGCAGATGAAGAAGCGGGTGAGCACGTTGCAGGATTACGAGCCGTTTTTCTACCCGCTGGATGCGGTGCTGAAGTGGAACAAGATGTATGGCAAGCGCGGGCTGCTGCAGTTTCAGTACGTGATTCCGTGGGAGCATGCGCGGGAGGGTACGGTGGCGATTCTGCAGGCGGTGGCGAAGTCGGGGCTGGCTAGTTTTCTGGCGGTGCTGAAGGCGTTTGGGGATGTTCCGTCGCCGGGGATGATGAGTTTTCCGAAGCCGGGAATTACGCTGGCGCTGGACTTTCCGATCAAGCCGGAGAAGAGTTTTGCGCTGTTCGACCGGCTGGCGCAGATGACGCAGGAGTTTGGCGGGAGACTGTATCCGGCGAAGGATGCGAGGATGACGTCGCCGCAGTTCCAGGCGTTCTATCCGCAGTGGGAGAGGTTTGCGCGGTATAAAGATCCGGCGCTGACGTCAGGATTCTGGGAGCGGGTGGTGGGCGGACAGATGGGCGTTCGGGGAGGTGGGCGATGAGTACGACGCCGATTCCTGAACAGACTCTTCCGCTGCGTACGGCGCACGAGGCGACTGCGAAGTCTTACACTCCGAAGCGGATTCTGGTGCTCGGTGCGACGTCTGGAATTGCTGAGGCGTGCGTGCGNNCGGACGCGGGGAGCTTCGTTCGTCGATGTGGCTGTGTCGAACCTTGACGACACGGGTAAGCACGCGGAGATGCTGGCTCATGCGATCAATGGGCTGGGTGGATTGGATATCGCGTTTCTGGCGCTGGGAGTTCTTGGCGATCAGGCGGAAGCGGAGCGGAATTTTGCTGTTGCGAACCAGATTCTGCACACGAACTATAACGCTCCGGTGAGCCTGCTGACGTGGCTGGCGAACTATGCGGCGCAGCGCCATGCGGGGACGCTGGCGGTGTTGTCGTCGGTTGCGGGCGAGCGAGGGCGGAAGTCGAATTATGTTTATGGGAGCTCGAAGGCTGGGCTGACGGCGTTTGTGGATGGGCTGCGGAACCGGATCGATCGCGAAGGTGTGCGGGTGATGACGATCAAGCCGGGGCCGGTGAAGACCGCGATGACCGAGAATATGAAGGGCAGCGCGAAGTTTGCGGATGTTGAAGTGGTGGCCGCAACACTGGTGAAGGCAATCGATAAGGGATCGGATGTGGTGTATGTGCCGGGGATCTGGCGCGTGATTATGTGCGTGATACGGATGATTCCAGAGCGCGTGTTCAAGAAGCTGAATCTGTAGGGTTGTTGTCCTGCTGTTGTTGCTGGGCGTGCTGTTGCTGGCGGGTCATCGGTGGTGGTTGCTCGGGTACGGCCTGGGCTTTCTCGACGAGGATGGACCAGTCTTCGGGTATGGGAAGCTCGCGGTCGAGGGAGGGTGTTCCTTCGCTGGGCTCGACGCGGACGGCGACGGAAAGTTCGGTCCTGGTGCGACCGCGATAGACGCCGTGGGTGGGTGGAACGTCGGCGTAGTCGCAGCCGATGGCGGTGCGGATGTGGCGGTCGCCGGCGACGAGATTGTTGGTGGGGTCGAAGCCGACCCAGCCGAGTTCGGGCAGAAATGCTTCGACCCAGGCGTGGGTTGCTGAGCTCTCGGAACGGTCTTTGTGGGCATCGCCGTGGTAGAGATAGCCGCTGACGTAGCGGCAGGGGACCTGCAGTTGGGAGCGCACGAGCGAGATCATGATGTGAGAGAAATCCTGGCAGACTCCGGCCTTGCTGGTGAGGGCGAGGTCGATGGGGGAGTCGGCTTTGGTGGACTTCGGTTTGTAGTCGAAGTAGTCGTAGAGTTGGGCGTTGAGCTTGTGCAGGACGCTGAGTGGATCGTCGCGGCGGCGGAGGTCAAGATGCTTGCTGAGCTCTTCGACTTCGGGAGTGAATTGTGCGAACTCGCTGGGGAGCAGCATCTCCCAGAAGTCGCCCTCATGGACGAGGCGGTCGAGCTCTGCCCATGATCCCGGGGGGAGCGACTCGGCTACTGCTGGATGCGGTGCCATCTCGACGAGCGACTCGGCTACGATGACCAGTTGGCCGTGTTGGCCGGGAATATCGAAGTGGTGGACGTGGTTGGCGAGATGGTCGCGATAGCTGAAGACGCGACAACGTGGGCTGACGGAGAGATGGAAGGTGAGGCAGCGCTGCTGGGCATCGGAGCGCGGGTGCATGCGCGTCTCCATGATGCTTTCGCTGACGGGATTCTTGTAGAGGAATTTGGTGAGGTGGCGGATCGAGTAGTACATCGATATCTCCAATTCTTAGCAGGATACTGCGGAGCGTGCGAGTTCGTAAGTTAGGGAACTTCTGCATAAATCTCCAGCATCCCCTCAGCGGCTAAAGCCGCATTGTCGTTGCTGAACTTACGGCGGGACTAAAGTCCCGCCCCTTCAAAGCGAAGATATGCGCGGAGATCTTTTAGGCAAGGTGCAATCAAGGAGGAGGTTCGATGATGCGAGAGNNCCCGCCCCTTCAAAGCGAAGACGTATGCAGAGATTTCTTAACTTAAGGGCCAGCGGAAGAGCCATCCGATACGCCAGCGCTTCTGCTGGTGCCAGAGGATTGCGGGCAAGAGGGTGGAGACGATCGTGGGGACAATCAGTTGCAGCCAGAACTCGTGGGTGTGGGCGAAGCGGAGGAGCAATTCGCGGGTGGCTCCCTGGGGGAATTGGGCCAAGAGGAAGATGCCGAGCGAGGCTCTGCCGATCCATGCCCAGGCGTTGCCTGCGGGCGTGTTCTCGATGGTTCTGGCTATGAGGAAGAGACCGAGGGTGCCGGTGAAGCCGAGGGTGACGGCGAGCCATTCGGGTGGGCCGCCGAAGTCGACGGTGGCTCCGAAGTGATAGACGACGAGGGCCTGCAGGGCGAAGAGGATGACCGCGCAGAGCGCCGCGGTCCAGCGGGGAAGGGAGGTGAGTTTGAAGATCAAGCGCCCCACCAGCATGCCTCCCGCGAGAAAGGAAAAGTACCACACGGTTTTGTAAAAGACTTCAAAGCCGAAGGCGGGCATCAGCGAAGCGGCGATGAAGGCGAGGCCGAAGCGTAGCCACGCAGGCAGCTTGTATGTGACCAGCGCGAGCATGAGGCAGAGAAAAAGAACGGGGAAAAACCAGCCGGCGACTCCATTGATCAGCGAGACTGGAAAGCTCTCCCAGTGGACGGGGTGCGGGTAGCGCTTGAAGCGACTGATGATCGGCTCTATCGCCGAGAGGATGACCGCCCACGCGAGGTAGAGATAGAGGAGGGTCTTCATTTTTTCGAGGACGAAGTCTTTGGCGCCGCGCCGGTGGATGCTGCCGGCGACGAAGAGGCCGGCGAGAAAGAAGAATGCCGGCATGTGGAAGCTATAGATGAAGAGGTCGGAAAAGTTGCGGGAGGGGGTCGTCCACCAGCCACGCGCGGACATTCCCTGACCTGTGTGTTCGTAGGTGACGAGGAGGATTGCGAAGCCCTTTACGATGTCCACCGCGTTGGATCGTACCGGTGCGGTAAGGGGATCGATCGGCGGTGTCAGTGCGCGTTCCGTCATTTAACCTGCCAACGCCGCCTGGATCGAATAATCAACATAGAGGTGATAAATGGTCTCATGGATGCCCTGGCACTGGCGTTGGATTCCGTGCAGATAGGCAACGACGTCGCCGACAAGAATTTCGTCGACGCTGGCGAATCCGAGAGAGGCGCTGAGCCTGCCGGAGATGCGGTTTAGCTCCTCGGCACGGGTCTTGCCGGAGCGAAGCTGGATGGCCTGGAGAGCGTATTGGAGGCTGTCGATGGAGAAGCGGAGGGAGTGGGGGAACTCGGCGTCGAGGAGGAGGAACTCGAGAATGCGGTCGGGTGTGAGGTCTGCGGTGTAGACCTTGCAGTAGGCTTCGAAGGCTGTTGCCGAACGCAGGAGGCCCATCCATTCCAGATATTCGTTTGCCTCGGCGGCGCGATCGGGTTGCGCCCAGAGGTCTTCGTGGTAGGCCTCGAGGAGCAGCGTGGTGGCGGAGGCGCGTTCGAGAAAGCGGCCTACCTGGATGAACTGCCAACCCTCGCCGTGCGACATGGTGGAGTCGGTGACACCCTGAAACTGGTGCACTGCCTCCAGCACGTGCTGTAGAAAAGCTGTTGGTCCTTCATTGGATTCGACGCCAGCTTCCATCTGGGTGGCACGCTTGAACTCGGGCCGCGTGACTTCGAGATAGAGCGAGTTGAGCTTGTGCCACTGCTCGGTGGAGATCTGCTCTCGCACGTGTCGGGCATTTTCGCGCGCTGCAATAATGGAGGACACGACGGAGGATTTGTTGGAGGTGTCGAAGGTGAGGGTGCGGGCTAGTTGATAGGGGTTGCCGTCCCACTTGAGACGCTTCGGTTTGCCCAGCGCCTGCAGCAGACGCAGCCAACGATGGTCCGAGCTGGTCGAGCTCTCGTCGAGCATGAGATTCAGGTTCACGTCCAGGAGGCGCGTGGTGTGTTCTGCGCGCTCCAGGTAGCGGCTCATCCAGTACAGTGAATCGGCGACGCGTGAGAGCATCCGGTCGGTTCCTTTCCTGAATCCATTTTGCTGATTAACCATCACTCTACACTTACATCCAAAGATCGCATTATGGAACGACTGGCGGGGCCTTCATTAAATCTACAAACAGGTTGTCGAATCTCGTGGTATCGAGATCGTCCTGGACATGCACTGGCTGCATTGGACCGAGTGGGCCGGGGAGTGTGGGCTTGTTCGCTGCGGTCCAGGTGAGCGTGTCGCCGTAGTCTGGTCCGTGGGATGTATCGACGTCCACGTAGAGGGTCTGCTCTTTCGTGATGATCTTTGGATCGAGCCATGCCGCTGCGGCGAGCTCGTCCCAGAGGTAGTAGAACTCGTGGGTGTACTTGGCGATGTACTGGGCGGCGGGAGAGTTGGACTGGGCGATCTGGTGCAGCATCTGTGGGGTGAATTGGGTCTTGATGGAGATGTCGACGTCGGTGAGATCGATGCGCGGCCAGGGTGCGCGGAGGGTGAGGTGGGCGGCTTCGGGATCGAACCAGAAGTTGAATTCGTGGCGGGGGTGGGCTGCGAATTCGGGGTCGTCGGTGCGCGGGTTGAGGCTGCCGCCCATGATGACGATGCGCTGGGTGAGCTCGGCGAAGTGGGGGTCGATGGCGAGGGCGAGCGCGATGTTGGTGAGCGGGCCGGCGGCGTAAATGGTAACGGCGTGAGGATGCGCGTGGACCTGGCGAATGAGGAAGTGCACGGCGTCTTCGGCGAGTGGCTTGGTGGTGGGCTCGCCTTCGGCCAGGGGAGGGATGACGAAGGGGCCGTGGTAGGGCTGCGCGCTGGTGTGCGCCGCGAGATCGCCCCAGGCTCCGTACCAGGGGAAGCTGCCGATGGCGGCGGTTTGGCTCATGGATTCGGATTGGGTGCGGAGGAGGGGGAAGACGGCGCCGGGGACTACGGGGACGTCGGTGCGGTGGATGAGCTCGAGCATACGCAGGGTGTGGGCGACTTCTTCGGGCTCCCACGCGTTGCCGCTGACCATGGTGATGCCGAGGACGCGGACTTGCGGGGATTGGAGGAGGACCATCATGGCCATCTGGTTGGAGCCGCCGGGGCCGGAGCCGTCCTGATCGATGAGGACCAGGCGCGGGGATTGGGCCGTGGCGAGGGAGGCTGCTGCGAGTGAGCAGGGAAGCAGGTAGCGAATCAAAACGGAAGTGAGTTGACGCATCTTCACAATCTTCAGAGAGTATCTCCGTGGGAATTTCGCGACATCGCAGATGAAGGTCTTAGGCGCTGATGGGTAGCGGCAGGTGCTCGGTTTCAATCTTCGACAGGTCGAGAGACTTCGAAGCGTGCTGGATATCGAGGCCAACGATGCGACCCTGGTCATCGTAGTCTGCGACCAGACCCTCGGAAATCTCCTTTGAGTCGGAGCTGGGCGAGGTGCTGAGGTCGATATAGAGAGAGTCAGTCTCAGGATAGTAGTGAAGCTTCATGGCTGCCTCCTTGGAAACCCGCTGTCGGGAAAGGCGTTGTGGAGTGTCTCTCCATCTTCAAGAGTAACAACTCGAAGGGCCTTTCCGTCGAGTTCTTTAATGTAACCCCAGAATCGAATGCGTCCGTCCGACTGGATCTCTTTTCGCTCGGGATTTGCCACTACTGCAAGGCACCACTCCGGGACGATATAGGGGCGTTTGCGTAGAACTTGTTCGCGGAAATATTTTGTTGACTTCAACTCTGGTTGCTCCGCGGTTCTAGCTCAGGACCCATGTGTCTTTGCTGCCACCGCCCTGGGAGCTGTTGACTACGAGGGAGCCTCGCTTGAGGGCTACGCGGGTGAGGCCGCCGGGGACGATGGCGACCTTGTCGCCGTAGAGGACGTAGGGGCGGAGGTCGACGTGGCGGGGCTCTAGTTCGTCGCCGATGAGGCAGGGGGCGCGGGAGAAGCTGATGGTGGGCTGCGCGATGTAGTTGCGGGGGTTGGCCTTGATTTTTTCGGCGAAGATTTCACGCTCCTTCGCGGTGGACTGCGTGCCGATGAGCATGCCGTAACCGCCTGATTCGCCGACGGCTTTGACGACCAGTTTGTCGAGGTTGGCGAGGACGTAGTTGCGCTCTTTTTCGCGGGTGCAGAGGAAGGTTTCGACGTTGTTGAGGACGGGCTCTTCGCTGAGGTAGTAGCGGATGATGTCGGGGACGTAGGCGTAGAGGGCCTTGTCGTCGGCGACGCCGGTGCCGAACGCGTTGGCGAGGGTGACGTTGCCTGCGCGGTAGGCGTTGAAGAGGCCGGCGGCGCCGAGGATGGAGTCGGTGCGGAAGGAGAGGGGGTCGATGAAGTCGTCGTCGACTCTCCTGTAAATTACGTCGACTCTGCGGAGGCCGCTGGTGGTGCGCATGTAGCAGACGTTGTCATGCACGACGAGGTCGCGGCCTTCGACGAGCTCGATGCCCATCTGGCGGGCGAGGTAGGCGTGCTCGAAGTAGGCGGAGTTGAAGACGCCGGGGGAGAGCAGGACGATGTTGGGCTCGGGGCGGCCTTCGGGTGCGAGCGAACGCAGGGTGCCGAGAAGGAGCTGGGTGTATTGCTCGATGGGCTTGACGTTATAGTTGCGGAAGAGCTGGGGGAAGATGCGCTTCATGACGCGCCGGTTGGTGAGCATGTAGCTGACGCCGGAGGGGACGCGAAGATTGTCTTCGAGGACTACGAAGTCGCCGTTTTCAAGGCGGATGAGGTCTGTGCCGCAGACAGCGATGTAGACGTTGCGGGGGACCTGCAGGCCGACCATCTGACGGCGGAAGTGCTGGCAGGAGTAGACGATCTCGCGGGGGACGATGCCGTCCTTGAGGATGCGGCCTTCGTTGTAGATGTCTTTGAGGAAGAGATTGAGGGCGGTGATGCGCTGGGTTAAGCCGCGCTCGACCTTGGCCCACTCGGCGCTGGTGATGATGCGCGGGAGGAGGTCGTAGGGGAAGATTTTCTCGGTGCCTTCTTCGCGGCCGTAGACGGTGAAGGTGATGCCCTGGTTGAGGAAGCTGAGGTCGGCCGCCTGCTTGCGGCGCTGGACTTCAGCCTGCGGCAGGGTGGCGAAGTGTTCCAGTAGAGGTGCATACTGCTCGCGCAGATGATCTTTGTCGGCGAACATCTCGTCGAACGTGTGATCGAGCAGGTAATGCTTCAGCGCATTTTTCTGGTACTGGCTGACGGGTAGGGCCGGCGCAGGATTCTCCATGGGTTGAGACTAACGTATAGGGCAAGCAAACGGCGCCGCTACGGAGGTGGCTGGGTGGCGGCCCGGGTGGAATTACTTGACGAAAACGCCGACAACCATTTCGGTGCCAGCACCGAGCTCAACATCATGCTTCTGGGCGAGGGTCGCCTCAATGTACTGCGATGACAGGCATCCGCGCAAAGCATTCAGATCTCGCGGGCGACCGTGCAGGAGTAGCCCTGCCCGGTCCGGGTGGGTACTGGTTATAGGCTGTGTCGGGAGGTTACAAGGTGCTGGAGAGGGGTGGCTGTTCATCGTAACGCACCTCGCTGGCAGGCCGGACTGAACGGCTGGCGAGGAAGGTCCGACGGTGTGCGCCGCTCGAAATTATGGACAGTTTGGCACGGATGATGGCAATCGTCACCTCGTAGGCGGTTGCAACTGGTAGACTAAGAGTAACGTGTTTTTCGCTGGAATCGTCAGCGGTAAGCGCACCCCACACGAGAGTTGATTCCGCGCCCGTAGTCCTGCGCACCCTCGAAAATCAGAAGATTCAGAATAGGAAGTCCCAACGCAGTGAGTATCTCTACGACCGCCCAAGCCATCCGTAATATCGCCATCATCGCGCACGTTGACCACGGCAAGACCACGCTGGTGGACGCCATGCTTCGTCAGTCCGGAACGTTTCGCTCGAACGAAGCAGTCGCCGAGCGGGTCATGGACTCGAACGACCTTGAAAAAGAGCGCGGCATCACGATTCTGGCCAAGAATACGGCCATCCAGTACCACAACTCCAAGATCAACATCGTGGATACGCCGGGCCACGCCGACTTCGGTGGCGAGGTGGAGCGCGCCCTGAAGATGGTGGACGGCATTCTGCTGCTGGTCGACGCGTCGGAAGGACCGCTGCCGCAGACGCGCTATGTGCTTTCGAAGGCGCTCGAGGCGAAGCTGACGCCGATCGTCGTGATTAACAAGATCGATCGTCCGGACGCGCGTGTGCAGGAGGTCCTGAACGAGGTGTATGACCTGTTCATCGATCTCGATGCGGACGAGTCCGTGCTTGAATTTCCGGTGATCTACACCAACGGCAAGGCCGGCACCGCGACCATGGACATCGACGTCCCGGGTACGGATCTGCAGCCACTGTTTGAGCTGATCTTCAAGACCATTCCTGCGGCTACGGGTACACCGGACGGCGATCTCCAGGTACTCGTCACCAACCTCGACTACTCCGACTATCTTGGCCGCCTCGCGATCTGCCGCGTCTTCAACGGCACGCTGAAGGCTGGGCAGGAGATCAGCCTGTCCAAGATCGACGGCCACATTGAAACGGTGAAGATCACCAAGCTCTTCACCTTCCACGGCCTGAAGCGTGAGGATACGACCGAGACTGAAGTCGGGGACATCATCGCCGTTGCAGGCATTCCCGGCATCACGATCGGCGAGAGCTTCTGCGCCCTCGAAAATCCGAAGCCGCTGCCGCTGATTCACATCGATGAGCCTACGATCGCGATCGTCTTCTCGGTCAACAACGGGCCGTTTGCGGGACGCGAAGGAAAGCTCGTCACCTCGCGCAATATCAAGGAGCGGCTCGAAAGGGAACTCCTTACCAACGTTTCCATCCGCGTTGAAGACACGGGCACGCCGGATAATTTCAAGGTGCTGGGCCGCGGCGAGTTGCAGCTTTCGGTGCTGATCGAAATGATGCGGCGTGAAGGCTTTGAGTTGATGGTCTCGCGCCCTAACCATCGTCACCAAGCGCGTCAATGACCAGCTCATGGAACCGTCCGAGCTGCTGAGCATCGACGTTCCCGAGAACTTTGTNNATCGGTCTTCGCAACGAGATGCTGACGGAGACGCGCGGCACGATCGTGATGAACTCCATCGCCGGCGAGTACATTCCCTACACGGGCGAGATTCCGCAGCGTCCCTCGGGCGCGCTCATCTCCGACCGTCAGGGCTTCACGACGCTGTATTCGCTCGATGGTATCCAGGAGCGAGGGATTCTTTTCCTCGGCGATGGCGTTGAGGTGTACGAGGGAATGGTTATTGGCGAGCACTCGCGCGACAACGATCTGGATGTGAACTGCGTGCGTGAAAAGAAGCTTACCAACATGCGCGCTTCGAGCGCGGACGAAGCGGTTCGCCTTGTGCCGTTCAAGAATCTCACGCTGGAGCAGTCGATTGAGTTCATCGCTGACGATGAACTGGTCGAGGTGACACCGAAGTCTTTGCGCATGCGTAAGAAGATTTTGGCCGTCAATCGTCGGCCGAAGGGCACGCGCGGCGGCAGCGTCCTGGTGTAAGTGTGTGAGTCAACCGTTGCTGTAAGAAAGCCCTCCTGCGCGGAGGGCTTTTTGTTGCGGTGAACCTTTAAACAGGAAGGGCCGCTTGAGGGCGGCCCTTCTTTGGAGCTAGTTCGGAGTTACTTTTTGGCGTGAGCGAAGCGCTTGTTGACCTCGTCCCAATTGATGACATTCCACCATGCGGCGAGGTATTCGGGACGACGGTTATTGTACTTGAGGTAGTAGGCGTGCTCCCAGACATCGTTGCCGAGAATGGGGTAGAGGCCGTCTGACAGAGGCGAATCCTGATTCGGCTTGGTGACGATCTCGAGCTTTCCTCCCTTGAATACGAGGAAGCCCCAGCCGGAACCGAACTGCTTGGCGGTGGTCTCGTTGAACTTCTTTTTGAAGTCCTCAAAGCTGCCAAAGTCCGCAGCGATCTGGGAGCCGATCTCGCCGATGGGAACGCCGCCGCCCTTGGGTTTCATGATCTGCCAGAACATGGTGTGATTCACGTGGCCGCCACCATTGTTGCGCACGACGCCGCGCACATCTTCAGGAATGGCTGCAAGGTTGGCGAGCAGCTCTTCGGGGGTCTTCTTGCCGAGGTCCGGGTGCTTGTCCACCGCGCCATTGAGGTTGGTGACGTAGGCCTGGTGATGCTTATCGTGGTGCAATTTCATGGTTGCTTCATCGATGGTTGGCTCGAGAGCCGCATAGTCGTAGGGGAGGGGAGAAAGTTCGAAAGCCACGGGATTACTCCTTTATCGTTCACAGGGTTGGCGGAGGATTGCTCCGCGCACAGGTTCTACAGTGGATTGGATGCACGCATCCGGGTGCGAGGTGCGACATCGTTGAGATTAGCACTGTGGAGGAATCGGGCTGAGGCAATGAAACCTTCACGGCAGGTTTGTGGTCGAATGTTTTTATGAGCGCTTTGAGTGAGAACTATCGATGGCTCGATGACGATGGGCCAGCATTTGGCTCCCCTGGGCTTGAACCACGTTGGACTTCGAGCAAGAAAGATACGGTGAGCACGGCCTACGCCTCCTCCAGTCGTATCTGGTTCACCGCCTCGCACGGTACGCTCAACGAGATTTATTACCCTACGATCGACCATCCCCAGACCCGCGACATGGAACTTCTGTTCACGGACGAGCAGACTTTTTTCCACGAAGATAAGCGGGACCTGGACTATGACTTCCACTACATCGATGAGAACGCGCTTGCCGTTCGTGTAGTCGCCGGAGATATTGGCGGGCGGTACAAAGTCACGAAGGAATTCATCACCGATCCGCATCACCCCGTTGTGCTGATGAACGTGAAGATAGAAGGCGACGAGGAGATCCTGTCGCGGCTGAAGTGCTATGCGCTGCTGGCACCTCATCTGGATGGCGGGGGGGCAGGAAATTCGGCGCGCTCGCTCGACATCGCGGGGGACCGCTGCATCCTCGCGTGGAAGAATAATGTGTCTCTGGCGTTCGGTGCTGACTGCGGCTTCTCGCGCTCGAGCTGCGGCTATGTGGGCACGAGCGATGGGTACCAGGACCTCTCCGCGCATATGCGTATGGAGTGGAACTTCGGGCAGGCGCTGGACGGCAACATCGCTCTGATGGGTGAGATTGATGTAGCCAAACACCGCGAGTTCACGATTGCGATTGCGCTGGGAGACGGTCATCATGCGGCTCTTGCGAGCATGATGCAGACGCTGGCTACGCCCTACGCCGAACATTGCGAACGGTTCATTGCACAGTGGCATCGGGCGCTCCCTCCTGCTGCGCTGGCGGCCGTCTCGACCGACGNNTCGAAATCCGATGATGACCTGGGCGGATACCATCTTGTATGGACTCGGGATATGGTGCAGTCGGCGACGGCGCTGCTGGCGTGCGGGCATGTCGAAACAGCGTTGCGGGCGTTGGTCTATCTTGCCTGCACGCAGCACCCGGACGGTGGCTTCGCGCAGAATTTCTGGATCGACGGAACACCGTACTGGTCGGGCATTCAGCTCGATGAGGTTGCGTTTCCAATCATCCTCGCGTGGCGGCTGTGGAAGATGAACGGGCTGGGCAACTTCGACATCATCCCGTTTGTGACCGCCGCGTCGGCCTTTCTGGTGCGGTATGCTCCGGTAACCCAGCAGGAGCGCTGGGAAGAGAACGCTGGATATTCGCCATCAACGCTCGCCGTCGTCATCTCTGCGCTGATCTGCGCAGCGGACATTCTCCGAGACCGCGGCTCGAATGAAGTTGGCACATTTCTTGAGGAGTATGCCGACTGGATCGAAGACCGCCTGGACAAGTGGACGACCACGACCAAGGGTGTTCTTCGCTCCGATATTCCGCACCACTACATGCGGATACGCCCGCCAGCGCTGGGCGAATCCTTCCACGACGAGCGGGTTCCTGCGGGCATGATCTACATTGCCAACCGCGCCCCTGATGAGAAGTTTGCGTACGAGGCGCGCGAAGTGATCGATGCGGGATTTCTTGAACTGGTGCGCTACGGCGTCCGGCGGGCCGACGACCCGCTGATCGTCGACTCGCTCAAAGTGGTCGATGCGGCGCTGAAGATCGAGACGCCGTACGGACCGTGTTGGAGACGGTACAACCACGATGGCTATGGACAGCGCAAAGACGGCGGACCGTATACGGGTTGGGGACAAGGACGGGCGTGGCCTATTCTCACCGGGGAACGTGCGCACTATGAACTGGCTATGGGCAACAACGTTACGCCATACATTACCGCGCTCGAGCAGTTCAGTTCGATCGGCAGCATGCTCCCTGAGCAGGTGTGGGACTATGCGGATCTGCCCTCGGAGGGGATGTACTTTGGCCGATCGGCAGGCTCGGCGCAACCCCTGGTCTGGGCGCATGCAGAGTACCTGAAGCTTCTTCGCTCGGTCGCTGACGGAAGGGCCTTCGACCGCATCTCCGTCGTGGAACAGCGCTACGCTGTGGCCAAAGACAAGCGAACGTTTCGCAGTCATCTTACGATCTTCCAGGTGAGCCGGCCGATCTCCGTGGTGGTGCAGGGGAGCTCGCTTCGGATCATGGACGCAAGCCGATTCACGGTGACGTATACCTTCGATGACTGGAGCACCAAGGCGGAGGTCGAGTCTCGCATTGTGGGACGCATGGGTGCGTTCGTCGACATTCCCGCAGCCGCGAACCAGACAGGTACCATTGTGTTCACGCTGTACTGGCCAGAAGAAAATCGCTGGCTTGGACATAACTGCACGGTCGAGATCCACGCCGAAGCTCCATCGCAGGGCACTGCCGCGGATAAGCCACGGTCGTAGGGGTCTACATCTGCGGGCCGGGAACGCTTACCATCCAGCCGACGCCGAACTTGTCGGTGCACATGCCGAAGAGCGGCGACCAGAAGGTTGGCGCCAGACAATCAGTGGTATTTTCTAACACGCTACTTTTTGTGTTTGCCATGATGCTTCTCCTTTTTCTTTTTCTTCTTGCCGGGTTTTATGACGGACTGTTCGGCTTGAAGTGTTTGCAGGCCGGAATCGAGGCGATCGAAGCTTTGTTCCCAGAATTGGCGGTACTCTTCGAGCCAACCAGCGGCTTTCTGTAGCGGCTCGGGGTTGAGCTTGCAGGGGCGCCACTGGGCCTCGCGGCCTCGTGAGATGAGGCCCGCTTGCTCGAGGACGCGAAGATGCTTGGAGACTGCCGGCATGCTCATTTCGAAGGGCTCTGCCAGCTCTGTTACGGAGGTTTCGCCGAGGGCGAGTCTTGCGAGGATGGCTCGCCGTGTGGGGTCGGCTAGCGCGGAAAA
>DHWW01000215.1:0-855 GCA_002413385.1 Granulicella sp. UBA5172
TGCGACCAGTAGTTGGGCTTGTCGCTGTAGGTGAGCTTGTAGCCGGACAAGGCGTTGATGCCAGCGATCTCCGGGGCGTGAAACTCGTTGGAGTCGAGACGGGTTCGCAGGAAGGTTGCCCAGTCGTTGGGAACGACGGCGTTGAGGCCAGCGACGACGTCTTCAAAGGTGTAGGGCACGACCTTTGGCGCAGTGTTGCCGCCGAGGCCGTGGAAGGCGGCGGTGAAGTCGTTGAGGCTCTTCTTGCCGTGGGACTTTTCGCGGATCGTGGCGTCGACTTCGAGCCAGAGGAGATCGCCCTCGCTGTAGTAGTCGACGTCGCGACGCCAGTTGTCGTAGAGGCCACCGGCGGCGTAGAGAACCTGTGCGGCAGTGGCGGTGTCCTGGAGATCGCGCCAGGTGCGGCCGGGGCGAGCGTCGTTGAAGTCGGCTTCGATGGTGGCGAGGCGGTCNNCCGAGGTAGTTGGTGAGGCCTTCGTAGACCCAGAGCAGGTCACCCTTCATCGGCTCCTGATAGTTGGCCGTGGCGAGGCCGGCGGGACGGCGATATTTGCCGTTCCACGAGTGCGTGAACTCGTGGGGGAGGAGGTCGCCCTCTTCGGTGAAAGAGCCCTCGTCGATGAAAGTTTTTTCGGGAACGCGGTCGTCGGAGGACTGGTGATGCTCGAGGCCGAAGTGGGCTACCTGATCGGAGAGCGTGACGAGGAAGTGGTAGGAGTTGTAGTGGCGCGACTTGTAGAGAGCTCCGGTTTCGCGGACGAGATTGGAAAACTGGTCGATGTGCTGCTGGGAGAGAGCGATGTCCTCGGGGCCGTCGCCGGCGAGGTCGAGGTAGTGCTTCGGAGTGACCTCGGG
>DHWW01000215.1:901-6998 GCA_002413385.1 Granulicella sp. UBA5172
CCCTCGGGAATTTTGATGGAGGGCGTGACCATGATGTCCGAGACGTTGGTGTGGGCGATGTCGCCGGGCTGTGGCCCGCCAAGGGGGTAGACGAGGACGGTGTTCCAGCTAAGGAGCGCGAGGTTGGCGCTGGTGGAGCCGCCGGCGGTGAATTGCGCGCCGCTGGTGGCGAGGAAGTCCATCTTGACGTTGAGCTGCGTGGTTCCGGCGGGGACGGTGATGTGATAGCTGTACATGTCAACGAGGTCGCGCTCCCACTTGACGTGCACGCCGGAGGAGGTGGTGATGATGAAGCCGGCCTGGTTGATGATGGGGCCGGTGGGGCCGTGCTCGCCCGGAATCCACTCGGGGTAGACCAGGGTCATACTCACGGGCTGGGNNTCGGTGAGGTCGACGGAGAGGGTGATGGGCGCGGCTTCCACCCCAGCGGGCAAAGAGCGCCCGCCGGGGACCCCGGTTTGGGCGCTGAAGGAGAGCGTGGCGGCGCAGAGTGCGGCCAGCGGGAGAAGGCGAAACAGCGACATGCGGGGGGCTCCTCGATGCGAGTTCATGGTGGGATTCAGTGTACTTGAGCGGGCCGGTCTGGTGGCCAGGGATGAATTTCCGGCACCGGCTATTTCGCGTCAACGATTCAGCATCTAACGGCGCAGGCGGCTGCCCCGAGGGATTCGCAGCCCACCGAAGGAGAACGCCATGGCAGTGATCAAAACTCCCCTTGCAATGGATAGCGCCGCAGTGCTGCATGAGCTGATCGGCGAGGATGCTACCGCAATGTTTGAGAACGATCCAAAGTTCATCGACTCGGACCCAACCTCCGGTTCCTCCAGCGAAAATGTCGTGTTGCAGCGCGACACCGACGACACTGAGGACAGTGAGGAGGAAGAAGAGGAAGAGGAAGATGAAGAGTTCGACGAAGAGGAAGAGGAGGAGGACGAAGAGGAGGAGGACGAAGAGGAGGATGACTTTGACTCAGATGAGGAGGAAGAAGAGGTTGGAGCGATCGCGATACTGGCTTCAGGGTCAACCAACTTGCGGGGTCCAGTCGTGAATGGGAATACGTCTGTGGAATCAGAGTTGGAAGAATTGGAACAAGACGATGACGCTGGGGATGGGACGGTGGATGAGGATGAGTATGTGATTGAGGGGGGAGAGGATGGATCGGGCGGTAGCGATAGCCCGCAGACCGATCATGTGATTGACGCGGCACTTCGTATGAGCGCCCTGGCGGCAGTGACGTCGGAATATGCTGCAAACTTCTAGGAAGACACGTCGGACGTTCTGCGTGCAAAGTGCGCATCAACCCTGCGACCAGGAACAAGTCGTCGCCGTCAAAATAGCGGCAGCCTGCGCAGAACTTCCATAGACTATGGAGTAGTGTGAGCTGGGGAGATTTAGACAAACGTGAGCGAGACAAAGAGACAACGGTCACTGGCAAAAGGATTGCTGGCGGGATTGATCGCCGGGTTGGTAGCGACAGCAGCGAAGTCGATTGCAGAAAAGCTGTATCCGCCACACGTGGATGGGGAGCCGGAACCGCCTGAGATTCTGGCGGAAGAGATTGCGGGACATGCGCTGGACAAGTCGACGAGTGCCGTGGCCAGCGAGGCCATTCATTGGGGATTCGGAGCAGCGGTGGGAGCGGCGTATGGTGCGCTGGCGGAGTACTATCCGGCGGCAACGGACAAAGAGGGCGCAACGTTTGGGCTGGCCCTGATGACGCTGACACATGAAACGGCGCTGCCCGCCATGGGACTTGCGGCGGCGGTGGAGGACCAGTCGCCGCGCGAGCAGACCAGTGAGGCTGCGTCGCACCTGCTGTACGGGGTGGTGGCAGAGCGTGTGCGTAGCTTCGTCCGTGGCCTGCTGGGGTAGCGGATTGCGCGGTAATTTTCGGAGCTGCGAAGAGAAGAACGGCAATCGTTCATAGGATGACAGGGGTACGGTTTTTCGGCTGCGCGGGCAGTATTACACGGCTGGAAACGCCGTTTGAAAAGTGGAGCGACCTGCTGAAGCCAGAGATGCTGAAGCTGCTGCCGCTGGAGGATATAGGCAAGAGGTCGGCGAAACGCAGAAGGATTCCCGCTTCTAGACGCCCTTCTTACGCGGCTCCCAGATGTACTTGTGGATCTGCAGGCTGAGGCGTGCGGGCAGGCCGTCGGCGAGCATCCACTCTACGACCAGGCGCGGATCGAGCGCGCAATTTTCGGTGGAGCGTTGCTTGCTCGGGGCTTTAAGAAATGCGGGCGAGAGGAGGATGTCGCCGCAACGCACGGCGAGGCCGTTTGCCTGGATGAAGTCGCGGGCGAACTCGTAGTCGGCGCGATCGGTGAGGACGAATTTCACTTCGTCGTTGGGCGTGAGCGCGTCGAGGTTTTCCATGCGGAAGGTGTTCGCAGCAGATCCAGCACCGGGACACTTTACGTCGACGATTTTGTGGACAGCGCGGGGCACCTCTGCGAGGGGGCGCTCTCCGCTGGTTTCGATCATGAGCGTGTAGTTCTTTGCGAGCAGGCGATCCATGAGCGGAAGGAGTTCGCGGGCCTGCAGCATGGGTTCGCCGCCGGTGAACTCGATCAGGCGGCAGGGCTCAAGGGCCTCGATCTGCGCGATGATTGCGTCGTCGGTGAAGGGCTTGCCGCCGGCGAAGGCGTACTCGGAATCGCACCAGGAGCAGCGCAGGTTGCAACCCGCGAGCCGCACAAAGATGCACGGAACTCCGGCGAAAGAGCTTTCTCCCTGCACCGATTTGTACAGCTCAATAAGGTGCATACTACTTCCCTGCTTCTGACTCATAGTACCGCGCAAAACTGGTGTCGGTTTCGTAGAGGGTGCAGTCTTTGACGCGAACCCGGCCGGAGGTCATCTCGATCAATTGCGTTGCAGTTTTCTGGTAGAAATAGCGGGCGATATTTTCCGCCGAAGGATTCAATGTCGTAAACGGCTCGAGGTCGTTGATCATCTGGTGATCGAGATATTCGACGGTCGGGCGAAGGACTTGCTTGAGCAGCTTGAAGTCCAGCAGAAGGCCGGCGTGGTCGAGCTCTTCGCCGATGAGCGTGACGAGCACGCGATAGTTGTGACCGTGCGGATTTTCGCACTTGCCGCGGTAGTTGCGGAGGTAGTGGCCTGAAGAGAATCCGGCCTGTACCGTGACTTCGAACATGGTGGTGAGACTCCAATCGGCGACGCTTTGGCGCCATCTCCCATTCTACCGGGGAAGGCTGCGCTTCAGGGGCGAAAGTCTACTCAGAGCGGCGACGGCGCTTCTGTTGGCGTTCGATTGAGTGGCGGCGTTCGGCCTGCTCGAAGAGGGAGCTGAAGATGCCGAGCAGCGTTACGATCAGAGCGACGCACAGCAGAGCGATGCTGGTCATGCGCCAGAGAGCGGCGTCGCCGGGCGAACCGGGCTGCTGGGCGATGTTGGTGAACGAGAGCACGATCGAGAGCAGCGAAAGCGCTCCGAGAGTGGCGGCGAGGATGTAGAGGTTGCGTCCCATACGACTGGTTCTAGGATACTAGCGTCGCGGCAATGGCGTTTTGGGAAGGTCGAAGAAGCGCTCGACTTCGGTGATGTCGTCGGTGCGGCGGTAGGGTGGGAGGGAGTCGAGGAAGGTGGCGCCGTAGCGGGTGGTGCGGATGCGCGGGTCGAGGAGCATAAGGACGCCGCGGTCCGAGAGCGAGCGGATGAGGCGACCGAAACCCTGCTTGAGGGCAATGACGGCCTGGGGGACCTGGAGGTCGTTGAAGGCGTTGCCGCCGGCGGCGGTGATGGCGTCGGTACGGGCCTTCATGATGGGGTCGGAGGGAACGGCGAAGGGCAGTTTGTCGATGATGACGCAGCTGAGCTGCTCTCCCTGGACATCGATGCCCTGCCAGAAGGAGCTGGTGCCGAAGAGGACGGCGTTGGGGGTCTCGCGAAATTGCTGCAGCAGGATGTGGCGGGGCGCGGAGCCTTGCATGAGTAGCGGGTAGGGCAGTTGGGTGAGCAGGCGATCGTGGAGCTCTCGCATCTGGGCGTGGCTGGTGAAGAGGCAGAAGGCGCGGCCACGGGTGATCTCGAGGACGCGGCGAATCTTCTCCGCAGCTTGCGGAAGGAAGTTGGGGTCGCGCGGCGGGGGCATCGAGGGCGGAAGGTAGAGGAGGGCCTGCCTGGCGTAGTCGAAGTGGCTGGGGACGACGAGCTCTTTGGGGAATGGAATGCCGAGGCGCTTCTTGAGGTGGTCGAAGCTGGGGGTGCCATCCTGCGCGGCGACGGTGAGCGTGGCGGAGGTGAGGATGACGCTCGGATAGTGCGTGAAGAGGGTTTCGGCGAGGAGGGTGGAGACGTCGATGGGCGTGGCCAGCAGGTGGGTGCTGAAGGCTTGCGGCGATGGAGCGGCGATATCGCGGGCGGTGCGGGCGGCGTTGCGCAGGCCGCTGGTGGCGCGGCGTTCGATCCAGAAGACGGTGTTGGGGTCCTCCGATTCGAGGAGGAATTTGAGGTGGTTGCGGATGTCGGCGGTACGCTTCCGCAGGCCCGCAGCTTCTTGTACCTCGCGCACGCGTTCGAGCTCGCCTTCAAGCCGCTGCAGGGCGTTCGAGGCGCCGAGATAGGCGTCGCCACGGGCTTCAAGGAAGTCGGCGCGGTCGATGAACTCGAGGCGGCCGAGGTCTGAGGGTCCCACGGGCAGCGAGGCGAAGAACAGCTTTGCACGCTCGCGGACAGTCTGTGTGGCACTTTCGATGGCGCTGGTGCTGACACCCTTGGCGCGGAGCATGGATTCGGTGTCGCGGGCTAATTCTTCGAAACGGGCGTTGGATAGAGCGACGCCGAAGTACTGGCTGGCGATGTCTTCAAGTTCATGCGCTTCGTCGAAGATGACCGCTGCGGCTTCGGGCAGGATTCCGGCGTCGGAGGCTCCTGCGGCCTGTTGCTTGATGGAGAGATCGGCGAAGAAAAGGTGGTGGTTGACGATGACGATGTCGGACTCGAGGGCCTTGCGACGCATGGAGGTGATGAAACACTGCTCCCAGTTGGGGCAGGTCTGGCCGAGGCAGACCTCGCTGCGGGCGTCGAGTTTGTGCCATAGCGAAGAGTTCTCGGGCAGGTCATCGACCTCCGCGCGGTCGCCGGTTTCGGTGGTCTGTTCCCACTTCAGGATCGATTGGAATTGCGAGATTTCGTCCAGACCGGAGAGTAGCGGGCTGTCGCGAAGAGCGTAGAGCTTTTGCTTGCAGACGTAGTTGGCGCGGCCCTTCATGTAGCAGACCTTGAGGGGGCCGAGGAGCGTTTCGAGGAACGGGATGTCCTTGAAATAGAGCTGTTCCTGGAGGTTTTTCGTCCCCGTGGAGATGATGATGCGCTGCTTCTGCTCGCGGGCGCGGCGCAGGGCCGGGAGCAGGTAAGCGAGGGTTTTGCCGGTGCCGGTGCCCGCTTCGACGATCAGATTGCGGTGATCGGCGAAGCATTGCTCGATCTCTTTGGCCATGGCGTACTGGCCGGCGCGATGTTCGAATGCGAGGGACGAGTTGGCGAGAATTCCTCCGGGATGGAAGAAGTCGTAGAGCGTCGGCAGCTTCTGGTCGGGCAGAGCGTCTTTGAGTACGGTCAGTGGGGTCGAAGGTGGCATCAGGCTACGTTGATGATATCCGCCGTTTGTTCGCCGTGCGGGCGGCTATGCGTGCGACCATAAAAGAGACAGAGGTTTCGAGAGATGGCACCAAAGCGCACGGAGAAGAAACGGCTAGGCAAAAAGCATCGGCAGGCGAGTACCCGGCCGAAGCTGGGCAAGACTGCGCCACGCGGCACCGCGACTACCGGAGCCGTGTCGCCCAAGAAGCGCAAGGAGCTTGCGGCGAAGAAGGCGGCAGCAGTAAAGGCTGCGAAGACGCCGACCAAGAGCCCGGAACGCGAGCGCAAGATCGTGATTCGCAATCGCGATGAAGCTGGAACGCGTGGTTACGCGAGCGAGCAGGAGATTCCTGCGCGGGACGACCGAAAGAAGCGGAAGGATTCCGTTGCAGGCGGCGCTGGAAGCAGGCATGAAGAGCGCGCGTGGAGCGAGGCTGAATCCATCGCGTCGCAGATCACCCTGGCAACCGATGCGGTGCATCGTGA
>DHWW01000215.1:7041-7441 GCA_002413385.1 Granulicella sp. UBA5172
GACGCGATCATTATGGTGGTCGACGGACGAACGGAGTTGGCGTCGCCCGATGTTGAACTCGCGCGGCTGCTGCTGCGCGGCGGCAAGCCGATTTTTCTTGCGGTGAACAAGATGGACACGTCGGAGATGTTCGCTGCAGCGGAGAACTTCCGGCAGTTGGGCTTCAGGAATGTGTGCCCGATCTCGGCCGAACACGGCTCAGGTATTGGGGATTTGCTGGATGAGGTGTGGGCTGCGCTGCCGCCGGAGTTCGTCGCCGAAGAACCGGAAGAACACTTCGAAGGACTGGAAGAGGAATTCGAAGAGGACATGGATGGTGGTGGCGACCCGTTGCCTGGTCCCGCAGACTCCGCCCGAGGAAGTCCCCACGGGGCGCAGGCTGCGCTCGCATGGACAGCAC
>DHWW01000276.1 GCA_002413385.1 Granulicella sp. UBA5172
ATGGGCTCGGCCACGCGCTCGCGCCCCTCCGGGGTCAGAAACGGGCAGTACCGACAGGATGCGGCGCAGGGTGACAGAGATGTCGTCGACGTAGTTCATGGTGCGAATGGCTTCACCGGAAAGTGGCACTGGGATCTCCTCGTTTGAACTAGTTTACGCGGTTGGCGGAGAAGAACAAAGGGGCGAGCCGATCAGGATTGGGAGCCTTCGCAGACACGCAGAGAGGCTTCGTCGGTGGGGCCTCCGGCGGCGGGGCCTTCGATCGGCTTCTCGTAGCCGTCGCGATCGGTCATCTCCATGATGGCGGCAAGTTGGTTGGAAAGATCGGGGTGCAGGGCGTTGAGGCTGAAGCGCCAGCTCCAGTTCCCGGCGGCGGCGGCGGGCGTGTTCATGCGTCCCTCGCTGCCAAGATGGAGGATGTCCTGCAAGGGAAAGATGCAGGTGGTAGCCACCGAGCCGGCAGCCGCTTTGATCATGGCCCAGACGATGTCGGGATCGCTGTCGATGCGGTGCAGATAGGTTTGGACGTTGGCGCGTTCGGTCGCGCTAGCGTCCGTGCGCCACCAGCCCAGGGTGGTGTTGTTGTCGTGCGTGCCGGTGTAGACGACCGTGTTTTCGACGTAGCGGTGGGGCAGATAAAGATGGCCGCCGCGGTCGGCGAAACCGAATTGGAGGATGCGCATGCCGGGCATACCGAAAAACTCGCGCAGTTCATCGACCTCCTTGGTGATGAGGCCGAGGTCTTCGGCGATGAAGGGTAGATCGCCGAAGATCTCCTTGAGACGGTTGAAGAGAGCCTGGCCGGGGGCCTTGACCCACTGTCCGTTGACGGCTGTAGCTTCGTCGGCGGGGATGGACCAATAGGCCTCGAAGCCACGGAAGTGGTCGAGGCGAACCTGGTCGTAGAGAGTGAGGGCGCGGCGGATGCGGGCGACCCACCAGTCGAATCCATTTTCCTGCAGGAGCGACCATTTGTAGAGCGGATTGCCCCAGCGCTGGCCGGTTGAGGAGAAGTAGTCGGGCGGAACGCCGGAGACGCGGATAGGGCAGAGATCTTCGTCGAGCTCGAAGATCTCGGGATGGGTCCAGACATCGGCGCTGTCGTAACTGACGAAGATGGCGACGTCGCCGAGGATGCGGATATTTCGCTGGGAGCAATAGCCACGGAGGGCGGCCCACTGATTGTCGAAGAAGAACTGGACGACTTGCTCGATGGCGAGTTCGCGGCCACTGTCATTCATGAGCCCGGTCAACGCTTCGGGCTGGCGGCGGGCGTATTCCGCCGGCCAGTCGATCCAGCTGAGGTAGTTGAATCGACGGCGCAGGACGCTGTACATCGCGTAGTCGGTGAGCCAGGAGATGTTGTCCTGGCAGAACCGCTGGAAGCGGAGACGGTCACCCTGGGAGGCGTTGTCGAGGAAGTTGGCTGCCGCCTCTTCAATGAGCGGAATCTTTTTTTCGAATGCTGCGTTGAAGTCGCAGGGACCTTCGTGCCCGGGCATGCCGCCGGGAACACTCTGGATGCGCTCCGAGGTGATCCAGCCGTCGCGGGCGAGGAACTCCAGGCTGATGAGCAGGGGGTTGCCGGCAAAAGCAGAGAGCGCGGAGTAGGGCGAACTGCCGTAGCCGGTGGGGCTGAGCGGAAGGACCTGCCAGAGACGCTGCTTGGCCGCGGCAAGGAAGTCGACGAAGCCATAGGCTGCGGGGCCAAAATCCCCTACGCCGCCAAACGACGGCAGCGAGGTGACATGCAGCAGGACTCCAGAGATGCGGTCAGGGTTCATCGACACTCCTCATAGGCTCCTCGTTCGGCGGGGCCTTATTGCGTTGGACGTGCAACAGGATCCTACAGGATGCAGGCCCAAATGAGAGTACCCCATCCTCGCACGGAAAACCGTCAAGGATGGGGTACTTTCTTTCAAATTAGAGTGCTCTAGTTGCCGAGCGGAGTATCAGGCTTCTTGTGGCTGTAGGTGATGGCTCCTGCCTTTTCGTAGCGATCCATGATCGAGTCTACGAAGACGCTGAAGGCCTCCTGGCGCTGCTGATCGAGGAGCTTCTCCCTGCTCGCATCGAAGTTCTTCGCGATGTCTTCCGCGGTAGGCTCCTGCTTATCGGTGAGTTGGATGACCGAACCGTTCACACCCTCGTTGATCGGGCCGGAGATGCCTCCCTTGGGCATGGTGAAGACGACGGAGGCTGCACCGGAGAGTGAGCCAATGTCGGCGACCTGCGCGTCGCGACCGACGAGATCGCTGGTCTTGACCTGCAACTTCATTTCGGCTGCGGCCTTGTGCAGGTCACCCAGCGCCTTGGCGCGGTCGGAGAGTTTGATGAGCTGCGCGTTCAGCAGCTCGGGGGTCTTCTCGGCGCGGTAGTCATCGAGGATATGGGACTTGTAGTCGGCGAAGTCAGGAGCGTGGGCAGCCTTGATGTCGTCAACCTGGAAGATCGCATAGCCTTCGCCGGTGGAGGCCGTCTCGGGAGCAGCACCCTTCGCNNTAGTCGGTGGTGATGACGTGCAGGTTATGCGCGGCGGCGGTTTTGTCGAGGGCATTCTTCTTGGCCTCGGCAGCGAGCTGCGCGGCATAAGCCTGGGCGGCGGCGGCAGACTTCTGGCTCTGCAACTGCTCCATGGTGGAGGACTTCACCTCGGCCAGGGGCTTGACGTGGGCCGTGTCCTTGGCTTCGGTCTGGATGATGTGGTAGCCGAACGAGGAACGCACGAGACCGGAGGTCTGGCCGGGGTTGAGTTGCATGGCGGCCTGCGCGTAGGCAGGGTCAAGCGAACTGGTTGCGATCATGGGCAGCTCACCGCCCTGGTCCTTGCTGCCCGGATCGTCGGAATACTTCTTGGCGAGATCAGCGAATTTGGCACCGGCCTTGAGCTGCTTGAGGACATCTTCAGCCTTAGTCTTTGCCGCAGCATCGGTCTTGGCATCGGCACCCTTGGCGACGGAGATCAGGATATGACGGGTCTTCACCTGCTCCGGTGTCTTGTACTGGTCGAGGTGGCCATCGTAGTACGCCTGCACGTCCGCATCCGTAACCTTTGCCGGGCCACCGGGAAGATTCGAGCTGTCAAAGCTGAAGAAGGTGATCTTGCGGGTCTCGGGAATGGCGGTCGCGTAGCGCGCGGCATTGGTCTTGAAGAATGCCTGAAGCTCGGCGTCCGAGGGGTTGATAGTCGCCTTGATCTCCGAGCCAGAGATGACCGCGTAGTCAAATTTCACCTTGGTGCCAGTTTGTAGATACTGGGCGCGAACGGCGCTGTCAGAGACGCTGACGCCACCGGTGACGAGGGCCTGGAGACGCTGCAGCTCGAGGTCAGACTTGACCTCGCTCTCGAACTGGGTCACAGGAAGATGGAACGCAGACTCGACAAAGTTGATGTACTGCTCCTGGCCGATAAAGGTGCCGCCGGGAAAGAGATATTGCGAGTAGGCGCCATTCTTGAGGTAGCTTCGCAGGTCGTCATTGGAGACGCTCAGGCCGAGATGGTTGGCCTCATGAGTGAGAACGGCGCGTTCCACCTCAAGCTGGCCAGCACGGCTCATGACAAACTGCAGGTAAAAATCGGGCAGTTGCTGCTGCTGCATCTGGCGCTCAGCAGTGCGCTGAACATCCGCAGTCTTGATGGAGGTAGTGTCCCCCGCAATTTTTCCGAGTATGCCGGGTGTACGTACCGTGGCATAGACACTGACGTCGCTGGAGGCACCGTTATCGAAGATGCCGGGAACGAGAAAGATCACCATCAGGATGATGGTTGCGCCGATGATAACGCCGAAGATAGCTTTGGTGTATGCGTTGTCTTGCTGCAGAATGCGGATCATGCTTGGCTAACGACCTTCACTTCAGGCGGATCTCCGACGGAGACCACGCTGCCCGGGATTTTTGCGCACGGCTCGAGCGCGATCTCCTGCGAGACGCACCATACCTGCTCGCAGGGGCTCATCGCAAAGTATAAATCAGTCGAAGGTGCTGAGCGGGTTAGTTTGAGACCTGAGCGGCTTCTGAAAAAAAGAAGAAGGCTGCGAATTGCTCCGCAGCCTCCTTGAATCGCTGAATTCACTGATGAAATGAGGTTAGCGGGGCGGTCCATCATAGTAGCCGTAGTAGGGGCTGTAATAGCGGACACGAGGCGGACCCTGTGGACGCTGCGGGCCGGCGGCACCGGCGGCACCGGCGGCATAGGATAAGCGCGCCATCTCCTGCTCAGAGACAGTGCGCAAGGCCAGAGGCGTAGCCGTTCTGAAGCTCAGGACCGACTCAGGCGGGATGATGATCTGGCCACCTGGCGAGGCCGCCGATCCAGCGAGGCCTGCGCCGGCACCAATCCCTGCTCCAACGGCAGCACCTTCGCCGCCACCAGCCACAGCGCCGATCACCGCGCCAAGGATGCCCATGCCAACCGTGTTATTCACCGTGCCGGTCGTCTTGTCCCTGCCACTCCGTCCCCAGATTTCGGAGTTCAAGGGATAGACCCTGCCGCCAAGCGTCAGGTTGGTGAGCTGCAGTGAGAGTTCACCCTGCCCCTTGAAGACGCCAGCCTTTTTGGCGTCGACGACCGTACCCGTGACCGTTGCGCCGCGTGGAATGGCGACCGCCCCTCCTGCCACGACGTCGGTGAGCACGGTGCCGTCAAAGTTTGAGCCGGGCTGTATGTGGTTCGAATCCAGCCCCCGGTTGATGCGGATGCGCAGCATCGCACCGGGCGGAACCGTAACCTCCATACCCGCCACCTGCCCGCCGGGAATGGGGGATTCACCTTGCTGTGGACCATAGTTCTGAGACAGTGGCTGCCGGCCCGGAGGCGGAGGTCCCTGCTGCTGTCCGCCCTGCTGCGGATAGTAGCTGCCCTGTGGGGGCGGAGGTGCACCCGCATCGTTTTGGGCGCCCTGGGTATCGGCCGGAGGAGGCGCGGAACCAGTTCCATCGGGGGGAGGAGCGTACGTTCCATCGGATTGGAGTACGGGCTGGTCGGATTGCGACGCATCTGACTGATCGCCCGGGATTGCCTCATTCTGGGCTGCGGGATCAGCGATAGCCTGGGCTGCGGGATCAGCGGTAGCAACCGCTGGGGTATCACCTAGCGTCAACTCGTCAACGACCTTTTTGACGCCCTGAGCACGCGCGGCGAGATTTTCCGCCTGGGTGCGCAGCGCCTCATCGTGTATATTGCCGGTCAACGTCACCGTTCCGTACACGGTGGCGGTCTGAATATTCTGAGTTGAGAGCTCCGGTGCACTGGCTAACGCCCTGAGTACATTGGACTCAACCTGAGCATCCGGGAGTGTCGAACCGCCCTGCGCCCAGGCGCCCGCGGAACCCAGCATCAGGCCGCTGGCCATAACCATTCCAGTCACGTTACGAATCCTACGAACGGTCATCATCTACTCCTCGTACGAGCCGTGGACATGATCCAACGACAAGTTCTTGCTCGGATCTATCTCACTGGCTTCCACATTGTGGGCAGAGTTAAGTAGTCCCGCAGTATTACAGACACACTCCTGGGCGAAAAGTTCCAATTATTTCGCGACGGAAGTGTCTTCCCTATATATAGACGCACGGTGCCGCTCCATGTCCAAGAAAAGCCTCGAAAACCGGGCAGCACAACCGAGTCATCCGACGCAAGATTGACCCTAAGGACAGAGGGTCGTATAGTTGAGAAGCGGGGTGGAGCAGCCCGGTAGCTCGTTGGGCTCATAACCCAAAGGTCGTAGGTTCAAATCCTACCCCCGCAACCATCGGAAAGT
>DHWW01000163.1:0-6256 GCA_002413385.1 Granulicella sp. UBA5172
TGAAGAAGAACCCCTCTTCCCGCGGCTTCGCGCAGAAGCCGCTACCGGCAATCTCCAAGAGATAAAGCGACTATCATCATGCCGCTCATCTACATGAATCTGTGGATTGGCTGTACACGGCATGGATATCGGCCGGCACGCTGGAGCCGGACGAGCAACAGCGGCCCCTATCCCAGACAAGTGAGCTAAAACAGCTTTATGCAGAGCACATCCAAATCGAGGAAACGATCGTGTTCCCACATGCTGTCCTGGTTTTGAACAGTGGTGCCATGGCTGCGATGGGGTCTGAGTTTAGCGCTCGTCGGAAATAGCTCGCAAACCACGGCAGGGAATGGGACCTCAACCTCAAAACCGAATGCGCTAGCCGCCGGTTGGCATTCAATGCAAAGGTAATCCTACCGGGTCGTGACAAGAGCAGTGCTCGAATGTCGGCGGGACTTCACCCCGGTGTGTCTCAGATCCACTTGCCATTAGGCGAATTGCTTTCCGTCTGCATATCCCGTGTGCGCATCCATCCGTCTACGAATTGCCGGATCCGTCAACCAATCCGCAAAATGAAGCGAATCGTTTCCGAATTGTCGGATAAGTTAGAGAATCGCGATTTGGCTCTGACATCCTCGTTTTGTTTGCGTCTAAGCCTCGGACCCTGCATCTCCCGCTCGTAAGCGCTATGGGGTTTCTGTTTTGGCTAACTGCAAGTTCTGGACGATGTCCCAAAGCTCCCGTGACCAAGGGAGCAGCCTCATCGAAATAGGCATCTACTGCATCGTTTGGATCTGGCGGCTCAGTGGCGAGTCTCTGCATAGAGTTTAAGAGCGCGAATGTCAACAATCGTTACCGCGCGTGCTTTGACCTCAACCAATCCGTCGTGTTGAAGCCGTGCAAGAGCCCGTGAGACGACGTCTCGAACAGAGCCGATGCGAATGGCGATCTCGTGATTGGATAGAGGGAGTTTAAAAGTGGTGCGGCCCTGCTCATCCACCCCTTTGCTCTGCGCTTCTGTCAGCAGGAGAAACGCGAGCCGCTGTCCGACTTCGTGAAAAGACAGAACCTCCACGAGGCGCGCATGTTTTCTCACTCGTTCTGCCATTAATCTTAAAGCTCGTAGCGCGAAGGTCGGATGATCCAGACAGAATTGACGGATGTCGTGCTTGTCGATAAAGAGCAGTAGCGAATCTTCTTCGGTGATGGCGGATGCAGGATACGGTCCATCGTCGAAGACGGGAACATCAGCAATCGTTGCACCGGCAGTATCAACATGCATCACCTGCTCTCGGCCGTCTGTGTTGTGTTGGAAGACACGGACTTTTCCGCTTACAATTACGAACAACCCCTTAGCTTTTTCTCCCGAAAAGAACAGCATCTTGCCTGGCTGGAAGTGAAGTTCAACAACCTTTTGAGTAATCTGCGCGAGTTCCGTCTCGCCTAAGCCCTCAAAGAGTTTCGTACGCTGCAAAGCTGCAACTTTATCCATCAAGCACTCCGCAAATCGCCCACTGCCTACGACTTAAGTCATAGCACATTTGGTGTGTGCGGCGTAACTTTCGGTTGAGAGCGCCTCCCAAATACACAAGAAAAGGATACTAGAATGCGAACGTACAACCTCAATGACCTCATTGAATTTGATAGCAAGTTTAATCCCAAGGTACTGATCAATGAGCCCGGCTATCGCATGGTACTCCTGAGTATGCGAGCGGGTCAGTCCATCCCAGAACACGCGACACAGGGAAAGGTCACCGTTTATACCATACGTGGTCACGTTACCTTCCACGAAGGAGGTGTCCCCCTCGAACTCCATGCTGGCGAAGTCGTCTCCGTTGAGGAAGGCGCCCTCCACCGAGTTGAGGCCCATGAAGATTCAGCCCTCTTAGTCCTTGCGACTGGAACGCCCAACGCAGCAGCGGATCATTCCGAAGAGCTCGATCTTCGTGAGATTCCGCGTCCCCAGCGTCATCCACTGATCTTTGCAAAATTCGATGCCTTAGCCGTCGGCGATTCCGTGCGGCTGCTCAACGATCATGACCCCATACCGTTGAACCGGCAATTTGACAGTATACGACCCGGACAGGCACTCTGGGAATACATTGAGCGCGGGCCCAGCCTCTTCCGAATCCGTATCCGAAGAATTGCATCTCCCACTGCTGCGGACGTTCAACTGGAGTTGCCCGCCCAGCAAGTGCAGATTGAGACCAATCGAGCGTAGCGATACGCGTCCCGGCGTCTGTGGACGCAACATGAGGAACACGATGGCCATAATGCCAGCAGTACTCCCGATCTTTCCAAAGAGAAGTTATTTGAACAGCGAACATGGCATTAAGTCATGGCTGTTGACGCAGGACCACAAACGCATCGCTCTCCTCTACGTGTTCGCGACAAGTTTCTTTTTCATCATTGGTGGCACGATGGCCGCGTTGATACGGCTGAATCTGCTGACACCCGGTGGCGAGCTTGTGTCGGCGGATACATACAACAAGATGTTCTCAATCCACGGAATCATCATGGTCTTCTTCTTCCTGGTGCCGGTAGCACCAGCGGTGCTGGGGAATTTCCTGATACCTCTTATGATCGGGGCCAGGGATGTTGCCTTTCCGAAGCTCAATCTCCTGAGCTGGTACCTGTTTATCATCGGCGGCAGCTTAGAGCTGTATATGATGATTTTTGGCGGCGTGGATGCGGGCTGGACGTTTACCACGCCATTGAGCACGCACTATCTGAACAGTAACGTCGTCAGCGCTGCGATGGGCATCTTTGTCGCTGGTTTCTCCTCCATCCTGACGGGAGTCAACTTCATCGTCACCATC
Source organism: Granulicella sp. UBA5172 (assembly GCA_002413385.1). GTDB lineage: Bacteria > Acidobacteriota > Terriglobia > Terriglobales > Acidobacteriaceae > Granulicella. The sequence continues at coordinate 2,802 of DHWW01000163.1, forward strand.
CACCGGTTGCGCGCTCCAGGAATGACCTGGTTCCGATTGCCGCTCTTCATCTGGTCTTATTACGCGGCATCCATTATCTTCGTTCTGGCAACGCCAGTGATCGCCATATCCATGGTGCTTATTGTGCTTGAACGCGTCGCAGGAATTGGCATCTTCGATCCGCAGGTAGGTGGTGATCCGCTCCTGTTTCAACATCTTTTCTGGTTCTACTCCCATCCTGCGGTTTATGTGATGATCCTACCGGGAATGGGAATCATGTCGGAGGTAATCGCATGTTTTTCCAGGAAGCGTGTGTTTGGATATACGGCCGTCGCATTTTCATCGGTCGGGATCGCAGTGTTCAGTTTCTTCGTCTGGGCCCATCACATGTTCATCATGGGTATATCAAACTATTCAGCCTTGGTGTTTTCGTTGATGAGCATGCTGGTCGCCATACCTTCTGCAATCAAGGTCTTCAACTGGTCCTTCACCATGCAGAAAGGCTCCATAACATTTGATACGCCCATGTTATACGCCTTCAGCTTCATCGGGCTTTTCACCATAGGGGGTCTGACTGGGGTCATGCTCGCATCGTTAGGCATGGACATTCATCTGACGGAGACCTATTTCATCGTGGCTCACTTCCACTATGTCATGGTAGGCGGCATGGTGAGTGGCTATATGGCCGGCCTGCACTTCTGGTGGCCGAAGATAACGGGCAGGAAGTATTCAGAGCAACTGGGTAGGCTGGCAGCATCTATCCTGTTTATTGGCTTCAATCTCACCTTTTTCCCTCAGTTCATTCTTGGCTATCTTGGGATGCCGCGACGCTATCATTCGTATCCTCCGGAGTTTCAGGTACTCAACGTTCTCTCCACCGCTGGAGCCTCAGTTTTAGCCATCGGTTATTTGTTGCCAGCGGTCTATCTTCTTTGGTCCTTGAAGTATGGCGAAGTTGCGGGGAATAATCCCTGGCGCGCGGCAGGATTGGAATGGACGACGCAATCGCCGCCCCTTACAGAGAATTTTCTCGAAGTCCCGATAGTCACAGAAGAAGCCTATAACTATGGGAAAATCGACAGTCCAGTCGTGGTGCCCAGTTGAATTCCTTCAGTCGCACGGACGTCCTGCAGGCGAACGCTCGGAGTTTCTAGTTCCTTCAACCAAATGCAACTTGAGCCGCGGGTGAGAGAAGGAGTGCATCATGGCATACGTAATTGCTGAGCCGTGCATCGGGGTAAAAGATACCGCATGCGTCGATGCCTGCCCGGTAGACTGCATCCATCCGAAAAAAGACGAGTCCGATTTTGGGTCGACCACGATGCTCTATATCAATCCAGTGGAATGTATCGATTGTGGAGCGTGTGTTCCAGTGTGCCCGGTAAGCGCGATTTATGCGGAAGGCGACCTGCCCCAGAAGTGGGACTCCTATTTACAAATCAATGCCGAACACTATTTGAAGTCCGCACCGGGGAAAGAGGTCTAGATGTTCACGCAGATAGGAGCCAAGCCCGAGAGCGACTTTTCAGAACCTCTCGGGATGTTAAGCGACTGTCACAAGCGCATTCAATACTTTTTGCGCGACCTCGTCCGGTTATCCGAGGAGGCGACGCAGCTTGATCCGGCTCAGCGAGTTGCCCTGGAAAGAGCGCTTCGCTATTTCAGGGAGAGCGGCCCCAGGCATACAGCCGACGAAGAGGAGTCTTTGTTTCCGCGTCTGCGAGCGATGAAGGATGAGCGTCTGAACGAGGCATTTGTGAAGATTGAGGAATTGGAGGCAGACCACAAGCGCGCGAATGAAGCTCACAGCGCCGTTGACGCAATCGGAGTTCGCTGGCTGGCCGATAAAGCAATCGACGCAGAAGCCGCTGCGCGTTTGAAGGCACAATTACAGAAATTGTCTGAAATCTACGAACACCACCTGGCAGTTGAAGATTCTGAGATCTTCCCAACTGCTGCTGCGCTGCTCTCCGCAGACGATAAAGCAGAACTGGGACGGGAGATGGCAACGCGGCGCGGCCTATCTGCGGACATCGTAAAGGCTGCATTGCACTAGGGCGGTACAACCCGGCGAGCGGCGCTATCGAGGTGAAGACTTGAACCGGTTCCATCGCATTCTTTGCGGCTCAGCATTCTGGAAACGCAAACTTGAGAGAGACATCTTTCCCTGGGTGTTACAAGGTACCCCACTTGGGGACGAAGTCCTTGAAATTGGGCCGGGCCCCGGACTGACCACCGATTTGTTGCGAGCGCGTGTAGCGAAGCTGACGACTCTGGAAGCTGATCGTGAGCTCGCAAGGACGCTGTCCCGGCGTTTGGTAGGGACCAATGTGACGGTAGTCCTGCAAGACACGACCGAAATGCAGCTTCCCGACTCTTGCTTCACAAGCGCGGTCTGCATGACGATGCTTCATCACGTGCCGTCAACCGATCTTCAAAACAGGTTGCTTGCAGAGGTTGCGCGCGTTCTGCGCCCAGGTGCTGTCTTTGTAGGATGCGATAGGATCTTCCGGTCCCGATTTGATTTGACCCACTTATTCGACACGAAGATGCCGGTTCCTCCCAAATCTCTGGATGGACGGCTTTGGTCGGCTGGGTTCGAGAGGATCGAGGTTGAAGTCCGCCAATATGATTTCCGGTTTATGGCGTGGAAACCTGCTCGTGCAAATGCGCCGGGGGAACTATCAGCGTAACGCCGAGGTTCAGCGCAAAGAGAATGACGGCGGCCAACTCAAGAAACGCGGAAACCGTTGCTGCAATCAGTACAGAACTCGAGTTCCACCTCTTTTGGGAAGAGACGATTCTCTTCCCGTATATCTCACTATTCCAAAAGGGAGAACCCCCGGCTTTGCCGGAGGATACTTACTCCCCCGAGTTCTTGAGCTCACCCCGGACACGTGTGTCCCAACGTTCTGAAGGAGATCGTTGGGTTGCGGCTTAGTATTGGACCATAGAGATTGGGATGTGACGGATGGAAATTCTTATCAAGAGGGCGTATGAAAAGCCGGGAGCCGAGGATGGCTTTCGTATACTCGTGGATCGGTTGTGGCCACGCGGTATAAAGAAACAAGATCTGCGTTTGGATGCGTGGACAAAGGACATCGCGCCAAGCACAGAGTTAAGGAAATGGTTTGGTCACGATCCGAAACGTTGGCGTGAATTCTGCGCGCGCTATAAGAATGAGTTGAAGAATCCAAACATGCGACTCCAAATTACCCAAACACTCCATGCGGCACAGGACCTGTCCGCGATCACACTGGTATACGGAGCAAAAGACACGGAACACAATGAAGCGGTCGTGCTACAGGGCATTTTCAAGCGCATCGCGGCCTCCGAATCGAACGCTCCACAAGCACGCACGATCCGCAGCAAAGTATCGGGAGCAGACACTTGATCCTAGCCCTCAGTCCGCTGGAATCCTGGAGACTATTCCAATGACGTGGTCTGATTCGAAGCCCATCATTTCCAAAACCCAA
>DHWW01000163.1:6266-8414 GCA_002413385.1 Granulicella sp. UBA5172
CACAAACACAGCCCGCTACCGTTGCCATTACCCTTGAGAGGTGTGTCAGCTCTGGCGCTTGCCATCGTGCGCCGGTTTCTTGGAGTCGATCTGCACAGTGCTTAGACCGCCCGATGCGGTAGGCACCAATTTGGACGGACGAAATGGCAGGTATAACCATTCGGGTAGCGCTCCAGATAATTCTGATGGTCCGGTTCCGCCTCCCAGAATGTGCTGGCAGGCTCGACCTGGGTCACTACCTTACCTGGCCAAAGCTTTGCCGCATTGACATCGGCGATCGTCTCTACTGCCGTCTGTCTTTGCTCGTCGGTTGTGTAGAAGATCGCGGAGCGATAGCTGGTGCCAGTGTCATTTCCTTGCCGGTTTAATGTAGTCGGATCATGAATCTGAAAGAAGAACTCAAGCAGCTTCCGATAGCTCAGCTTCTGAGGGTCGAAGACAACTTCCAATGCTTCCGCATGAGTCCCGTGATGGCGATAGGTCGCATTTGGGACATCGCCGCCGGCGTATCCCACTCGCGTGGAGATTGCGCCGGGATAGCAGCGCAACAGATCCTGCATTCCCCAGAAGCAACCACCGGCAAGTATCGCTGTTTCCCGTGATGAAGTCATATCGCTACTTCTCCTCCGTCGGTTCAAACAATCTCAAGTAGTCTCCGTAGCCTTCGCTCTCAAGTTTATCGGCAGGGATAAAACGTAATGACGCGGAGTTAATGCAGTAGCGCAGACCGCCGGCATCGGGAGGGCCATCATCAAAGATGTGGCCCAAATGGCTGTCACCGTGGCTAGAACGCACCTCGGTCCGTTCCATGCCATGAGATTTATCAGGCCGCTGCAATACATTTTCAGCGTCAAGTGGGTGTGTGAAGCTTGGCCAGCCACAGTCGCTTTCAAACTTATCGAAGGACGAGAATAACGGCTCACCCGAAACAATATCGACGTAAATACCGGGCTCATGATGATCCCAATAGGAATTGTCAAACGGTCGTTCTGTCGCGCCTTGCTGTGTGACCCGAAACTGCTCGAGAGAAAGGCGCGATATCGCCTCGCTATCCTTCACGTGATTCGACATGTTCTTGCCTCCTGTCCTTAGCTCAATAGGCGAATGGGTCATTTAATCGTACAGCGTCAACGAGAGAAAACCGCTTGATCCCGCGACGGCCAGCCAATCGGCCCACGTGGTTGATGTGTTAGATAAGGTTGGTTGCAATTTGATGAAAATAGCGCCAATTGGCCTGATTTTACCGACCTCTCCGACTTATAAGCCAGTTTCCGTCAATAAGATGCGCGTAGAGTGCTACCTTCACGCGCGTCGTTTTTTCATCCAGCCTTCGGCACGCTCACTTGATATCGCACGCAACGCCGTCATTGCTACAATTATAACCGGGTCGCCAGTACTCGAGGATCCCAGCCCTGCCACGGTGCCCGTTGTCTTGCGCGCCATACTCCCTGATGCGGTGCTCTCCGCCGGAGAGCGACACCGCTGTCAGAATGGCTCGAACTTCTCGCCAAGGGATGACATTGATTGCAAGCGCTTCGTGAATACGGGGAGGTTGGCTTCTCGCAATCAATCAACAGAGGGTCACATGCGGCTCCCATGGCTTCATCGTTTGCCATGTAACACTCGAAGCGCAGGAGGGCGGACCGATCGCTCTGATTGAGAATCGCGATCCCATCACAATTGACGCTACAACCAATGAGCTCTCCGTAGACCTATCGGAAGAAACGATCGTACTTCGCCGCTCTGCTTGGAAGATGCCTCCCTATAAGGCGACACGGGGAACGCTCGGCAAGTATATTCGTGTCGTCAAGAATGCCAGTTTTGGTTGCGTGACAGACGAATAGTTGATACCTGACGGAGTTCGCTGCCGCGCAAGCCACTTCCAATGCTATTTGCATCCTGTGCCTCGCCATCCGGCCAGTATCTAGCGCACTCTGAGCATCTTCCCGCATAGCGCGAGCAAGTCTGCGCTGGATAGGATACGGGGTCGGAGACTCGAGCACTCAACGCAGCAGACGCGCGAACGTATACGGTTGAAATGCAACGCCAGGGTCGCGGCTGAAAGCGCTCGAAGCTATGGCTGAGTAAGTTTCCGTCGCACCTAGGCTCAAAGCTGTCGCTACTCCACGCGATCAGAGTTCCTCGCTC
>DHWW01000092.1 GCA_002413385.1 Granulicella sp. UBA5172
GTATAAAGCTTGCTGGTACTCCGGTTCGGGATGCGCACATGGACTGAAAACGTCTTCGGGCTCCTTAGGGTTTACCGTAATCGCAATGGTCCCCTTCCACGGGTACTCGGTCTTTTGCACCATTTCGACGTTCGTCCCGGCGATCTCGCCCACGTTGATGCGACTGCCCACAAACAGGTTGACGTACACCGCTTCCTTATCCTTTACATAGGTCCACGTCGGCATCATCAGCAGGGTACGGGGAATGTTGCCCACGCAGCACGGGCACACGTGCCACAAGGTGCGTTCCGAGTTGACGAGCGGGTTGGTATAGCAGAAGCTTTTCCCTTCAAGATCGACTCCGCCAAGCAGCGCGTTGTAGATGGTCTGTTCGTAGAGATCGGCGAACTTCGCGTCGTGGTACGCGAGGTTCAGCTTGTACTGAAAGAAGACCAGGCCGCAGCTCGAACAGGACTCGCAGTAGGAGTTGTTTCGCAGCGAGTAGTTCGGCCCAAAGCCTTCCGAGGTTTCTCCGCTGCCGATACCGCCGGTGAGGTAGTACTTCCGGTTCACCATGTTGTCCCAGAGGGACAGCACGGCGCTCTGGTAGTCGCGATCTCCCGTTTCCGCCGCGATATCTGCCATGCCCGAGTAGAAGTACGTGGCACGAACAGCATGACCCACCGCCTCGTACTGCTTTCCGGGGGGCAAATGGCTTTGATCGTACTCAGCCCCGCCACGGCGTGAATCCAGCAGAAATTTCGCAAGACTGATGTACGCGTCTCCACGATGATTCCCTTCCTGGTCATTCACAAAGCGGCCAAAGCGCACCAGCGCCTGCTCCATCTCCTGATGGCCATCAAACCAGGCCTTCTTGCCTGGACCAATGTTCGCCACCCAGCAATCAGCGAGCTTTTTTGCCCCGTTATAGAGGCGCAGATCTTTGCCCTCGGTCAGGGTGTAGTGATTGATGGCGGACTCGATGAAGTAACCCGATACGTAGCCTTCATGATTGCCGCGGTGTTCCGGCGACCAGCGCTCCGGCCAGTCTTTGCGATCAGCGAGGATGTAGGCGGTTTGCAGGTAGCCATCCGGCATCTGCGCCGCCAGGATCGTTGGAATCCAACGCTCCAGCGTGCCGCGCATGTGCTCCTGGGCTGCAAGAATTTCCGGGTCTCCCTTGGCATCGACCATCAGGGCGATGCACATCGACTCCACGGTCTGGTGCACCCAGGCGTTCGAGAATACGTAGCCCTTGTGACGTGCGTGCGGTGCGCCGCGATTCGCCTTACCCGCCTCAATGAAGTTGTCGATCCCCCCATCGCCGCGGCCCGGCGCGATGTCCGTCCGTTCGCAGTACGCAATGCAGTGGGGAATCCAGTCCACGATCAGTGTCTTGGCGCGTGCATTCCACAACTGATTGTCGATGGAGTAGCGCGTCGTGTACACCACGTCCAGACGCTTGCTGGGAGGAGCGGGCTCCGCATGCACCTGGAGAGAGGAGATGCTTTCTTCGCCGCGCCCGGAAGCAGCGAGCTTCAGTACATACTCGCCTGGCGCGGAGAAGGTCGCCGTGGTGACCGCAGTTGCAGCATCCGCGAACGTGACGTCGCCGGGGCCCGAAAGCTTGGTCCAGCGCACGGCATTGTCCGGCCCATCCTGCAGCCAGATCGCATTGCCTGACAGGTAGGTCTGGCCGCCCAGCACAACGGACCGGTCAATTCCCGCCTGTACCACCGGGGGAAGAACGGGTACGGGGACCGGCATGGTACACCCGCCATTCGAGAACGCCGGATGGATGGATGCCTTCGGCCACGATCTCGAGCCGAAGTTTGTCGGTGTGCACCTCATCGAACGAGGTCGTGTTGAAGGTGTCTCCCGCAAGCCCGAATCCACGCGCATTGGAAACCGGAGCAAAGTCACTGCCATTCCAGTACAGAATACGATACGAGACGGGCGCCTTCATCTGCCAATACCCGCTGCCCGGAGGTGCGTTCGGTCGAGGTGGATCGATCGCCCAATAGACGTCGATGCTGCTGACGGGAATGGAACGGCTCCAACTGTACTGCACCCACTCCGGAGATCCTTCCTCTTCCGGATCGTGCCAGATCGCATAGGTGCCATGCTGGCGATCAAGCGAACTCGTCGGAGTATAGCCGTCGTTCAATGCAGAGATCTTGTTTTCGCTGGTGACCGTGAGGCTTGTCGGAATGGCAACTTTCGCAAGGTTCAGCCCGTCTTCGCTGCCGCTCTCGCCGAAGGCCTTGGACTGCCCGAGACCGACTGCGACTGCAGTTCCCGCGATGCCGGCAAGAAAGCTCCTGCGGTTGATGGAGGACTGCAGCTTGGCGTCGGAGGAAGCCGCTTGTAAATCCGCATCCCTGACCGTTCGATTCTTCGACATAAGTCATCACCCTTTCCCAAAACACCTACAGTTCGCGGTTCCAATCCGAGTAGCAGAAGGATCGATCCGCTGGACGAGGACGAGCTTGCTTCTAACTCAACCGGGATGAAGACCCCGGCGACGGCCCCCGCATCGCCACAGTTTCAGCGCACGCGCTTACATCTCCGGTGCAACGCATTCCAAATATAATACAGACTTGCATTTTTAGTACTCAAAGTCGACATATTGGTCGACGCTAGTTCGCTGTGAACGTGAGCTTTCGCGACACAGCAAAGCTTCCTGCAGGAAGCACTACTCTTTTTCCACGCACCTCCCCCGCCGAAGCATGTGTCAGTGACTGACCATCTGGCCGGCGGAGATGCACATGGATCTCTGCATCTGAAACTTGTTCGCATTCGATCGTAACCTCGAGCTGGCCACCTGGCTTTGCTTCCGTGCGCCAGCTGATCCTTCCAAAGCGCGTCGGGCAGTGCTGCACGTCAATCACCTGCCCGGGCTCAAACCAATGTTTCGGAGCCGCCTTCTGTAGATGGACTCGAGGCGCGTCGCTCTCCTCATAGCAAAGCAGCCACCGCAGTCCCATAGACAGCTGCAGCGTGCTGTTGATCACCGAAGACCACCAATATTTCGATCCCTCACCCGCGAAGCCGCCCGGAAACAACGCATCTTCCGGCGCATACCGATTGCCGCTGTCCTGCGCGAAGCAAGCCAGACCGTACAAAGTCAGCAGATAGTGCCGATAGTCTTCCTGCCGTATTCGTACCGAGAGTGTACCGTGTGCCATAAAGTTCGACGTACGCATCTCGTCGTCATTCGTTTCCAGCCCGACCAACTGCATGCCGGCGAGTTCTCGATGTCGCAAGTGGCCCAGGTCAAGCCTCGGGTCGCCCCAATCAGCAAGAAACCAGTCCTCCATGAACCGGTGGTTCTCATAACTCGCTAGTGCCTTTGGGTTGTGTCCCGTATCCTCAGGCGTGAACGGGGTGAGATCCGCTGCACGCATCTCTGGGTTGCGAGCGTTTTCTGTGATCTGCAGCGATTGCGTGACATCCCTTCTCAGATCCGCGGCAAATTGCGCGACCTCCTCGGCTTCCCTCTTGAGCGCGGAGTCTGACTGCGAAGCAAGCATGAGCGCCACCGCATGCTCCTTCAGACCGCGCCACACACCAGCTGCATTTTCATAGAAGTATGGGTGGTCTTCCGGACGGTTCCGCTTTGGATCTCCCCAGTCTGCCTCTGGAGAACCCCAGATCAGCCCGTGGTGCGGGTCTCCGGGTGGAAACTTCGACTTGCTATAGTCGTACCGTTTGCGGAGGTTCCCGACCATGCTTCTGAGAATCGGGAGCCGCGCTCGGAATGTCTCGAGATTGCGCTCAAAAAAGTAGCCCCGTGCGGAGTTCCACAAGATCATCCCCACGCAAAAGGGTGCCTCTACCTGGTCTTGCGTGTTGTAGAGGAAGTCACCATTCTGCATCACGTACTTGTCGAGATAAAACTGAAAATATGTGTCGCTCGATCGAGTCAGGTTCCATAGCTGATGCGCCCATATGAACTCATACTGCGCAACCGGAAACAGCGCGTGGCTGCGTTCCGGGATTTGCGTGTAAGCACCTTCGCCAACTTGATACGTCGGCTCCAGCCCACGATAACTGCAACGGCTGAGCACGATCCCAGCGCGCGCTCCCGCTAATAACCACTCATCCGGGATGCTGACGGGCATGGACTCTGAAAAGAATCTCTCCCAATGCCGCCAGATATTGAGCAACTCGGCAAAGAACTTTGGTGCGTCCCCGTTGGGGTACCTCTCGACGAAGGCACGCCCATGCTCGTCTCGCCAGATGTGCATCTCCGCGTTGACCTGCTCCTCGGGAATCATCATGCGTAGCCTTGTGAGCGGAACAGCATCCACTCCGCCCGGCAGCAGGCACATCAACTCATAGCCACACGCAAACTGCGGATTCCACACGCCGAGGTCGGCTACAGGAAGGTAGCCTGCCAACAGCGTCCGCTTGCTGTAGCCGTCCACATACTGCCAGCATTGCGAGTTATACGTTGGCAGAAGCTCCTGCGGGTCCACAACCGGGTTCAGCTCGTCTGGGGCCCAGGCCGTCTGGGGTGGTTGATTCAGCCGTTCGCGTGAGGTACCGTCTGCCTGGAGATATAAGGAGTGCAGCGGACCCGACTGTTCGTTGCTCACCAGCGTCCACCCAATGTACTCCGGTCCCAGGGCCGCCACATTCTCATACGAAGGGTCCTCCGTAGAGCCAAGGATGTAGTTGCCGGGCAGATCCGGCCCCGGCACGTGGCGGGCGGAACGCTTGAGTTGCACAGCTTCCGGTGCCGCTATGGGGCGCGGCCGTATCTGTGCAAGGTCACCTATCCACTTCGGGATTACCGCGACTGTTCCATCCACGCCGACAAAGGCGATGGCTCCGCGGTGTGTGACCCGCTTCTCCATCACACCGACAGATCGACCATCCACTTTTGTGATCGCCACCAATTGCCAACCGTCTAGCGACTCCCCTACGTGCAGTGTGGCCTTTGTTTCGCCAGAGATTGCAACAACGGCATCCGCCATCAAATCCCCTATCCTGGGGACAGCGGCAAGGGACTCACGCTCACCCGGCAGATACTCTACGTACGCGTTCACAATGCGTGCCGGGCCGCTGCCGTCTAAGGGAATGTAGTGGCTCGTCAGCGAATGCCGACAGCGTCGATGCGCCCGAGGTAAGGCCACATGCAGAAAGCATTGCGAGGAACGCTCGTCTGGACACAGGATGGATAGCAGTCATTCCGACCTCATGATCTTTACTTTGGTTCGAGAGCGATGGCCGGGCTCGCTTCGACAAGAGTATGTGGCCGGCTTTTTTCGGTCTTCTGTGCCTCTTGGCGGCGTGCCTCCATCAGGCGCTTCACCAACTCCGGAAGCTCTGTCTTTTCATCCGTTTTTCTAACGGCGAGCACGAGGTGATACAACGCCTGGGTGTCGCCAGGATCGATGGCCAGGGCTGCACGACTCGCTGTGATCGCTGGTTGCAATTCGTCAGTCTGCAGATACATGGAGGCAAGCAAGTCTTCCGCATCGGCTCGCTTGGTGTTCAGCTGCGTTGCGCGCTTCGCTGCCCTCAGAGCTTCATCGAAACCTTGCGTTCCTTTCGCATAACCCTGCTGTGAGAGCGCCTCCGCGAGCAGATACCAGGCCAGGGCATCCTCCGAATGCGCCTTGACTTGAGCTCGAAACTGCGACAATGCCGCAGCAGTGTGATGGGATTGGGATTGCGCGATGCCCTCTGCCACCCCGACAAACGAAAGCTTGGGGTCCAGCTGGTTTGCCCGGCCAAAATCGGCAAATCCCTCATCCACCTTGCCGAGTTGGCAAAGCAGAACGCCGCGCGCGAAGTAGAGCTCTGCAGCCTTCGGCATCTGCTTCAGTCCGATGTTCACAACATCGATTCCCACCTGCATCGACGCATGCTGGTAAGCAAGATTGACAAAATCCAAATAGGCGCTCTCCTCCTGCGGATGCAGCAGAATCGCCCTTCGCAGCAGATCGAGTGCTTTCTGCGTTTGTCCTTGAGATTCGGCGATCTCGGCACCGAGCGTGAGATCGTCTTCGACCGGCGCGGGCAACGCCAGCACCGGCTCCAGCGCCGTCTTCGCCTCTTCAGTGTGCCCCGCGCGAAATTCCGCGAGCGCCAGGTCGTAGTGCACCGATTCATCGCTCGGCAATAACACAACCAGCCGCTCTAAAACGGCAGCCGCTTCCTCAAACCGGGACATCTGGACCAGGCAGGAACTGTACTGCATCAGCACCTCCGATCTCTGCGCAATGGCATCCGTCGCTTTAGCAAAATTCGCCACCGCACCCGGACAATCTCTCTTCCTAACCGAAAGCTCCCCGAGCATGGCATGCGCCACCTGATCCTCGGGATGAAGCCGAATCAATCTCTCCAAGAGCTCCTCGGTGTGAGGGTTGTGCGTTGCATAACTCAATTGCGCTGCCCCTTCTAGCGCTGGAAGGTAGTCGGGCGCGATGCCGAGGGCCTTGCGAAACGACACCAACGCGTCGGTTGTCCGACGCAAGCCTTCGTACGACATCGCTTGTAAGGTCCACAAGCGAGGATCTCCGGGTGCCGTTCGCAGCGCCTCTGTGCTTCGTTCCAGCGCTGTAGTGAACTGCTGCGCTCGCAACGCATGTGTGATCTCCGGAAGCGGGTCCGCAGCGAGCGCGGTTGCAGGTTGCTGCGCACAGCTCACCGCGTACGGCAGGCAAAGAATGACCGCGAGCAGGGCTCCGCCAAGGCCTTGGTTTGCGCGCGGAGCCCTTCCGTAGCTCAGCGCACCCCTGTGATGCATGACCATGTCCAACTCTCTCATACCCGGAACATCGGAGGCGAGCCCTGCGCTTCAGCCACACCTCCTCGAAGAATCCCTCCTAGAAGGTCAATGTCGAGCCTACCTGCAGATAGCGCGCCGTGTGCGTGCTGCCTGTAGACCCGAAACTTCCATCCCGCAGGTTGGTATCGAGTCCGTTGAAGTTCACCTGGTTGAAGAGATTAAAGGCGTCCAGTCGAAGATCCAGATTGAGTCGGTTAACAATCTTTGTGCTTTTTTTCAGACTGATATCCGTCTGAGCAAAACCGGGATTTCGGAACTGATCGCTGACCTGCTCGTTGCCAAGGTGCCCAAACGAGGGAACCGTGAAATCCGTGCAGGTAGAAAGGAAGTTCTGACAGCCAGGAAACGCGCCGCCAGTTCCATTGCTCTTGTATGCCGCTCGTGTGTGCAGCATTGTCGCACCGGACGCAACGTCAGGCAGGGCGTAGTTGTAGCCGCTCGCGCTGAAGTCACCACTTCCGGGAAGATACCGGAGGTTGGTAGGCGAGACCGGAAGACTAGGATCGATACGCTGCACTGCGTACGGCGCGCCGGTGAAGATGAACAGTGGGGTTCCGGACTGCAACGTGATGGTACCGCCCAGCGTGAAACCGCCTGTGAGGCGGCCGACCACGCCGCTTTCGTGATTGAGCCCTGGTACTGTATACGACCCACCGAAAGAGAAACGGTTCGGGACATCGTACGGTGAATTACCGTAGAACCGGTTCTGGTCGAAGGTCGCGGTAGGAGCATAGATCGATGCGTCATCCTTAGAAACGCTACGGGTATAGGAGGCGGTGAAAAACGCATTCCTTCCAAACCTGCCGCGCACCGCGGTAATCAAAGCCTCATAGTTCGACCGTGCGGTGTTGTACTGGTAGGTGATGGAACCGAAGCTGGTATTGAGCCGCGTTCGATGCGCGGAACAGGAGTCCGTCAAGTTGCCTGTGGTCGTATTCGTCGTGGCATTACACGTTGTGTGCTCGATCAGATCGCCTGGGAAGGCGTTCACGTCGTAGCCAAAGGCGTTTCCACCCTGGTTCAGACCGGCTAACAGAATGCCGCCATCATGAGAACCGACATAGGCGACCGAAGCAACAATGCTTTTGCCGATCGAGTGTTCCACGCCGATCGACCAGTTTTCTGCCGTCGGTGCGTGGAGGTTCACATCGGACGAACCGACGCCGATCTGCGCTCCAACCACGCCGCCTTTGGCATCCAGCTGACTACCGGGATACGCCGGGTACACGAAGCCGTAGGGGAAACTGTTTTGTGTGCCGAAGCTGAAGATGGGAGCAGCCGTGGATCCATCGTTATAGAAGGTTGGCACCACATAGTTCGGCGGATTGCCATTCAGGATATCCGCCATATTGCCCAGGGTGATCTGATCATGGTAAATACCGAATCCACCTTGCATGACCCATTTGCCGTTGCCGACGATATCCCAGCTTGCGCCCGCGCGCGGGGCGAAGTTCCAGTTCAGGCTCTGGTTCAACGCATTCGATTGTACTTTGAGATACCCGTTTGCAATCTGCTGCTGAAACGTGGAGCCGTCTCCCAGATGAAATGGGGCAGCCAGGGTGCCGGGCAGAGTCGGGTACGGATTTCCGTAATTGTCGTAGCGCAGGCCATAGTTCACAGTTAGACGCTTGTTGACCTTCCACGTATCCTGCGCGAACGCCCCCACGGTCGTCTCAGAGAAGCCATAATTTCCCGGCTGCGGAGCTCCAGTCTGAAAGTTGTAGGAAAGACTGCCCTCGTTATAAGGATGATCATTCACGAAATCAATCAGATTGCTGTAGTAGAAGTTAGCCTGTCCGTGGGGCCCCTGGAAGATGGCGGTGTCGTCACCATGCCAGCCTTCGTAACCAAATCTGAAGCTGTGTGACCCGTGAATGAACGTGACCACATCCCGCCAGTGATAGCTGTGCTGATAGTAGTCGCCTTGAGCAAAGCCGTCGCCAAAACCCTGGCCAAGGCCGCCCACGTTCACCACCGGCACGTCGAACAGGCCGGTCTGCGGCTGAATACCTTCGATTCTGTTGTAGGCAAAGATGACCTCATTCAGCAAATTGGGTCCGAAGGTGTGGGTCTCGTTGCCTTGGAAAGCTAGACCGTAGTAATTGTTGGTAGTGGTAAATGCAGGACGCGGGTTGGGGCCGCTGTTTACCAAGGTATTGCGGATGAAGTCGACGTATATCCGGTCCTTGCTAAAGTACTTGTCCACCCGAGCGCTGTATTGCTTGGCGTTCGTTGTGCTCGAAAAGTTGAACTGCCCTACATCGATCACAGGCGTACTGCATGGAATATTGTTCGTGCTCGCTGTCGCGCACCCTGTGCCGGTCTGCGTGTTGGTGGCGCCAAAGATCTGCGACGCCGTTTGACTGACCCTCGCGCCCGCAGTGTTACCCACTGGATACTTCTTAAACAGTTGCAGCTCAGGGCTGTCTGGCCGTGCGCTTGTCGCGAAAGTCACAAAAGCCGGATCTTCATAGTAGACCTGACCAAACCTGGAACCCTCGTTGTGATACGGCTGATAGGTGGCGAAAAAGAACAGCTTCTTGCTGCGCCAAATGGGGCCGCCCACACCCAGGGCAGCGTTGTTGGTGTGGAAGGGTGGCGTAGTCGGAACCGCGGTGTGGCTCGGGCCGAACTCACCGCGGGCATCTAAGCCCTGATACGTGTAGTAGTCGCTTGCGAAGCCATGGAACTGATCGCTGCCGGACTTGGTGGTCATCAAGGCTTGAATACCGCTGCCCCTGCCGTACTCCACGTTGTAAGTGTTGGTCTGTACGGCAACCTCCTGGACCGCATCTGCACCGGGCGTGAGATTGACGACACCGGGCCGGACGTTGCTGGTGACGTCCAGGCCGTCCACCACATACATATTGCCGTTTTCACCGTGACCACCGGCACTGGCGTCGATGAAGTTCTCCGGAGCGTTATTGAGACTTCGCTGAGTATTGAGGCCTCCCGTTACACCCGGAGTGATGCCCATGAGCGCTGTCGGGTTGCGCGTGGAAAGCGGTAGATCCGCGAGCGCCTTGCTGTCCAGCGTGTACTGTAGACGGCTGTCAGAGGTATCGAGCAAGGCTGCCTCTGTGGTCACCTCCACGCTGGTGGCGACATCGCCGACCTGAAGGGTGATCGGAACGTCGCGGTTCTCGGCGGCTTCCAGGCGGAAATCGACCCGTGCCGGAGCAAAACCTTGCGCCTTTACCGAAACACTGTAGGATCCAGGGGCGAGGCTGGGAAACCGGTATACACCTCCAGCATCAGCGACCGCCGCTTGAGTCACGTTGGTAGCAGTGTTGGTGAGCGTTACGCTGGTCCGCGGCATCGACGCGCCCGAACTGTCGATGACGTTTCCCTGCACACTGCCTGAAAACTGTGCATAGCAGCAGGAGGTCACCATGACAAACAGGACGAATAGGCTGGAAAAGCGCTGGAGGAATTTGCTAGAGCATGACATCATAGTGGTCTCCCAAAAGGACTGCTTTTACTGCAAGGGCTGCATTCACTGCGGATTGCACGCCGTTCCGAGGCTGCTTTGCGTGCCTTAACAACAACTCGGTCGGTTGTATATGTCTAGGCGCTACGGAAAGCGCAAAGATTTAATGTGTTACGAATACTACTTCGTATTCGCAATGAGTGTCAATAAAACGTTTTCACAAATATTTCCTCTGCTTTCGCTTAGGTTTTAAACCCGCATCTTTCAGCCGAAACACCCCGATCAGACAGAGGTGCGACGCATCGAAACACCTTGGAATTTTTCCCCACTCGTAAGTACTTGCGTGGCAGTTTCCATCCGACCAGACAGCGTTTTCACATTCCGCCACCAAATTTACAACTCTGTTTCGGAGGTCGGTGTCGCCGGGGGCGCAACTCGTGCGATCCATACTGCTGACCCATCGCTCAAAGGTTGCACCGGTGGTTCTTTTGGACCGGCCCTTCAGATCCTCACCAGGCGACGGAAGTCCCGCCCGGCATCGGAAACCCTCAAGGATGCATCGCCCGACAGGTTGTAAGAACGTTCTCGTCTCGCTGCCAACCGCTCGGCAATCCTCGCGGTTCAGGACAACTTTGAGGCACTTGCCTTTTCTGTCCCCGGCGCCGGCGTCAACTGTGGAAACGCTGTAATCCGCAGCTTGGCGGCACCGTACGGTATCAGTTCGAGGAACTCCTCTGGCAAAACGCTGGTCTGCTGTCCTGCTGGCGGCGCAGCAGCGACACCATCTTCCGACCGCCATGAATCCAGCCGGCGCGCCTTGACTCGCAGTTTAGCCGCCGTCGCCGCTGCGGCGAAAGGCCTTGCCCCCACACTGGACTGAATCACTTCAATCTCCGCGGCCGACTTTTCATCCACCTGCAGAGCATAGTTCCAAAATCCAAGCGGATAGACCTGCCAATCGGCTGTCATGCCGCGGTCGCGCAGCTTCACCCAACTCTCACCCGGGTCGAGTGAAAAAACCAAAGGTCCGCGATTAAGAGCCAGCGAGTCGTTGAACCAGCGCGTCGCAGCGGGTGCCATGGGCATGCGAAGGGTGATCACGTCACCCCCTGACCACAGTCGGTCCATGACTGCGAAAGTCTCCGGCTTCACTTCCTGCTTATCGCTCTGCCCATTGATCTGGATCGTCGCCCCCCGCGCCCACGCCGGAATGCGCAGCCGAACAGGAAAGCGAACCGGCCTCTCCGGATCGACCGTAATTTTGACATCCCCTTTGAACGGGTAATCGGTCTCCACCCGCAGCGCAACCCGTGCCTTCCTGACCATGGTCGCAACATCGCAGGGAGCGTAGATCGCAGCGACCAGGCCATCGTCAGGCGAGCGCATCCAAAGATGCGAAGTCAGCTTCGGCCAGCCTTGATGGAAGTTCGCAGTGCAGCAGCCGAAGTTCGGTTCCAGACCGTAAAGATTGGATTCGGGCCCGTCCGTCGTCCAGGGTTTGGAGTTCAGACCCACGAGAATCTGATTGGGCTGCTGGTTGTATTGGTGCGCCCACATCGCATCGTCAAACGGGCCCGGAAGCGCGTTGTACGCGATCTTCTCAATCCGGTCTCCTATCCCCGCGTCACCGAACGCCGCCAGCGCGACCTCAAGCGAGAACAAGGTCTCAACCACCGTGCAAAGTTCCGTCCCATGGCTCGGGTCACGGCCAGCAAGGTGTTCGTCGCAGGAGAACATGCCGTTTGGCAGCCCGTGAAAGCGATCGAGCGTGTCAACCTGGCGATAGAAATTCGCTCGCTCTGCCGCAAGATCGCCCCACAACCGGAACTGCACGGCCGCCGTCTTGATCGCCTGTCCATTGTTGACTCCGTGGGTCGCCATGCCGTCGGGCTTGTTGCCGCCCACTGCCGCCGAATCCAGTGACGCGCGGGTGGTCACGCCAGTGTGCTCGAAAGCCCTGAACTCCCCCGCCCAGTCGTGTCCCTGTGTCTTCAAAAGCTCTGCAAGCTGCAGCAGAGACTGATCGCCCGTGCGTTGGTGCAACCACCCAACGATCAGAACCTCATCCTGCCACCGGTACTTGCCCCAGTCGCGCAGCGGTCGCATTGGCAGAGCCGCCAACTGGTAGTGGAAGTAGCGGGTCATCACAGGAATCACACGCGGGTCGCCCGTCGCGTCGTGATACTGCGCCAGCACCTTGAGCATGACCATCCGCGGCCACCAGTCGTCGTTGGTGGCGGGCCCGATCATTCCGCTCGGCTGCTGATGATCGAGCGTCCAGTTGATGAACCGCATCGCCTTGGCCTTGAGAACATCGTCGTCCAGTTGCCAGGCCAGCGGCAGAAGGCCGTCGACGAAATACGGTCCGCGTTCCCAGCTTTCGCCGGTTCCGCCCAGCCAGCCGCTGTTAGGCCCCACATCCGGCCAGATCTCATCCAGATGTCCACCCAGACCGTCGGCCTGGATGCGCAGCTGCCGGCGCAGCCATCCAGCAGGGCGAATCTCCCCCAGTGGCAACGGCTGAAAAGCTGCCGTTCCACGCTCAGTCGGCGCCGCGTTCTCCCCCAGCCCGGACGGCACAAGAGCGGCCGCTCCAGCCGCGATGGCGCCCATCTCGATGAACTCACGCCGCGTAATCTCACCCATACTGATGTCCTTGACCACTCCTCTGGCGCGCCCGATCGCTAGTACCAGTTGGATCGTTAGTGTAGCGCAGCTTTGAAGGACGTAGTTTTCTTGTACCAAGGTCAGAGTGAGTCTTCGACCTGTTCAGGTTGCAGTGACATCGCGGCTAGCCGCGATCTCACTGGCAAACTCGCTAGGCGTCCGGTCACCGAGGGATCGGTGATGACGACCCTCATTCTATTCCTGTCTCCAGGCTTCGATCAGATGCTTTGCCTCCTTCAGCTCCGCGAACCCGTGAGTGTCCCCCACGATTCATGCCATTGCCCTCTCCAACTTATCCTTGCGTCGTCGCCAGTCGGGGAGCACGCGATCAAGGAGTTGGAAAATGCGGGGCTGTGGTAAGGCTCGGCAATATGGCAGAGCTCATGGGTGATGACGTAGTCAATTCCATCAAGCGACGCTCGATAAGTCGAAGATTAAGGAGCAACTGACACGGCGGCGACATGGACCCCACCGCTGCCGTAGCTGGCGGATCATAATGCCGCGAGGCCGGAATGCTTCTGAATCCGGGAAACGAAGCAGGTTAGCCTCAATCTGAGCCAACCTTCTCCATGACGAAATCACGGTCTGTCCTTTCTGCGCATTCATCGACCAAATCCCTACAGCGTCTCATCCTGCGCGTTGCTCACCGCAGCGTCCTTCGCCGCCCTGCTCCACAATATCCGCAGATCTGTCACATGCTTCAGCACAAAATTCTTCTGCGCTGGTGCAGTGATTGCAAAGAAGTCAGCGCGATGCACATCCTCCAACCAGAACGCTGGCCGCGCATCGGAATGCTCCGGCGCAATCTCCACATGCGACATCTCCAGATTCTTCAAGTGCCGCACAAAAAATCCATTGGACGGTGTCGGCCCGAACCGCAGCAACTCCGGATACCCGTCCACCAACTCCGGTACTGCAATCGTCTTCCAGTTCGGCATCGGCTTCGAACTATCCCCCCACCCGGTCAGTGCGTCCTTCGGCAACCCCTTATGGCCGAAGTAGCAGTTCGACAGATTCACATCCTCAATTAAATTATCCGCAACCCCCGAAAAAATCGAAGCTGTCGACGACGCCGAATTGTGCGACACCAGATTGGAAACCATTACACGCCGCAACGTCCCCTCACGCATCGTTTCGTTCGGCCCCCGGTTCCGCTTATTCAACCGCAGAAACAGCGGCGCATCTACCGTATCCCGCAGCGTGATGTTTGAGATCGCCACGTCCTCCAACCACGCTCCATCGCTGGTCTCCAAAGATATTCCCTTCGATCCCTCGCACACGCAGTTAGTAATCGCAATATTCCGGAACCCGCCATTCGACTCCGTCCCGCACTTGATCCGCCCATTACGCGGCACCTTTTCGTTGTCGGCAAACTTCTTCCACGTCCCGGCAATCACCGACCCCAACTCATACGTCCCCGTCACATAGCAGTCCGCAATCGTCACGTTATCGGTCGGCCGCGCATATCCCAGCGCATAGCTCGACTTCGGACAAATCGCATCATCCCAAGGAGAGTTCACCGTGCAATTCGACACCCGCACGTTTCTGCAGCAGTCGATATCGAATCCATCCCGATCAGTATCAATCAGCAAATTATCAAGCGTCAGGTTATCCACGCCTGTCGCCAGCAGCGCAAAGTGCCCACCCTTCAAGATCGAGAAATCCCGCAGAATCACATTGTGGCAGTTCTTCAGCGCAATCGACTTGTTGCCCACGCCGGCCTGCTCCGCCGTAAACGCCTTGTTCCCCGCTCCCCGGATCGTCCCCGGCCTGCCACCGTGCGACAGCCCGCGACCCCAGATCATCCCCGTTCCAAGAATCGCGAAATCATGCAGTCCCTCGCCATAAAAAAGCGAGTTTCGCCAATGATTATGACCATAATCCTGATACGCCTCCCACGGCGCATTCGACTCAGCGGCGTCATACGTCCCGCCGTTGTAGCCGGTCGTCTCTCCAGACTGTGGAGAGTCCGCGGCAAGAATCACGCATCCCGGAGAGAGGTACAGATTCACCTTGCTCTGCAGGTGAATCGTGAAACAGACATACGTCCCCGCCGGAAATACCAGCGTCCCTCCACCCGCCGCCGCAACAGCCTCCAGCGCCTTGTTGACTGCCGGCGTATCTACCGTCTTTCCATCCCCGATAGCTCCGAAGCTTCGCACGTTATACATCGCCTCGACCGAATCTGTCTTCATCGCTTCACCAGCGGCAACGTAGCCAAATGTCGGTATAAGCGCCAAAGGAGATAACTTCAACAAATCACGTCTGTCCATAATGCGGAGAACACTAACAGGATTTCAGGAAAAACGTCAATCTAACTATTTGGCAACGATGCCCACATGAGACCAGTTTCCAATTCAATCGGGACGTCATATACCTGATTTCTCGTGCTCCACATGGTCGGAAATCCCCGTGAAATGCCATTTAGAAACAATCTCACTTCGGTCTATTGACAGCGATCCGAGCAGTGGAATATGGTCTCCCCCTCAGTTGATATCCATCTTGAGAGGCGCGGTCCCACANNCCGTCTGCATTGTGGGCATATTGGGGGTCAGTAAAAGCTCTGCTCAGATCTCCGGAACCGCAAGCCTGCAAGGGACGATCACTGACTCCACTGGCGCAGTGATTCCAAACGCAAAGATCACACTTACTGAAACCAGCACCCGCGTAAAGCGCGCTGTAGACAGTGGTGGAAGTGGTCTGTATAGCTTTCCGAATGTCCCCATCGGCACATACAGCCTGGAGGTTGAGGACACAGGCTTCAAGCCCTATACGCAGAGCAACATCGTCCTGGAAGTAGGAAGCAGCATCTCCGCCAACGTGAAGATGGCTGTTGGTAACTCGGATCAGAGAATCGAAGTCAGGGCAGACGGTCTTGCGCTGCAGACTCAGGATACGTCCTTCAAGCAGACGATCGACGAGAAGACCGTCACAGAGATGCCGCTCAATGGCCGATTGATGACGTCTCTCATCACTCTGTCTGGGGCGTCCGCTCCGGCCCCCGGAAACGATATGGCAACAAGCAAGAATTTCCCCACCTCAGTAGCGATCTCCATAGCGGGTGGCATGGGAAATGAGACCACCTACCGGCTCGATGGCGGCGACAACATGGACTACATGACGAACGTCAACTTACCGTTCCCCTTTCCGGACGCCGTAAGCCAGTTCAGCGTGGAAACGAGCGCGCTCGGTGCACAGCAGGGGCAGCATCCGGGCGGACTGGTCAACGTGGTCACACGTTCCGGAACGAACGAATGGCATGGGTCGGCGTTCGAGTTTATCCGGAATAACTTCATCGACGCCACAAATTTTTTTGCCACGCAAAAGGACACGTTGCACCAGAACGAATACGGGGGCACCTTCGGCGGCAAGCTGATCCGAGACAAGCTGTTCTTCTTCGCCGGATATCAGCATCTCAAGCAGGCCCAGGCCACCAACGCCCACATCGCCTATGTGCCAACAGCAGCGAATTTGCTTGGCGATTTCTCCGTAACGGATAGCAGCGCATGCACTACGGGCGCCACGCAACTCCTGAATCCTTTGACAGGAGTTGTGCTTCCAAACAACCAGATCTCCACATCGTATTTCAATCCAACCGCA
Source organism: Granulicella sp. UBA5172 (assembly GCA_002413385.1). Classification (GTDB taxonomy): domain Bacteria; phylum Acidobacteriota; class Terriglobia; order Terriglobales; family Acidobacteriaceae; genus Granulicella. The sequence continues at coordinate 16,479 of DHWW01000092.1, forward strand.
CTTGCGATCGCCAAGTATCTTCCTCAAAGCACGAATGCCTGCGGTCAGGTAAATTACACCATCCCGTCGGAACAAACTGAAAACCAGTTCATTACTCGTGAAGATTGGACCATATCGCCGAAGCATAGCTTTTACGCTCGCTACTTCCTTGATGGCTACGTCATCCCGGCTTTCTACTCTCCTACAAACATTCTGGTCACCACATCAGCCGGTAACTACGAGCGGGTCCAGACGCTAACCTTTGGCGAGACGTGGGCCATCAATTCGAAGACGGTGAACCTGTTCCATGCCACAGGCATGAGACGGCGNNATCCATGCTCCGTTCGCGTCTGGTTTACAGTTGTCCACTTCCAACAAGTTCAGCATGTACTGCGGGACCTGCGCTCCTGGCTTCTTCAACGACAATACCTTTGCCTTTGCCGACGATGTGAATCTGGCCCGCGGTAAGCATCAGTTGATCTTCGGCGGCGAGTACATCCGCAACCAACTCAATATCTCCAATGCCTATCAGGCGAACGGCAACTTCACCTTCACCGGCGTCTACAGCCAGTTCGGTCCTACGGGTACGGCATCGTCAACGGTACCGAGCGGATCTACGGGTGCCGACTCGAACTTGGACTTCCTCACTGGAGCGATGAATGGCTTCGGACAGAGCCTGCAACAGCAGAACGCCTTACGCGCACCGATCCCGAGTATCTACGCTCAGGACACATACCAGGCGACGCAGCGGCTTGTGCTCACGGCCGGCGTCCGCTGGGTGCCAGAGTACGAACCCATAGACGTATTCAATCGCGGCTCGGTCTTCAACATGAGTAACTTCCTGAACAATACCTTCAGTACGGTTTATCCCACAGCACCGGCTGGAATTACCTTCTACGGCGATCCGAATGTTCCTCGGGCATTCACAAAAAATCATCTGGCTCAATTCTCGCCAAACGTTGGCGTCACATACGACCTGACAGGAACCGGCCACACGGTCTTCCGCGCCGGGGGTGCCATGGTGTATGACCAGCCAAACTTCTTCACCGCTCAGCGCGTAAACCAGAACCCGCCCTTCGCCACAGCAACCGCAAACACTCCTGTAGGCGTGCCACTCAACCTAACCAATCCATATTCCAGCGGCACCATCACGACCGATCCGTACACCTCGACGGGCGCGAAACCTACCGCAACCACCGCAGTGTTCCCTAACGGCAGCCAGTACATCTCGCTGCCAACACAGTTCCTTCCCTCCTACACGGTTCAGTGGAATGCGAGCGTGCAGCAGGAGTTAGGTCGTGGCTGGGAGTTCGAGTTGCAGTACATTGGCAACCACTCTACGCATGTTGCGCTGGGTCTACCCCTGAATCCGGCAGTTTACATTCCGGGAATCTCTACTGGCCCCGGTTCCTGTGCCCCGCTTGGAACTGCCCCGCCCGCTGGTAAGCCATGCTCTACGGTGGCCAATAAGGCGTCGCGCTATGCGCTTACCCTTGCCAACCCTGCACAGGGTGTGAAGTACGCAGGCGGAGGTGGCGGGTCGATCCTCATTGGAGACGGTGCCAACGCAAGCTACAACGGCCTTGTGACCACCATCCAGCATCGCATGGGCGGCAACTTCAGCTTTTTAGCCAACTACACTTGGTCCAAGTGCCTCGATATCGAAGATGCACAGGGAGATGTTGCGGGCACCACCGTCGAGAACCCAAAGAACATTCGTATGGATTGGGGTCCATGCGGATCGGATTATCGCAACATGTTCAACACCACGCTGGTCGCTATCAGCCACTTCAGACTGTCAGGATGGCAGGCTCTGGCAATCAACAACTGGGAGATCGCGCCCTTGATGCAGATTCGTAGTGGAGCGCCCTTCACCGTCACAGCCGGCCAGGATAACTCCCTTACGGCTGTTGGGAACGACCGCCCGAATCTGATTCAACCAAACAATGTCTACACTCATAACAAGATTATGCAAAACAAGTCTGGGCGGCAGTACCTCAACACCTCCGCGTTCGCCCAGATACCGGCATCGGCGTTTGGAAGTTATGGAAACATTGGCCGCAACGCCTTCCGTGGGCCTGCGTACTATAACGTAGACTCCGAAGTAAGCCGCCTATTCCCCATCCACGGACGGCTGACGCTTGATCTGCGCCTTGAGGCGTTCAACCTTCTAAATCACCCAAACTTCAACCCACCCACCTCTACGCTAAGCTCCAGCATCTTTGGACAGATCACAAGTCAAAACGGCAACGCCCGTCTGTTCCAGGGCGCGATTAAACTACTCTTCTAACCCGAAAACGTTCCTTCAAAATACCAAGCTTGCACGCTTACGCAAGCTTGGTATTTTCTTGCGCTCACGACGTCAGACCTGTAGCGACTCAAGAATTTTCCGGTGCGAAGCACCGTTGTGGCTTTGTCGCGGAGATTCAAGGCGATCACCCCTTCAATCCCGCTGCAACAGCCGAGGTTCCCTGCATCCCTATCGCGCGCGGTTTGACGCCGTGGGCGCGGCCGTTGCCGTGGGCGGCACACGCATCGCGACTCCACTCAATAACCTTGCTTGAGGCACTCACTTGAGCTGCAGTAACCGCAAATCCACCCGTCAATACGGGCCGAACCGAACCACGCAAGCCGAAATCTCAAATCGCTTCTGGCTTAGATAAGCGGGTCGGGTCATTTACGAGAGAACTCCAGCTTCAACCGGGAGAGATTTCTGGGGCAGGTCACCGTGAAAAGTTCGAAAATCGTCCACCTGTGCCGACCATTTCAAGCAAGTCTGCCCACCCTCGGGCGCTGCGCCGTCTAAGCCAGCAGATACTTCAGCAGAGCCATCCGGATATACAAACTATTCTTAGCCTGCCGGAAGTAAGCGGCCCTGGTATTCCCGTCTACATCGGGAGATATCTCGTTGACGCGCGGCAACGCATGCATGATGATCGCCTCCGGCTTCAACCGGTCCGCCATCTCAGCATCCATGACGTAAGCATCTTTCACCGCGTCATAGTCTTCCTTCGACGCAAATCGTTCGCTTTGGACCCGGGTAATGTACGCAACATCCGCCTGTTCAATCACGCCCTCAAGCCGCTCTCCCTCGTGAAACTTGATCCCCTTTTCCATCAGATACTCGCGGTACCGTAGCGGCAGTCGCAACTGCCATGGGGAAATCAAATCAATCGTCACGCCTGAGTACAGACAAAGCAGCGGCAGCAGCGAATGAATCGTCCTCCCATTCAGCAGGTCCCCCACCAGCGCCACGCGCAATCCACTCAGCCGCCCTAACTCCTTCTTGATCGTGTACACATCCGCCAGCGCCTGCGTCGGATGCTCCCCGATCCCATCCCCCGCGTTGATGATCGGCACCGGCGAAATCCTCGCCGCCGCCTCTGCGGTCCCCTGCTCATAATGCCGAATCGCAATCGCATCCGCATACCCACTCACCACGCGAATCGTATCGCTGATCGTCTCACCCTTCGTTGCCGAAGAGTTCGCGCGGGCATTCTCCGCGGTCAGCACGCCGCCGCCCAACTTCTGCATCGCGGCTTCAAACGAAAACCTCGTCCGCGTACTCGGCTCAAAAAATAAGGTCGCCAGAATCCGTCCACGCAACGGGTCCGTCAACGCGCGAAACAAATCATCGCGCTCCATTTGATTTGCCAACTCAAAGAGCCATAACAAGAATTCCGGATCATCGAATTGCCGTGCACTGATAACGTGTTTTAATTTTTCCATGGCCGCAAACACTGCCTCAACTTGCTGGGTAAACCTTGCCTTGCAATACGGTATACGTCACGCGGCCGGGCAACGTATATCCCTCAAATGGAGACCAGCCGCACTTCGTCTTCATCTCTTCCCGCCGAACGATATACGGCGCATCCGGATTGATAATCGTCAGCGAACCAACATATCCCTGCTCGATCACCCCGTATCCTTTGCCAAATCCCGCCGGCAAAAACTCCTTCACAAACGCACCCGGATTCGAAGCGCACACCCGCGCAATATCCATCGCAGAGAATCCATGCTCCGCCATCAACCACGTAGCAAACGCTCCATACGTATCGAGGAGTGGCACACCGCTCACGCCTTCCATCTTCTCTTCAAGCGTATGTGGCGCATGATCCGTCGCGACATAATCCACCAGCCCCGAACGCAACGCCCCGACCAGCGCCAGCCTGTCCTCCCGCCCACGCAGCGGAGGATTCATCTGCAACAACAGCCGATTCTCCTCCGTCAGCATCGTGTCATCGAAGAACAAATGGTGCGGCGTAGCCTCAGCCGTGACGCGAACGCCCCGCGCCTTCGCCGCAGCAATCTTCTCCAACCCACCCTTCGTCGAATAGTGGCACAGCTTCCCCATCAGCTCGTACTGCTCAATCAGATACAGCGCAAACTCCGTCGCCGTAATCTCAGCCCTCGCCGGACGCCGCTGTTCATGTGTAGCAGCGCCAGCACTTTCCCGCAGAATCGCAGGATCTTCGCAATGGAAGCTGACATTCTTACCCCGATATCGCGCAATCACACCTTCAAGTTCTTCCTGTGAAGCAAAGAACAAATCCCCCACCGAAGGCCCCATAAACGCCNNGAACATAAACGCCTTATACGGCACATGCCGATGCAGCGGATTTGTCTCCGGCCCAATCCCCGCATACAGCGTCACATGCACAGCCGACTTCGTCGTCAGCTTCTCCTTCTCCGCATACCGCGCATCATCCACTGGCGCCACAGGATTATTCGGCATGTCCGCAACATGCGTCACGCCACCATGAATCGACGCCGCAGAGATCGTCGCAAAGTCCTCTTTATAAACCTGCGACTGGCTCACGTCATCCCGCGCGTGAATATGCAGATCCCCAAATCCGGGGAAAATAATCTGCCCGCCAAGATCAAGATCGCTTCGGCCCGTTCTCGACCCCACATGCTCAATCAGCCCCGTCTCCGTATTGATCTCGATCGCACCTTCGAACTCGCGATCATGATTCGCAATCCGACCCTCAAGACGCAGCATGGACAGCCTCTCTCGCAGCGTTGATCTCATCGCGAAGGCTTCGCGCCGAACCTTCAGGATCTTCGCTAAAAAGTATTCCCCGCGAGCTGCTAATCAGAAGTCCCTTACCCCGCGCATCCAGTCCCGCAGAAACCACCGCCGCCACATCACCACCCTGTGCACCAACGCCCGGCACAAGCAACGTCATCTCTGGCGCAATCGCCCGAATCCTCCGCATCTCCTCTGGATACGTCGCACCAACGACCAGCATGCAATTCCCCGCCGCATTCCATTCCGTACTCACCCGCATCGCGACCGTCTCCCACAATGGACGCCCATCCACCTGCAAATCCTGAAACTCGCCGGCCCCCGGATTCGACGTCCGGCACAGCACGATGCACGCCTTATCCTGCCGCTCCAGAAAGGGAGCAAGCGCCTCTCTCCCCAGATAAGGATGCAGCGTTACCGCATCAAACCCCATCGCATCAAAGATCGAAACCGCATACCCACGATTCGTATTTCCAATATCCCCGCGCTTCGCATCGCACACCGTAACAATCTCAGGATGCTCGCTGCGCAGATACTCCATCGTCTGCTCAAGCTCCGTCAGTCCCTGCGTCCCGCGCGCCTCATAGAACGCCATGTTCGGCTTGTACGCCGCCGCATACGCATGGGTCTGTTCAATGATCCACCGATTGAACGCAAACAGAGGCAACGCCTCATCCCCGAATCGCGAAGGAATGCGCTCGATCTCAGGATCCAGACCAACGCACACCAGCGATCCCACCGCCTCCGCTCGCCGTTCGAACTTCTGCAAAATCGTATTCATCATCGCCTACTCAAACCCATGTCGCTTGGCCCACGAGCGCGGCTCCCGCAACCAATCGCGCACGATCGCCGCGCCAGCTTCATCAATCATCCCGCGCTCCAGCGCGCACTCCAGCACCGTCGGAAATGTCGTTGCCGCATGCAGTCGCACGCCCGACCGATCGAACAACTCCACAGCCTCAGGAAAGTCATAGCTGATAATCGCGAGGCAGTCGCTCACCACGGCACCCTCTTCGCGCAGAGCTTCAATCGCCGCAATGCTGCTCCCGCCAGTCGTCACCAAATCCTCGACCAGCACAACCCGTTTGCCCGTTACATCGCCACCCTCAACCCGCTTCTTCGTGCCATGCTCCTTCAGCTCTTTCCGAATAAAAACCGAAGGAGTGCGCATCGCAAATCCCAGCGCCGCACTATGCGGAATCCCGGCGGCCTCGACTCCCCCCACCACATCCACCTCGATCGCNNTTGTCGCAATACACCGGCGACTTGATCCCAGACTTGAACGTGATCGGTGCCGCCGGCCGAAACCCCACGCCCTCAATCGCAATCAGCCCCTCCGCAATCTCGCGGCTCCTCGACTCATAGCTCATGCGCGTGCTCCTTGATCTCCTGTGCAAGCAGCGGATTCCACATCGCCGAAGTCGCCGACATCACCGCATCCGCACCAGCCCGTCGATACTCATCGAACGCCGCCGCGCTGCCTGCTCCGCCCACACCCACAATCTCGAACTTCATTCCCAACTCTTCCCTCAACCTCGCCAACCGTGACGCCATCACTACACCCGCCCACTTCACCGCGTGTCCACACACACCACTCCGTAAACGACCCTCACCCGGCAACGCCTGCTTGCCATCTTCATCCAGAATCTCCGCAGAAATTGTATTGATTGCAGCGATGCCATCCACCACGCCCCCCACCTCGCGCAGAAACGCCCGCAGACGATCTTCATCCTTGTAATACGCCATCTTGATCACCAGCGGCACGCTGCCGATCTCCCCCTTGATCGCCTCCACCACCTCACGCGACCGCTGAATATCGAAGCACAACAGATTAGCCGTCCCCTCATTCGGACAGCTCAGATTCACCTCGATAATCTTGACGCCGGTCTCCCTCACCAGCCTCGCCCCGAGCTTGAAGTCCTCAAGATATGACGCCACGCTGCCGTTCTCCGGCAAGGTTCCCTGGAAGCTCCCCACCACCACCTGCCCAGGCCGCGCATATGCCGCAGCATCCGCCATATCAGGCTGCCAGAATTCAGGATCAAACGACGGCACACCAAACGAATTTGTAATCGAAAGCGGTTCAGCGTAATCATGATTCGCAACCAGCGTCCGGTCCGTTGCAAGATCGCCCTCCACCTTCACAGCCAGCACATTCGGCCATGGATGACACTCATACCTGCGCGTCCGCACCGTCTTGTAGACAGGAATATCGAAGCCCTTATCCAGCGCCGCCTTCACATATTTCCCATTGATCAGTGGACCTGCGGGGATTCCAAACGGCGCGTACACCGCATGCCCTAGAAACTCATGTTTCGGCTCACTGGTTTGGGAAGTAGGGGTGGTGTCGGCGAAGAGACCGAACGGGCCGTGCTCAAAGTTGTCCAGATAGGACTTTGCCGGGTCGTAAAACGGCACAGAGGACATGCTTTTGACACCTATGCCTCCAGTATATCGTATGGATTCCCTTAGGATCGAGAGTCGATCTGCGCCTCAATCGCATATCGCACCAACTGCGATCGGCTCCGCACCCCCGCCCTCTCAAAAAGCTTTTGCAACACCGCTTTCACCGAGCTCTCCGTCATCTCCAGCAGCGCGCCAATCTCCTTATTGCTCTGCCCCTCCAGCACGCCACGCAGAACCCGCGATTCGCGGTCACTCAACGGCTCCTGTCCCCGACTCTGAGGCCTCCCCGTGAGCGCATGAACCGCCATCAGAGCCAGCGATGCACGCGACGAGATCCATCGTTCTCCCTGCGCCGTCCTCTGAATCGCCAGCATCAACTCGACCGTAGGCTCGGTCTTAAGAAATATCCCCGCATTCAACTCCGTCACCGCCCTCATCAGGTCCACCGTTCCCATCCCAGCCGTCACCATCAGTACCCGAGCATCGGGCTGCAGCAACCGAATCCGGCGGACAAGATCAAGACCATTCTCCTGCGTCGTTCCCATAGAACTGAGTTCGTAATCGATCAGCGCAGCATCAAACGTCAGTCCTCCACGAAGAGCTGCCAGCGCATCCTCCGCCGTAGCAAAATCACCGCTGATCGTCACCCCGGATTCACTCTCGAGAAGTCGTCGCAGACTCTCGCGGAAGAGAGTGTGGTCGTCCACCAAAAGCACACGAATCGCCGTCTCATTCCCCTTCGATGTCATTGCTCTGCCTCGACTGGATTCATGTCCACAACGAACGTCGCACCGGACGCACCCGGCTCATAGGCCAGATCACCCTGGAAACTCAGCATCATCGCTCGAGACAGATAGAGCCCAAGTCCCGAACCAGAAGGTCCTCCCCCGAACGGACGGAATAGACTCGTCTCGTCCCTCACCCCGGGCCCGTTATCCGAAACCTTCACCCGAACATGGCCGTCCGCACACACCGCATGAATTTCCAACCTGGCATTTTCTACCGGAGCCAGCGCCTTCTCCGCGTTGCGCACCAGGTTTAGAAATACCTGCAGCAGACTCTGCTGATCCGCCCACACCTCAGGCAGATTCGGCTCGATGCACCACTCCAATGCGATACCGTTCTCGCGCAGCGACGGCGTAAGGATGATCCGCAACTCACGCAGAAAATTGTCCAGTTTTACTTTCGCTGGCCGCCGCCGCACCAGCGAAAGCTCCAGTGATGCCATCCGCTCCAGCGCCGTCACCAACTGCCGCAGCGCCTCAAAGTCCTCGGAAGCTTCATCCGATGCAAACGTTGCCCGCAGGTTCTGTTGCACCACCGCGATCGCAGCGCAGATATTTCGAATCTCATGGAATAATGCACCAACTGCAAGCCGCGAGCCCACCAGCACCTGCTCAAGGTTTGCCTCCTCTCGGTCACGCACCTCGGTCGACGCATCAATGATCATTGCCGTCAAACGCCCCCCTCGCGACGTAATGTACGACGACACCCACACATCCGCAAGAAATGGATCCTGCGTCGCACGTACGCCTTGGCACTGCAGCATCGTCTTCAAATGCTCCCAACCCTGGCGTTGAATCTGAACCCGTGCCAGCGACGGCATGAACACCTGCAACGACGCTCCCTCCAGATGAGCGCCACCCATCGGACTCTCCCCCGAATACATACGCTCTGCGGCATCATTGGCCTGCAGAATGGTCCCCCTCTCATCCGAAGTAATAATGGCAATCGAAGAGTTCGCCACCACCAGCCGCAACTGCTCCTCGGCCCCCCGACGAGCTTCAATCTCCGACTCCAGCGTCTCCAGATGCGACTTCTCCGTATCGCGCCGCGACACCAGCTCCGACACATACAGTCCAGCAGCCGTATATGCAAAAAAGTAAAGCGCATCCCGCGCAACACCTTGACCCACCGTCCACGGATAGCCATCCGCGAACTCCACAACAACCGTACAAAGCAAACCCAGCAACGGGATCTGCCAACGTCGCAAAACTGTACTCATCAGGATCACTGGCGCGAGATACAACAGCGCCAGCGGAATTGCCTCACTCAGCCGACGATCAACATAGCCAATGATCGCAATCCCCACCAACCCAACCATCAGCCGGAAGGCACCGACCTTCGTAATGGATACTGCACGTCGCATCGTCACTTCAGTATCTGTAACTTTCTGTGGTGAATGCATATCTTATCGAAAGATATAGCACTCCATCGGAAGATAAACAGCAAGCCCGGCAACCGCCAACTTGTCTGCATTACCCTCAAAGTAATTGTTTCCTCTCGCTTTCCGAGCAGCAGCAACATCGAAACTTATGGACATGACGCCAGAAACATTGCAAGATCAACAACCCCTGGGGCAGAGCCTTACTTCTCTGCGTCAGGTGATTGCGCCCTCCCTACTGCTCCTGCTAACTCTCGCTGGCTGCAAACATGAGCAGGCCTCCGCCGCCGCTGAAGCCCCACCCTCTTCCGTCCAGGTTGAGCAGACCGGCGGATCGGATATGGTGCACATTGAGCGGGCAGGTCGCTTCCCTCTCGTCCAGGCCGTGTCACGAGAGGTCAGAAGCACGCTTCAGGTCACTGGAACCGTAAACCCGGACGTCTCGCGTGAGATCCCCGTGCTCTCCCTGGCGAACGGCCGCGTCGTCGCTCTGCATGTTGGACTAGGCGACTACGTCCGCAAGGGCGAGCTCGTCATGGAAGTCCAAAGCCCCGATGTCTCTACCGCATTCGACGCCTACCTCAAAGCCGTCAACGACGA
>DHWW01000087.1:0-127 GCA_002413385.1 Granulicella sp. UBA5172
GCGGAGATGGTTGCGGGAAGAGACGGCACGACCGTGAGAGGGGCGATGACGGTTTGCGAAAGAGCCATGCCGCTGCACAGTGCGGCCAGGAGAGCGAGCGGCAGGAGCCGGAATCGTGGAAGGCATG
>DHWW01000087.1:215-14120 GCA_002413385.1 Granulicella sp. UBA5172
CAAAGACAAAGACAAAGAAGGAAGGAGGACACGATGGAGTGTATACCACGAGATTCGTGCGTCAATTCAGGTGCTTGTTCGCGTGCTGATTCATGAGGAAGAGTGGGTGTGACTGGCTAGGGGTGAGCCTCGCCAGTCATCGGATTGTGAATCGGGTTAGAAGGTGAGCCGTCCGGCAAATTGCAGGAAGCGCATCGAGGTACCGTATTGTTCGGAGGCTGTGCCCTGAATATCGCCTGAGGTTCCACCGCAGTCGATGCAAGAGCTTGGCCCGGCAAGATTCACGTGGTTGAAGATGTTGAATCCCTGAACGATGACCTGCATTTTGACGTCCTTGTATAGGGTGAAGTTTTTGGCCAGCGATGCATCGAAGTTGACGAAGCCTGGGCCGCAGAGGGAGTTACGCCCCCCTGTTCCCCAGGTTCCAGCCTGCGGGCGTGCGTAGGCACCAAAGGTGCTGCCCGTGGTTCCGTAGGGTGTGAGTGGGTGAGGCGAGGTTGGCAGGTAGGGAACGGTGAGGGCGATCGGGTCAAACTTGCCCTTATGGATATTGGGGCCGGCACCCGGGACTTTGCTTGGCCAGGAAGGACCGCAACCGTCGTTGGCGGCGATGTCGTTATCTTCAGCGATCTCGCCGTAGCAGGGGCTGAAGGGCAGGCTACCTTCCAGGGTAGCGGTTCCATTCAACTGGAAGCCGCCGATGATCTGGTTGGCCCAGCCAGGTACATTCGAGGCAAACTCCTTGCCCCTTCCGAAGGGCAGATCGTAATCTCCGGCGAAGACAAAGGCATTGCGGCGGTTGTAGTAACTATTGCCCCGGCCGATTTTGGAATCGATCATGAACTCGTAGGACTCGTGATCGAGGGCNNGGTCAGGACGACCTGCAAGGCGTTGTAGCTGCCTGTAGCCTCGTTGAAGTTATCGCCGATTCCTTGACTCCAGCCGTGAGAGATGCCCCAGAGATGGAAGAGCGATTGCGCGGTACCTCCCGCGTCGCCGCAAAAGGGTTCACGTTCGCAGAGCGTATAGGTTGTGTCGGTATTCGGGTTGATCTGGTTGAAGCCTGCGAGTGTCCCTTCGTTGGCGTTGAACTGGTTGGAAGAGTCGAACATGTTGTGGTAGGCCTCACTGCCGATGTAGCCGATCTGTAGCGACAGGGTGGGCGAGAGTTCCTGCTGGAGGGTGAAATTCCAACCAGCCACCGTGGGCAGGCGTAGCTGCTGCGGACGAGTGCTTTGGGAGATGCCGTCGGGCAGAACATATTCGCCCTTGCTGGGGATCGACGGGAAGATGTAGGTCGGTGGCCCGGCAGGGACAGCGCCCTGCGCCTGGGTAAGGTTGAAGACGGCACCGTAGGACGTCGAGGCGAGAACCAGATTCTGCTGGATCTGCAAGGGAAACGAGCCGGTCAGCACGGAGCCAAAGGTGTTGCCGGCCCAGCCCTGGCCATAGACGATGCCATAGCCGGCGCGGATGACGGTTTTCTTGAATATCTGGTAGTTGACTCCGAGGCGCGGTGCAAACTCTTTGTAGTTATTGGCCACGTTGATCTGGTTGTTATAGATGCCGTAACCCGCAATATTGAGGGTGCCGGTATCGATGTTGAGCATGCCTCCCTCACCCTTGGAAGTTACGGCTTCCGGAGTATAGAGCTCCCAGCGCAGGCCGTAATCGATGGAGAGTTTGGGAGTGGCGCGCCATTGATCCTGGGCATAGGTGAAGAAGCGCTTCTGCGTAGTTTTGCCGGTGGTGCTGCTGGCGACCGAACGCCAGTATTGGGTGACATCTCCTAGCAGGAAGGTCGCAAACCCGAGGNNCGGCGACGGTTTTGCCAAACTCTGCGTCGTAGTTCTGCGCCGTCACCTTCATCTCGGATACGGAATCGAGGTTGGGATTGATGACGGCAACACCATTGAGGGGCTCCTGGTTGTCGGTGCCGTCGAGTTCATATCCGGTGGCGAAGGGGAGTTGGCCGTCGACTTCGATCGATCCGCTGCGCTGCGGGTTGCCGCCACCCTCGCCGGGGCCCCATCCAATATAGGTAGTGCCAGGAGTGAGGAGTTCAAACTCTGTGAAGTTGCGATTCATGTTGGGGAGGTTTTCTATCGCGCGAGCGTCAAGGATGGTGCTGACCTCGGCGCGGTCCGTCTCCAGCAGGGGAGCGCCGCCGGTTACGGTCACCGTGCTCGACACAGCACCCACCTCCAGTTGCAGGTTTACTTCCGGAGCGGTATCGGCGTAGACGACAACATTGTTAACCAGCGTCTTACTGTAGCCTGTGGCGTCTGCCTCCACGGAGTAGATGTCGGGGATGAGATGCTGGACGCGGTACAGACCACTCCCATTGGACTTCGCGCTCACGGAGGTGTCCTTCGACACATCGGTCACCGTGATGGTGCGGCGCCCGTTTTGTCGGTTGCCGTGCCGTAGATCGATCCGTAGACGGCCTGGGCGCGCGCCTGCAGAGTGCATGCAAGAGACCCCAGCAGCATGGCGACAGCTATGAGCGCCGCACCGACGCATGAGCGCTTCCGTGATCCGTTTCCTTCTACCAATTGTCCGTTCATAGCGCTCCCTCGTCCTTAGTTCCGCAAAGAAAAAGCCTCTCTGATAGCAGTGTCCACGAGGTGCACTGGCGCCTCATGTTGCTCACCCAGGTTCGCTGCGGCGGAGCTGGGTGACACCGTTTCAGATCTCGAGACGATCGTGAGCTTCTAATGAGCTCGAGATCATCTGCATACACGATCACTCTGACGGAATCTGATTTCTGTTTTATCTGAGCGAAGCAATCATCTATATTCAGATCGAGTCGCACAACGTTCTTCACGGTCATTTGATACGTCAAATGACGGGGGATAGGATGGCATCGCTGTGCCAGTTCACGAAAAAGAAGCGAAGAGCTGCACCGCGATCCCCGCTGGGCGGTGATTGAACGAATCGCTGCGAGCCAGCATCTCAAGACTTCGCTTCGCTTACAGGAGTTACTGTTTTACATAGCGGAATGTGCAATTCGGGATGCTCCGGGAGATGTGACCGAGCAACAGATCGGTATCCATGTTTTTAAGAGATCGTCCGGATATAACTCGAGTGAAGATAGTATCGTGCGAACGCATGCCCGGCTTCTGCGGCAGAAGCTGACCGCCTATTTTGCTGAGGACGGCACCCACGAAGAGATCGTGGTGGAGGTGCCGAAGGGACACTATCTTCCTGTCTCCAGGACCCGGTCGGATGGCGATGCCGGCCACACGGTGCGAACGGAGGAGGTCCCTGTTGCTCGGGTCCCGCTGGAGGATAGGCCTCTGGCCGCGGGTCCGGTAGCTGCGGGGCGATCGAGCCTTTGGGTGATTACGGCCGCGTCGATTGTGCTGCTAATGCTGGTTGCGCTGGCTTCATGGCATCCGTGGAAGCAACGGTATGTGGCGCAGTCGCCAATTGACGTGTTCTGGCGACCGTTTTTTGTGGATGATCCACCGTTCGTGATCTTCAGCAATGCGTTGTTTACGGGAAATTCGACGACCGGGTTGAAGTATGCCTCGCCGGGAAGCGTGAGCGATGGCAACGCCACAACGTCCTATGTTGACACCTATACCGGCATCGGCGAACTGGCTTCGGTCTATGACCTGACCAAGCTCTTTGATGAGCACAAGGCGAGCTTTACGCTGAAGCGAAGTCAACTGGTAGCGTGGGACGAGGCGCAGTCACGCAATTTAGTCTTTATCGGTGCCAGCGTGGAGAATCCTTCTCTGCGGGTGCTACAGCCGACGGTGGACTTTACTCCGGAGGCTCATGAGGACTACGCGGGCATCGTGAACCACCGCCCCCGGCCGGGGGAACCGGCGATGTACTCGCGGCCAGAGCATCCTCTCACAACGGACTGCGCGATCATCGCGCTCCTGCCAGGAGTGCAGCCAGGAAAGCGAGTCCTGCTGTTCAGCGGGTTGACTACCTTCGGTACGCAGGCGGCGGTGGAGTTCCTGTGCCGCCCGGATAGTGCTGCGGAGATTTTGAAACAGGTGACGGGCCCGAGGGGAGAGATTCGCCCGTTTGAAGCCGTCGTGCAGATCGACATGTATCAGCATGGTGCCAAGCAGCAGGTAGGCTCCTGCGGACTTCGGGTCCACGTCATACTGCGTTGCAAATGTCTTGCGCGCATCGTCATAGCGACGGGAGTTGAGATAGCAGAGGCCGAGCACGTAGTTGGCATCGGCATCGGCATTGGGCATCCAGGTACGAACCTTCTCCAGATAAGGAATCGCCGCGGCAGGCTGCCCCAGACGGTACAGGGTAAATCCCTGCATCTGTTCTGACTCGAGATCTTTGGCATCTTCCGCAAGCGCGGCACCGAAAGCCTGTCTTGCGCTGATCAATTTGCCGGTGCGGTAGTAGGCCAATCCAAGCTCGTGCTGCACGCCTTTGAGCGGCGGCTGTATGGCAGCTAACTTTTAGAGGATCACCAGCGCGTCAGCCACTCGATCGCGTGCAAGGTCCTGATGCGCCTGTGCCAGCTGATCGGAAGGAGACGCTGCCGCTGTGCCTTGCGCCACAACCGGTGAAGCCATACCGACAAGTAACAGAAGCGTGCAAAGAAGTCGCATATCGCGGCTAGCATACTACGTGCTGCGCTGGTTCGGAAATGCTACACATGGCGATCTGATGAGGCCCCGGTGTTCGGCGATCGCGGTGTTTATGGGACTTGCTCTGGTGGCGGATGCACAGGTTCCTGTGAAAGCAGGGCCACCGATGGAGAGCCATCCGTACCCTGCAAGTACAGCGCATGCTGCACCGGCGTGGTTCGTAAATGTGGCGCCGCAAGCCGGTCTCACGATGCAGAACGTCAACGGGGATACGCGCACAAAGACCTACATTATTGAGACGACAGGCAGCGGCGTCGCGATCCTCGACTACGACCGCGATGGATGGCGGGACATCTTCATCCTGAACGGAACGACGCTCGATGGTGAACCAAAGCCTGCGACCCCTCCGACGAGCCATCTGTATCACAACAACCACGATGGCACGTTCACAGACGTGACGGCGGGATCGGGCCTGGATAAGCCAGGATGGGCGCAGGGTGTTTGCGTTGGAGACTATGACAACGATGGCGCCGAAGATCTCTACGTAACCTACTACGGCAAGAACCGGCTGTATCACAATGAAGGCCATGGCCACTTCAAAGATGTTGCCGAGCAGGAGGGCGTTGCCGGCGACGGCACAACGTGGGGCACCGGTTGCTCGTTCGTCGACTACGATCGTGACGGCAAGCTCGATCTGATGGTAGCGAACTACGTTCAGTTCGACATCAAGACCATCCCAAAACCGGGTGAGGGCCTGATGTGCGTGTGGAAGGGCGTGCCCGTGATGTGTGGGCCCAGAGGACTTCCGTTTACAACCAACCTTCTGTATCACAACGCCGGTGACGGCGAGTTTGCCGACGTGACCAGCGCCAGCGGCATCACGAAGACCAATGGGCACTACTGCTTCAGCGTCTCTACGCTGGACTACAACCGTGATGGCTGGCCCGATATCTACGTCGCCTGCGACAGCACACCGAGCATTCTGTATCGCAACAATAAGGATGGCACCTTCACCGATGTCGCTCCGGATGCCGCAGCGGCGTACAGCGACGATGGAGGAGAGCAAGCAGGCATGGGCTCGACCATTGGCGATTACGATAACGACGGCTGGCCCGATATCTTCAAGACAAATTTTTCGGACGACACCTCGTCGCTGTATCACAACAATAAAGACGGTACCTTCACGTCAAGCATCTTCGACGCGGACCTTGGCTTGAACACACAATATCTCGGATGGGGTGCCATGTTCGTCGACGTCGACAATGATGGCTGGGCGGATATTCTGGCCGTGAACGGCCACGTCTATCCCGAGGTGGACACGGCGCATCTGGGAGCGACGTACCGTGAGCCTCGCATCCTTTACTGGAATCAGGGCAACGGAAAGTTCAAAGATGTGAGTGGACGATCGGGCCCCGGCATCGAGGAGCCGATGTCGAGCCGCGGGCTGGCGGTGGGTGATTTCTGGAATGACGGCAGAATGTCGGCGGTGGTGAATGACATCGACGACAAGCCTCTGCTACTCGTGAATCTTGCGGCCAATACCAACCACTGGCTGGGCGTTGCTCTTCAAGGAGCCAAGTCGAACCGCGATGGAATTGGTGCGCGTGTCACGGTATCGAGCGGCGGTCATGCGTGGGTGCAAGAAGTGCGGAGTGGCTCCAGCTATATCTCCAATAACGATCTGCGTCTGCACTTCGGACTTGGGAACAATGCTGCGGTGGAACACATTGACGTACTCTGGCCGAGTGGCTTGGAGGAACGATTTGAAGGGGGTTCGCCAGACCGCCATGTCCGGCTCGTTGAGGGACGCGGCGTAGTGGTGGAGAAGTAAGTCGCGCGTTCTGGATTAGCGTTCGTCAGGAGGTTCTGGATCAACCGGAATGTGAATGGTGAAGGTCGAGCCCACACGTGGTTCGCTCCGAACGGTGATGTGGCCACCCATCGCTCGACAGAGCTGCTGGCTGATGACGAGGCCCAGGCCGCTACCACCGAATTTCCGCGTAATCGTTGAATCCACCTGCGAGAAGGTTTGAAAAAGCTTTCCGAGCATATTCGGTGCGATGCCTATACCGGTGTCGGAAATGCTCCAGAGTATCCAGTCCTTTCCGTCTATCGGTTGTTGCTTGACTCGAATCGAAATCACACCGTTCTCGGTGAACTTGCAGGCATTGCTGAGCAGATTCAGGAGACATTGGCGAAACCGAATTGGGTCTACGAGCAACAAGCTGTCCTCTACCTGCTCGTCGACATGCAGCTCATTACAATTTCGTTTCGCAAGTATTTCCGCGGTTGGAAGAACATCGCGGAGTAGGCTGCTGATGGACGAGAGCTCCAGGTGGACGCCCATCTGTCCAGCTTCGATTTTGGAGAAGTCCAGGACGTCACCGATGAGTGTGAGCAGATGCCGCGCAGAACCGAGTATCTTGCCAAGGTCATCGGAAGTCGACACTTCACCCGCGGACTGTGCATCTTCCCAGAGCATCTCGGTATAGCCGATGATGGCGTTCAGAGGAGTTCGCAGCTCATGGCTCATGGTTGCGAGGAAAGAGCTCTTTGCGCGATTTGATTCTTCGGCCGCTAACTTCGCTGCGACCAGATCTCGTTCAATCTGCAAACGCTCCGCAATTTCGGTTCGCAGAGCACTTGTCCTGGTCTTTACCGTGTCCTCGAGGGTGGAGTGGGCGTGTTGAAGATCGACTTCGCGCTGTTGAATTGTTTCCATCAAGGCATTGAACTGGCCAATCAGCTGGCCAATTTCATCTTTGGAGAAGCTCTCTGCTCGTAGCAGGTAGTTGCCCTGGTCAGATACCTGGGTTGCCACGCGCGTCAGGTCGATGATGGGTTTGGAGATGATTCGCTGGAGGAAAGTAGACAGGGCATAGGCGAATATCGTGGTGAAAATCAACACGCAAATGCCGGTCTCGCCAAAGTTTAGAAGCGATGCGTACATCTCCGCGAGACTGACTGCGATGGAAAGACTGCCGACGGATTCATTTCGAATCGTTATCTTGTGGAAGATCAGAAGATGGCTTTGCGTGAAATGCGTCTCCTCCTGTGCTATCGGAGGGCAGACGGCTGGCTTGGCGCTCGAGTTGAATCGGGCCACAACACTCCCCAGCTTGTCATACAGGCAGGCTGTTTCGATGCGGGGATCGGCGCGCAGTATGGCGAGGGTCTCGTTGGCTGCAGTGGCATCGTTGAAGAGGAGAGCGGGGGCGCTGCTGTCTGCGAGTAGCTGGGCTGTGGCTGATTCTTCCGTTTGCAGCGTCGTGCGGTAGTGCACAAGCTGGTAGGCCCACAGCGTTGCGCATGCGATCAGGACCGACGCGGAGGCAGTCGTGGTGAAGAGTAAGATCAGTTTCTTGCGGATGGACACCCTGTAAAGAGGTTGCATATCTACCTGCTGACCGTCGCGAGGCGAAGAAGTTTGGAGCTTATCGTAAGCCCNNTGGAGTGGTCGCGTTCGAGCTCTCGGAAACGGTGAGCACGCCTCGTTTTGCGAGTTCGTCCACAACCGGATCGACGTGCTTCTGCTCTCCTGCGCCGACGTAAAGGAGGTCGCAACTCATCGCCGCCTCAGCCGAGGTGATGTGACGTACCTGCAAAAGCTTTCCCGCGACTCTCTGGTTCTGTGCGTAGCGCTCCGCAATCGGCCCGATGGAGTCTGAGCCAAGAATGCAAATGAGCAGTTGTGGATGAGCCGTATCCATCTTCGACGCGGGCCAGATAATGAATTTGGTGAGATTGATCAACATGGCCGCACGGATGTCGTATTCGTCGGCAGAGGTGGGCTGGGCCAGGATGTGCCCCGAGAAACTCAGAAGCAAGACAGATGCCAGGAGCGAATGTCGGAGCCGCACAGAGCGGCCGAGGTGGCGGCAGGGTAGGATCAGGCGCGCGCGTGTCATTTAAAACGTCCACGTCGCTTTGACGAAGGCGCTGCGAGGTACCTGGGTTGGCACGACAAAACTCGGTTCGCCCCCCAAACTCGAAATGACGGGGCGTGAGCAGATTCGTTCCACCAACAGCGAATTCGAGAGAGCGGCCCACCTTGCGCGCTAGATTCAGGTCCAATCGGGTGTAGGCAGGCACAGCGCTGGTGCTGGCACCCTGAACTCGTGACAAGTCGTCGACGAACGAGACGAAACTGTTTACGCTCCACTGCGGAGCAAAGCTCCATGACGCTGAGCCTGAGATGTTGTTGCGGGGACTGCTCCACAAGTCGACGAGCGAGACCTGGCCTGGCTCCGTCTGGATAGTGTGCGCCTCCATCCAGGTATAGCTTCCCTGGAACGAAAGTGAGGGAAGAGGGTTCCATGTGGCGGTAACTTCTACGCCGCCGGTTCTCGCGCGGTAGCCATTGGTGTACAAGAGCGGCACCTCAATGTGAGGGGACGGAGTGGGCACGAAGGAAGGGCTGCCAGACGAGAGCGATTGGATCCGGTTGTTGTTGTTGAAGTAGGTGGCAACATCGAGGGTGAGCGTACTGCCGATTCGTCGTCTATAGCCGAGTTCGTAGGCAATTACCGTCTCTGGCTTGAACAGTGGATTGCCCGTGAGTTCAGCGATAATCGGCAGGCCATTGGCCACGCCAATAATCAGAGGTAATGCGATGTCCTTATCCTGCAGCGAAGGTGCGACGGCGGCTCGCGAGATGGCGACCCACAGAGACTGGGATTCGCTCGGCGCCCACAGGACCCTGGCGCTGGGCTGGATCTGGAATCCGGCGAGCGTCCCCCATTGAATCTTGCTGCCCAGGGTTAGGGTAAGCTTCTGGGGAAGAACCGCTATCTCATCCTGCGCGAAGCCATCCACCAATTAGTTTTTGTAGTTGGGCTGGGTTGTCTCGGGAACAATCGCTAAAATGCGATCGCCGGAGAATTGCAACTCCGCGCCCCAGACCAGGTCGTTGCGTGGGCCGAGAGGAAGATGATCCTGGTAATCAAGGTCGACGGTGCGCGTCCTAGAATAGGCGGCCAACTGGTGCCTCGACTGATCGTCGTAGTAGACCTGAAGCGCCATTTCACCTCTTTGAGACCTATGCTCCCAGAGGCTGAGGACATGACCGCCTACAAGAGATCCCTTCTCCTGCTGCCCCGGCCCGACATTCAAGGGGATGTCGGGTTTGATCTGCTGGTTTATATGGCCGCCATACAGATCGCCGCTGGTGGTGATCCAGTTGGATGGACTCAATTGCCAGTCGAGGCGTGCCCCGCCCCGCACAATCTTTTCGCCGTCGAAGGCGCGCACACCCGATGCCGTATCGAATGGCGACCGGTCAATGTAACTTGCGAAGACACGATACTGGGCCCGCTGACCAAGGGCGGCGCCGTACCGGATATTGGCAGTCTCCCCGATACGGCTGAGGTTGTCCGACATACTCAGCCCTGTGGTGCTGCGAGTCTTTTTGGCGATGATGTTAATGACGCCATTCACTGCATTGGTGCCCCACACCGCAGCTCCCGGCCCGCGGATCACTTCGATTCGCTCGATGTCTTCCAGAGGGAGATTGAGCTGGTCCCACAGCACCCCGGAGATCGCCTCGGAATAGACTGTGCGGCCATCAATCAGCACCAGCAACTTATTGGCATAGACGCTATTGAACCCACGCGCGCTGATTGCCCAACTGGAAGCATCAATCTGCGCGACCTGCATGCCCGGAACCATGCGCAGCAGCTCGGGAATGCTCGATGCACTCGAACGCACAATATCTTCCTTCGTGATGACAAAAACCGCTGCCGGGGTCGTCCAAAGATCCTCGTCTTTGCGGGCGAAAGAACTGACACTAATGTGGATCTGGGTCAACTCCTCAAGGCTCGCGGTGGCTAAGTCGCCGCCCTTGCGCTGAGCAACGGTGGCCAGAGGAGCGAATGCGATTCCCAGACACCACAGCACAACACCTGCCGGCAGGCCAATATGCTTCACGCTGTGCCCGCTTTCGCGAGTGCCGCGGCTGCATCGATGGGATCAGCTGGGAAGGTGTGGGGGTCTGAACAGGTATCGGGTTCCTTCGACAGGAACACCTCCATGGCGTCTGAAGTGATAGGCCGGGAATAATAAAAGCCCTGGCCAAAGGAGAAGCCTAGCTCCCGCAGTCTGATGATGTGTTCCCGAGTTTCAACACCTTCCGCGACCGCGTCCATGCCGAGGTTCTGTGCCATCGAGAGCATCGTCTGGAGCAGCTTGCCGGAAGAAGGTTGTGCGGAGTCGAGACTCTTGACGAAGTATCGATCAATCTTGAGCAGGTTGAACGGTAACTCCCGAAGGTATTGAAGGGATGAGTAGCCGGTGCCGAAGTCATCCAGATCGAGATAGACTCCCAGTTCTTTTAGCTTGTTCAACGTAAAGCGTGCTGCTGCGAAGTCTCCCACGAACACACCCTCGGTAATCTCCAGGTGCAGCGACGAAGGGGGGAAATCAGTGTGCACTAATGTCTGCCGGATCCCCTCAATGAGGTCCTGCTGAATGAACTCGCGCGGAGACAGGTTGACAGAGAGCTCCAGCGGCGGGCGCTCGGAGAAAACACTGTGCCAGGCGCGCACCTGGCGGCACGCATTGTCGAGTACCCACCTGCCGATCTCGACGATCGCGCCCGTCTCTTCCGCAAGCTGGATGAATGCATCCGGTTGAAGCAGGCCAAACTTGGGATGATTCCAGCGCAGGAGAGCCTCCGCCCCGTACGTCACGCCAGATCTGAGGTCCACCTTGGGTTGGTAAAAGACCTCCAGTTCATCACGCTGCGCGGCTAACCGAATGTCGTGTTCCAGGTCCAGTTGCTGGGCCGCCGCCGCATGCATCTGGGCATCAAAGATTGCAATTCCACCGCGCCCCTGCTTCTTCGCGGCATACATGGCGAGATCAGCGTCCCGGAGTATATCGTCGGGCTGAGAGTGAGAGGCGCAGGCCAAGGCCGCGCCAATGCTGAAGGCACAATGGACCAAGTGATCCTCGATATCAAACGGAACATTCATGGCGTGCTGTATATGCGCGGCAAAGGTCTCAACGGACTCGCGCGTCGCACCCTCTTTCAGCAGGATGGCGAACTCATCTCCCCCCATACGTGCAGCGACCGCACGCACACGCGGTGCTCCGTGCATATTGAATTCGCTGATCATGAGTTGCAGACGTGTGGCAATGCTCTTAAGAAGCTCATCCCCTGCCAGGTGGCCTAGCCTGTCGTTGATCGNNCCTGTGAGTGCGTCCTGAGTCTTCTCCGCAGTGACGTCATGCTGTGTTCCGGCAAGCCGGATGGCATTCCCTAGCTGATCCCGGGAAACGATGCCGCTGCATGACATCCATCGGACAGAACCGTCTGCGTGGAGAATGCGGTAGCTGCACTGCAGCACCTCGTTGTGGCCCTGCACATGCCGGTCGACGGCGGCCATCACCTCTTCGCGGTCCTGTGCGCAGATCCTCGAATACCAGAAGTCGGCGGTGCTCGCGATCTGTGCTTGCTCGAGTCCCAGCATCTGCTTCCACTGGGGAGAGAAATAAATCTGTCCGGTAAGGAGATTCCAATCCCAGAGTCCGACTTGTGAAGCCCTTGCGGCAAGGGTGTAGCGTTCCTCACTCTGCAGCAAGACGTCTTCGGCGTGCTTCCGTTCAAGTTGCGAACGGATGCGAGCGAGCGCCACCTTGAAATCAATTGGCTTGGTAATGTAGTCGTTTGCGCCTGCGGCGAGCGCCTCGGCAATTTTCTCGCTCTCCGCGACAGCCGTGACCATGATGATCGGCAATACCGCGGGAGAGAAGTCAGCGCGGAGACGTCGCAGGACTTCTGAGCCACTGATCTCTGGCATCATCTGATCCAGCAGGATGAGGTCGAAGCTTTGGAGGCGTACCCTATCGAGAGCGGCAGCTCCGCTCGCAGCCACTTCCACGGTAAATCCGCTTCGCTGCAAACGGCGCGAGAGCATGTCGAGGTTCATCTGTTCGTCATCAACAATCAAAATACGATCTGGAAGGATGTTTACCTCGTTTCTCCATGCAGTGTGCGGCTCAATGAACAAACTCTCGCGCGATCCCGTAGCAACTCGGACCCGGTCGGACAGAAGAGGGAGATGACTTCTAGTGCTTCTCGGTGCGTCGCCAGAATCATGGGTTAGGCATTTCTTTGTGGAATTGTCTTCGAGGTCGCGTGTTACGTTCTCTATCGGCAGGAAATGGAAAAATTTTACCTGGGCTTCTAACTGGCTGATTAAGCACCAGTTGAACCTTCTGAACGTGCGATTGTATGGATCAACGGACGAAGCTTGTCGCCCCATTTTGATCAAGGAGGCTGAGAGGCCGATAGGAGCGAACTTGCGAGACATCCTCCGCCCGGTTGGTGCTGAGAAACGCTTATCTCGCCACTCACTCCCGAATGGCCGGCTCTTGTTGTTAACGCCCTTCAATACTTCTTTCAAGCGAAACACAGGCAAGGCTATCAACCAGAAGCCGAATTAGAGCGGTCTCATGAATACGTGTTCCTGCTCCGATGGATACCTATTCGCTCGTGCCATGCCAAGCTCCCATCGTGAGGACTTCTTATGTTCTTCACGGATGTGAACCTTGCTAGCAATCCAGAATCTATCCGAAGGCGTCTCCTATCCACTGCGCCCAGAATGCCAGCCACTCGACGTTCGTTTTTCCTCTTGCGATACGGCTACGATGGATGAGAGCATGAATCAAACCAAGCCCCTCTCCCCAGAAATTCTCCTCCACATCGCCCAACCGCTGCACGTGCCTCTGAGCTCTCTCATGGCAACCATCACGCTGCTGGATGAGGGCGGAACTGTACCCTTTATCGCGCGGTACCGCAAAGAAGCGACTGGAGCGCTCGATGAGGTGAAGATCCGCGATATCGAGGAGAAGCTTGCCTATTTCCGCGAATTTGTCAGCCGCCGCGAGACCATTCTGCTCTCCATCTCCGAGCAGCAAAAGCTGACCGACGAACTCCGCCAGAAGATCGACTCCACGCTGGATAAGGGGGAGCTTGAAGATCTCTATCTTCCGTATCGTCCCAAGCGTCGCACCAAGGCCACGATCGCGCGCGACCGAGGCCTTGAACCACTCGCCGAATATCTCTGGTCTCAGCAGATCGCCGCACATACCCTGCTGGATTTTGCCGCCATGTTTATCGACGAAGACATGCAGGTCACGACCATCGGCGAGGCTCTGGAGGGCGCGAGACACATTGTTGCCGAACGGATCGCTGAGACCGCTGAGGTTCGCAAAGCGTTGCGTCAGTTGCTGAACGACGAGGGGGTCATCGTGAGTCGCAAGATCACGGACGCCGTCGACGCGCAGGAAAAGTTCAAGATGTACTACGAATACCGCGAGCCTGTGAAGG
>DHWW01000087.1:14144-17003 GCA_002413385.1 Granulicella sp. UBA5172
TGCCACCGGTATCGTACGCCGCCATATCCTGGGTCCCGAAGGCGATTGGACTGCGCAGCTCGAACTTGCCATCGAGGACTGCTGGAGTCGCCTGCTCTCCTCGAGCATCCAGGGCGAGCTTCGGCTCGAACTGAAGAAGCGCTCCGATCTCGATGCGATCCAGGTCTTCCGCGACAACCTCAACAATTTATTGCTGGCAGCGCCCGCTGGCCCCATCTCGGTGCTCGGCATCGATCCTGGTCTGCGCACCGGATGCAAGATCGCGGTGGTCGACGAGACGGGTAAGTTTCTAGCGCACGATGTCATCTACCCCCACACAGGGCAGACCGCGAAGTCCAATCAGACGCTGGCCCATCTTGTGCGGCAGCATCAGGTGCGCGCCATCGCCATCGGCAACGGTACTGCGTCGCGCGAGACCGATGCGTTCGTTCGCGACTTCCTCGCTGAGCAACATCTGAGCGATATCTTTAAGGTGATGGTGTCGGAGTCGGGCGCGAGCATCTACTCAGCATCGGACGTTGCTAGGCAAGAGTTCCCGGAGCTTGACCTCACCGTTCGCGGAGCTATCTCGATCGCGCGTCGCCTTCAGGACCCACTGTCCGANNTCAGCACGATGTCGACCAGCGCCAACTGCAGCAGTCTCTCGCAGCCACCATCGAGACCTGCGTGAACAAGGTCGGAGTCGACCTCAATACATCTTCCTGGACGCTGCTGCGCTATGTCGCTGGCATCACTGAGCGGATGGCCCTGAACATTGTTCAGTTCCGCGATGAGAACGGACGGTTCACCTCTCGTGCGCAACTCAAGAAGGTCGCCGGTGTGGGCGCAAAGACCTTCGAGCAGGCTGCAGGATTCCTGCGCATCCGTGGCGGCACGCAGCCGCTTGATTCCACCGCGGTTCATCCGGAGAGCTACGAGTTGGTCGAGCAGATCGCTGCCACCCTCGGCGCTCCCGTTGAGCAGATCATCGCCAATCCTCAGCTTCTTGATCACGTCGATCGATCGAAGTTTGCGGCCGGTGCCTTCACCTTCAACGACATCCTTGAAGAGTTGCGCAAGCCCGGGCGCGACCCACGGGATGCGTTCGTAGCTCCCGTCTTTCACGAAGGCGTCCGCGAGTTTGCAGATGTTCAACCGGATATGGTCCTTGAAGGCGTCGTTACGAACGTGACCAAGTTCGGGGCTTTCGTCGATATTGGAGTCCACCAGGATGGCCTCGTCCACATCTCTGAGCTCTCCAATCGCTACATCAAAGACCCGAATGAAGCGGTCAAGGCCGGACAGATCGTCAAGGTGAAGGTCCTCTCTGCCGATCTTGTCACCAAACGCATCGCCCTCTCGATGAAGGCGCTGATGGCGCCGTCCGGCCGTCCCGTTGAAGCAATTCCAAAACATCGTCCTTCGGTTCCGGTTGGCAAACCGCGTCCAAAGCCTCAGTCTTTGCCGTCGCTGTCCCTGGATGAAAAGCTGGCTGCACTCTCGACGCGCTGGAAGGTTCAATAGCTATGTTGGGTCTGAGCCTGTTACTTCACAACTAGTACCGTGACCGTGTAGAGATGTACATACCAAGGTCTCAAAAGCGAGACTTGGGGCACCCACAGTCGTCGGCTCGATTACAAAATTACGCGGTCATAGCATTAGTGCCGTATCGGTAGCCCTCGCAATACATACTTGGGAGCGACTGAAGGGCGGCAAAAGGAACGGCCCGCGACCAGGGGTCGCGAGCCGGACATTGGGTTCAATTGTTGCAGATGAAGCGGATGGTTTATTTCGATTTGTGGTGCGACTTGCGGTGAGCCTCGCCGGGGAGGGGGAGGGTCGGATCGACTGGCGTGGTGCCGGTGTCGACGAAGGTGGCACCTTCGGGGACGAAGACGTCGGAGGCGGTACGGCCGGTGCCCGTGCCAACGCGGATGTCGATGCGTGAGGGGTCAATGCCTTTTTCGTTGACCAGATATTGGCGGACGTTCAGGGTGCGCCTGGCTCCGGTCTCTGGCTGCTCATCGGTGGCGTAGTTGCCGACGACGACGAGATGACTGTTGGGTTCGCGCTGCAGGTCGAGAGCGATGTTGTCGAGGCAGCCCTTGGCTTCGTTGTCGACACGGTCAGGACGTCTGTGGTCGCGGTCGAAGGAGACGGCGCAAAGATCGCGGGTGAGCGGAGCGACGGGAGCGGGGGGAGCATTCACCGAGACGGTGGTCGTGTTGGTGGCGGTTTTGCCGAGGTCGTCGACTACAGTGCAGGTGATGGTGATGGGGCCGGGAGGTGTGCTGGCGGTGTTGAGCGTGGCGGTGGCTGTGTTGCCGGTAATGGTGCCCGCGGTGGCCGAGTAGGAGTAGGTGAGGGGGCGGTTCTGTGGGCTAACGCCCTCTGCGGTGATGGTGGCGGGGTCGCCGGGCTGAACGGTGGAGGGATTGGAGGAGCAGGAGATGGTAGGTGGCTCAAAGGGCTGAACGGTGAAGCTCGAGGTGCACTCTGCCTGCTCGTAGGGGTGCTTGCCTTCGACTACGTGGCCGGTGACGGTGTAGGTTCCGGGAGCGAGGTCCTTGGTGCTGATGGCGGCGGTGGTGTCGGTGCCGGCTGCAGTGCCGCCGGTGGTTGCCCAGGTGTAGGTGGCGTGGTGTTTGGGGTTGAGATTGGTGGGGACGGCCGTGACGGTGATGGGGTCGCCGGGGTAGGCGGTGGCGGGCTGGATGCTGCAGGTGAGGGCGATGGGGACGGGAGGTTTGCCGCCGAAGGCGAAGACGATGCCGGAGGAGAGGCGGAGGTCGTTCTGGCTCGTGGAACTGCCGGCGGGGACGCTGGCGAAGCGGGTCATCATGTACTCGGCCTGGATGGGGCGGAGGGAGAAGTGGCGGG
>DHWW01000283.1 GCA_002413385.1 Granulicella sp. UBA5172
CGCACAATCCCCACACCCGCAAGCGAAGCCCCCGCCGGGTGCCCCATGTCTCGCTTCTGAGACATGGGTTCCCACAAATCCCCGCGCCGCCACATCCCCACACTCTCCACCCAACACCATCAAGCCAAATCACGCGAAGCGCGTCTACAGGGAAGAATCCTGGTATTTGGTCTCCAACTCGACCGGATGAGCGATTTGTCCTGTTCTCAGCAACCGTAAGATTCACGAAATTCCGCTCGCGCCAGCTCTCTGAGGCCGCCCAGGTATTTAAAGGTCGGCTCAAGTCCTTTCTTATCTAAGGACGTAGAGCGGGCTAGCCTCCACGTACCCTCTTTCGCGGAGTTTTAGCATCCAAGGCTAAAGCTCCTGCCGCTGCTCAAACATTGGGCTTCGCGGCGTGGGCGTGCGGTCGCTAAGCAACGAATGATGTTAGCGGTGACCAGTTAACTGAAATCAAGAGGGAGTAATTTATGCACATTCAGCGTCAGCTCAGAACTACTTGTGGCTTGGCAATGTCCTTGGCGATGTTCACGTCGCTCGGTCTTACGGCAAGTGCCCAGCAAGCGACTGTTGAAGGGCTGGTCACTGGAAGAAGCGGCCCTTCGATGTCGGTGAAAACAGCAGACAGTCCAAAGGTCACCGTGCTTCTATCGGACAGCACGAAGGCAACAGAAAAGGGAGGATTCCTTGGCATGAGCAGAAAAGATCTCGGCATCACTGCCTTGGTCCCCGGCCTGTCTGTCAAGGTTGAAGGCACCTATGACGCCGATCACCAGTTGCTTGCGAAAAAGGTCATGTTCTCGCGGAATTCCCTGCGCGTTGCAAAGCAGATTGACGCGGGATTGAATCCTGTAAACGAGCAGGTTGCATCTGCTCAGGATCAGATCAAGAGTGATCGAAGGGACATCGATCAAACCCAGCAGGACATTACGAGAAACTCGCAGGATATCGACACGACGAAGCAGGGACTTGCAGCCACTACCGAAGCCACAGCAACAAATACGCAGGGCCTCGGCACTACAAACACGCGGATCGGCACATTGGACCAGTACGAAACCAAGGGGACTGTAACCGTCAACTTCGCCAATGGAAAAGCCACCGTCAACAAGAAGGACAAGGACGCACTCACCGACTTCGTGACGTCGGCTGCAAATACCCCGGGATTCATGATCGAGGTACAGGGCTACGCTTCTACCAGTGGCTCAGCAGCACTGAATCAAAGGTTGAGCGCCGAACGGGCTGACGCAGTGCTGGCCATCATTCAACAGACAGGCGTCGTTCCCATGACCAGAATTCTGGCGCCTGCCGCGATGGGAACCACGAACCCCGTCTCAACCGATCACACCCGCAGTGCGCAGGCCGAGAACCGGCGCGTGGTCGTTACCATCGTTGTCAACAAGGGAATCACCGGCTAACGATTCGCTCCTAAAAGCGATACCGCTGTTCCCCCAGAACATCGGAGCAATCCGAATCCATAACGCTTCACGAGTAGTTCCGGGCGATAGTGCGACGAGCTAAAGGCTCTCGCACTGTCGCCCAGCAATTTCTGGCTCAAAGTATCCACACCGACCGACCCCAGCTTCCTCGCCGCCCCAGCCTCAAAAACTGGCCATGTGGGTTTCCTCCCACANNATTTCCAGCCTAACTCGCCATTGCCACCTGGGTTGAGCCCTGCACCGCGCCCACCGACTGCACATGCTTCTTCGGCCCCCGCTTCCGCGCCACCAGAATCCGAATCCTATCCAGCACCTCCGCCGGCGTGCACGCCCCCTTGGGCAGAAAAGCGTCCGCAGCAGCCGCCCTGTCAAAATTCGTAACCGTCCCCGAAACCAGCAGCGTCGGCAGTCCCGGATGCACCTGTTTGGCCCGTCGAATCAACTCATTACCGTCCATCTGCGGCAAAATCAAATCCGCCATCAACAGGTCCACCGACCCCTGCACTGCCCCCTCCAGGTACTCCAACGCCTCTGCCGCCGTCGTCATCCCCAACACGCGATATCCCCGCGTTTCCAGCAAAAACTTGCGTACCGAAAGGATCTGTTCGTTGTCTTCTACACACAATATCGTCTTGCGAGGGCGCATCGTTTCTCTCCGTGCCGGTGGTCTCCGGCTTTTAGGTTACTGGCCAGGATGTGCATCGCTCATCAATGGTTTCAGTGACTTGCAACGCAGTGGTTCGTACATCTTTAGCCCGAGCAAAGCCGTTTACGCCACGACGGCGCACTCGGCGTACCGCTCGGACAGCGGCGTTCCATTTACCGTGATCCAGCCGGTTTTTGCGCAAGGAATCCACTTGGCCGCGCCATAGGCGCTAACCATGTGTCTGCTGTGGATATTGCGGAAAGCAGTGGAAAAGGCGCAAAACCTCGTCCACCGCTTCGCACAATATCGTCGAAGCAGCACCCCCTGCAGCTTCCCCGAAAACACTCCGGGGGCAACCGAATCGCGGCTCGCAACAGCCCTGGCAACCCCGTTTCTCTCTATAGCGCGCGACCTTGCTAGGGTTCAATCGCAGCGCAGAGAGCACCGTTGGGCGCCTTGGCTATTGCTCAAATTGTCTGTAAATCAGGCGAAAAAACTTGCGTCTTCGAAACATTCGTTCGTTGACGATTTGCTGAGCATACGGAGGCCCACCCCTCATGGCAACAGTGAATTTT
This sequence comes from Granulicella sp. UBA5172, assembly GCA_002413385.1. Lineage (GTDB taxonomy): Bacteria > Acidobacteriota > Terriglobia > Terriglobales > Acidobacteriaceae > Granulicella. Next base: position 2,658 of record DHWW01000283.1, read on the forward strand.
TAGCGAAAATTCACCTACTTCTCTGTGGCGCTTCCACTGCCCTCGCACATTGCTTGTCCCTGTTGGCGTTTGTGGTTCAACGCCTGTGGAAAACTTCCGTTTTCACGGCAGGAAAACCCGTCCTTCTGCCACAGGAATGGTGCGTCCCGAAACAAGAACGCCCGTCACCCCTCCCTCTTCCAACCTCGCCTGCACCCTGATCCGGCTCGGCCGGCGGATCTCAATCCCCTGCTCAATCACCACCTCCTGCTCCGACCCAACCAACCCCACCTTCACCAGCCACGCAATGCAGCATCCCGCAGCAGAACCAGTTGCTGGATCTTCTCCCGAGTAGAACTGCATACGCGCATGCCAGCGAGGTTCTCCCTCGCCCTTCGCGGCGATCGGAGCGATGCAGTAAAAGAACTGCGATCCGCTCGAAGCCAGCCATGCCTGCGCATCGCGTTGCGCAATCTGCAACCTCTGCGACACCTCAAGCGACCGCAGCAGCACGATGCAAAACGGCACGCCCGTCGACACCGTCTGCGGCAAATATTCCGCTGACAGGTCGTCCTCGCTCAATCCAATCGCACGTGCAACAGCGGCGCGATCATGCGTTGCTCCAAACACAGGATCGTTCTGCAACATCGTCGATCTCACCCCCGGAACACCTTCGTCCTGTGGATCGAAACGCACCGTGATCGGCCCCACATTCAGCCGCAGAGTGATGGTGTCCGCACCCCACAACACTGGGTGGTTGAAGTAGAGCCACGTCGCTGTCCCCAGCGTCGGATGCCCTGCAAACGGCAGCTCCTCCTCGGTCGTAAAGATGCGTACCCGCACACCCTCACGCGCCTCGACCTCCGGGTCGCGAGGAAAAATAAACGTCGTCTCAGCGAGGTTCGTCTCGCGCGCCAGCGCCTGCATCGCGTCATCGGAGAGGCCGCGTGCATCGGTGAAGATGGCGAGGGCGTTGCCTTCAAGCGGGCGCTCGGCGAAGACGTCGACCTGTGCGTAGTCATAGGCCTGGTGCGCGGAGGGTGAGACTGCGGTTGCAAGTGCGCTATTTGACATCGAAACTCCCCGGACGTATGGTTTTTATAGACCGCAATGGGGCCAACTGCTTCATGCTAGCTCAGCTAGCCGCGGTATAAAAGATTAGCTATGACGATGACGCCCAACACGAACCTCATGCCCTGCTGCTGTTGCTGTAGCCCGGCGTGGGTCTGTGTGTAGCGAATCGTAGCAAACAGCTTTTAGATTCGAGTTACGCAGAACCCACCCAGAGCCAACGAGCCAGGTGGGCTTTTTTACGTTTGCCTTCGAGTTCACCCAACGCACCTAATGATCTTCAAGAAAGAGGAAGAAAAACATGTCACTGCGAATCAATGACGTAGCTCCTGATTTCACTGCTGAAACAACCAAGGGAACCATTCACTTCCACGACTGGATTGGCGATGGATGGGCGATTCTGTTCTCGCACCCGAAGGATTTTACCCCGATCTGCACGACCGAGCTGGGAACGATGGCCGGCCTTGAGGGAGAGTTTTTAAAGCGCGGAACCAAGATTCTCGCGGTCAGCGTTGACTCAGTGAGCAGCCATGAGAAGTGGGTAGGAGACATCGAACAGGTCGAGGGCCACAAGGTCAATTACCCGATCATCGGCGACACAGAACTCAAGGTCGCCAAGCTCTACGACATGCTGGCAGCCGATGACGGCGCAACGTCGGAGGGACGCACGCCAGCCAACAACGCAACCGTGCGGACGGTCTTCCTTATCGGACCGGACAAGAAAATCAAGTTGCAGCTCATCTATCCGATGAGTACGGGACGCAATTTTCAGGAGATTCTTCGTGCGCTCGACTCGATTCAACTGACGACCAAATACAAGGTCTCCACACGCGCGGACTGGAAGCCTGGGGATGACATCATCATCTCCGGTGCGGTGTCGGACGAAGAAGCAGCAAAGCTTTACCCTGGCGGCTTCAAGAAGGTGAATGCGTATATTCGTACGGCCGCACAACCGAAGTAGTTTCTGCCGCGGCGCTTTGAGTCGATAGCATGAGATGATTGACGGGCCTGCTCCTTCGTCAGCGATGAGGAAGGAGCAGGCCCGTAAAGTACTCCGTGGCAAGCTGGCAGGACNNTGGCAGGACAAGCTGGCAACGAGAAGCACCGATGGCGAAGTGGCTAACGCGCTGGTCTGCAAAACCAGTATTCATGGGTTCAAATCCCATTCGGTGCTCCATTTCAACTCGCCTCCTTCGATAGCAATCAGCGTGTCTGATCTCCTATCCTGCTCCAGCGCTCATGCCCGTGCTTCCCCATCAAATCCTTGCCTTCACGCCATACCGCTTCAGGCTGACGCCCCCTGCCCATAACCTCCATAATGAGAGGTGCGCATAAGGCCCGTGCCATGGGAAGAGGTTCAACTTGTCGACCAACGTACCGCTACTTCATGTCTTGAACCAACCCGCGCTCAAGACCGGATTCGAACCCTATCCGGACGCGGCTGCGCTCGAGCATACGCTGCGCTCCAGGGTGCGTGGCATGGTTCGCTTTGACGACGCCATGCGTGCTCTCTATGCCACGGACGCCTCAAACTATCGGCAGATCCCCATCGGCGTCGTCACGCCGCTCGACGCCGCCGATGTCGAAGCTGCGATCGAGGTATGCCGCTCCTTCTCCGCTCCGGTCCTCTCGCGCGGTGCCGCTACATCGCTCGCTGGCCAGTGCTGCAACACGGCGGTCATTCTCGACTTCTCCAAGTCCATGCGCCACATCGTCTCCCTCGACCCCGAATCCAGGACCGCCATCGTCGAACCCGGCGTTGTCCTGGATCGCGTCCGCGAGGCAGCAGAAAAGTTCGCCCTCACCTTCGCTCCCGACCCAGCGACCCACAGCCGCTGCACCCTCGGCGGCATGATCGGCAACAACTCCTGCGGAACCCACAGCCTCCTCGGAGGCAAGACCGTCGACAACATCGAGTCCATGCACGTGCTGCTCTACGACGGCACCCGCATGCACATCGGTCCCACCACCGAAGACGAATTGTCGAACATCATCGCAGCAGGCGGCCGCAAAGGTGAAATCTATGCCGGCCTGAAAGCCCTGCGAGATCAATACGCAGATCTGATCCGCGAACGTTTCCCACGCATCCCCCGGCGAGTCTCCGGCTACAATCTCGACGAGCTTCTTCCCGAGAACGGCTTCAACGTTGCACGCGCCCTGGTCGGCAGCGAAGGCACCTGCGTCACCGTGCTCGAATCAACCCTCCGCCTGGTAAAGAGTCCACAGCATCGCACCGTAGTTGGGCTTGGCTTCGAGAACGCATTCATCGCCGCCGACATCGTCCCGCAAATCCTCGAACACAAACCAATCGCCCTCGAAGGTTTCGATCGCCTCCTGCTCGACTTCATGCAGCGTAAAGGACTCGCGACCGACGAAGTAAAACTTTTGCCCGCGGGCAACGGCTTTCTACTCGTCGAGCTCGGCGCCGACACCGAACACGAATCGCTCGCCATGGCGAACGCCCTCGCAGAATCGGCAAGCAGCTTCCCCTCGCAGCCCAGCATTCGCATCTTCAATAAGCAGGAGGCCCGTCAAGTCTGGTTCGTGCGCGAGTCCGCCCTCGGCGCCGTCTCCTTCGTTCCCGACGAACCCGAACACTGGGAGGGCTGGGAAGACGCCGCCGTCGCACCCGCCACGCTCGGCGTTTATCTCCGCTCCCTCATGGCGCTCATGGCCGAGTACGACTACACATCGCCCCTCTACGGTCACTTCGGCCACGGCTGCGTCCATCTGCGCATCAACTTCGATCTGCGCAGTGAGGACGGCATCGCGCGCTATCGCTCCTTCATCGATCGAGCGGCCGATCTCGTCGTCTCGCTCGGAGGTTCGATCTCCGGAGAACATGGAGACGGCCAGGCGCGAGGAGCTCTTCTCGAAAAAATGTTCGGTCCCGAATTGATGCAAGCCTTCCGCACCTTCAAAGCTCTCTGGGACCCCACCAACAAGATGAATCCCGGCAAGCTGATCGGGACCGAAAGCCAACCCGTCAATCAACCGCAGGACCATCTGCGAGTGAACACCACCCACGCCGCAATGCCAACCTCAACCCACTTCGCCTTCGCGAGCGATCACGGCTCATTCGAGCACGCATCCCTGCGCTGCGTCGGCGTCGGCGCGTGTCGCAAGCAGGACTCCGGCACCATGTGCCCCAGCTACATGGTCACGCACGACGAGCAGCACTCCACCCGAGGTCGCGCTCATCTGCTCTGGGAGATGCTGCAAGGAGATGTCCTCAAAGGTGGCTGGCGCAATGAGCAGGTGCGCGAAGCCCTCGATCTCTGCCTCGCCTGCAAGGCCTGCAAATCAGAGTGCCCCGTGAACGTCGACATGGCCACCTATAAAGCCGAATTCCTCGCACACCATTACGCCGGGCGTCTCCGTCCCCTCAACGCCTACGCCTTCGGATACATCGACAAGTGGGCGCAGATCGCCTCGCACGCACCAACCCTCTTCAACTTTTTCGGCCAACTCCCACTCACCGCTTCGCTTGCAAAATCACTCCTGCACATTCACCCATCGCGCACCCTGCCGACCTTCGCGCAATCAACCTACAGGGCGCAGTCGAAGAGCCTTCCCCAGCCAGCAGCGCCCATCGGAGACGTTCTGCTATGGGCGGACACGTTCAATAACTATTTCCACTCCGAGACCTCCGCCGCCGCACACCAGGTCCTCGTCGATGCAGGCTTCCGCGTCCACGTGCTCGATCAGCACGTATGCTGCGGACGTCCACTCTACGACTTTGGCCTACTCGACTCCGCGCGCAAATACCTGCTCAAAACCCTCTCCATCCTGGAGCCTTTCCTTGCCGCGGACATGCCCGTCGTCGTACTCGAGCCAAGCTGCGCGTCCGTCTTCCGCGACGAGCTCACCAACCTCCTCCCCCTCGACCCTCGCGGCCACAAACTCAAGTCCACCACCTTCCTCCTCAGCGAGTTTCTCGTCCGCAAGGCGCCGCACTATCACCCGCCCGCACGCACCGGCAACTTCGTAGTCCAGGCACACTGCCATCATCAGTCCGTGATGAAGATGACCGACGAATTGCAGTTGCTCAACGCAACCGGTGCCAACGTGCATCTGCTCGACTCTGGCTGCTGCGGCATGGCAGGCCCGTTCGGCTTCGAGCGCGACAAGTTCAACGTCTCGCAACAGCTGGCGGAGCGAGCATTGCTCCCCGCCGTTCGCTCTGCTGACGACGAAACCGTCCTCGTCGCCGATGGCTTCAGCTGCCGCGAGCAGATCGCGCAGAACTCCAACCGTCGAGGGCTGCATCTCGCCGAAGTTCTCGCAGGNNCAACAGCACCGGAGTCTCCATCGTCAACGTTCTCGGCAGCGCCGCTACAGCAGCCGGCCTCTCCAGCACCGGCATTTCTGCGGGCCTTTTCCTGCACACCACCCTGATCGACAAGCACTCCCGCTTACCGTGCCAACCGTGCGTTTATCGATAAATTAGCTGAGTCTTTCCCCACTCCTTTACAGTCATATAAACGAATACTCTTTCAATGGGGAATGTTTGAATGTGGATTGTACGGCTCGCGCTTAACCGGCCCTATACGTTTATTGTGCTCGCGATCCTCATCCTGATCGCGGCGCCGGTTCTCATTCTTCGCACGCCCACCGACATCTTTCCCAATATCGACATTCCCGTCGTCTCCGTCGCCTGGCAGTACAGCGGCCTCAGTCCCGAAGAACTCGAAGGTCGTCTCACCACACCCTACGAAAAGGCCATCACCACGCTCGTTGACAATGTCCAGCACATGGAGTCGACCACCATCTACGGCGTGGCCATCATCAAGATCTACCTGCAGCCCGGAGCCTCGCTCGATACCGCCAACGCTCAGGTTGGGGCTGCCTCCGAGTTCATGCTCCACTCCCTGCCACCGGGAATTTTGCCGCCACAAGTCATCAACTTCTCCGCCTCCAGCGTCCCCATTCTGCAACTTGGCCTCTCCGGAAAAGGCCTGTCCGAACAACAACTCAATGACTACGGCCTCAACCTGATTCGCCCGCAATTGGTCACCATACCCGGCGCTGTTGTCCCCAATGTTTATGGTGGCAAGCAGCGCTCCATCATGATCAACCTGGACCCCAAGCGGCTCCAGGCTGAAGGCCTTTCCCCCGTCCAGGTCCTCACCGCCGTGGGCAATCAAAACATCATCGAGCCCAGCGGAACCGCCAAAATTGGATCGTCCGAGTATGACGTTCGCTTCAACAGCGCACCGACCACTCTCCAGGGCCTCCGCAACCTTCCCGTCAAGCAGGTCAACGGTGCCACCGTCTACCTCAAGGACATCGCCAGCGTCACCGACGGCAGCACCCCTCAGACAAATATCGTCCGTCAGGATGGACATCGCGGCGTTCTCGTTACCGTTCTGAAATCGGGCTCTGCCTCCACTCTCTCCGTCGTCAAAGGTGTCTTTGATCTCCTCCCAAGGGTCAAGTCGACGCTGCCATCACAGATCAAGATCACGCCCATCGGCGATCAATCCATCTTCGTCCGCGCCTCCATCAACGGCGTCATTCGCGAGGGAGTTATCGCCGCCGCGCTTACCGGCCTGATGATCCTTCTCTTTCTCGGCTCCTGGCGCTCCACCCTCATCATCGCCGTCTCGATTCCCCTCTCGATTCTCACCTCCATCATCGCCCTCAGCCTCCTCGGCCAGACCATCAACATCATGACCCTCGGCGGCCTTGCCCTCGCCGTCGGCATCCTGGTTGACGATGCGACCGTCACCATCGAAAACATCGAACGCTATCTCGAAGAGGGCCACGAACTCAACCACGCCATCCTCGAGGGAGCAGCCCAGATCGCCGTCCCCGCGCTCGTATCCACTCTCTCCATCTGCATCGTGTTTCTCCCGATGTTCTTCCTCACCGGAGTCTCCCGCTATCTCTTCGTGCCTCTCGCAGAGTCCGTCGTCTTCGCCATGCTCGCCTCCTACGTCCTGTCGCGAACGCTCGTGCCGACCATGGCGATGTACCTCCTCCGCCCGGTAGATCATCACGCACCCCTCTCCCAGAATGCCTTGGCTCGCTTCCAGCGCGCCTTCGAGCGAGGATTCGAAAGCGTGCGCTCAGCCTACGAAAGCCTGCTCACTCGACTCGTCAACGCGCGCCTCCGCTTCATCCCGGTCTTCCTGCTTGTCTGCACCGTCCTTCTCCTCCTGATCCCGCTCCTCGGTCAGAATTTCTTCCCCAGCACCGACAACGGTTCCTTCATCCTCCACGTCCGCGCCAAGACCGGTACACGCATCGAAGAGACCGCCAGGCTCTGCGATCTCGTCGAACATTCGATTCGCTCGATTGTCCCCGAAAATCAAATGGACAACATCCTCGATAACATCGGTCTTCCCTACTCCCCGCTCAATACCCAGCACGCCACCAGCGGTCTCTTCGGCGCCGCCGATGCTGACATCCTCGTCTCCCTCAAAAAAGATCACACCCCCACACCAGACTTCGTCCGCACGCTGCGCGAGCGTCTCCCACGTGAGTTCCCCGGTGTCACGTTCTACTTCCTTCCCTCCGACATCGTGACGCAGATCCTCAACTTCGGCCTGCCAGCGCCCATCGATATCCAGATCGAAGACGCCGACAACACTGGAAACCGCAACGTCGCCGACGCGATGATGCAGGAACTGCGCAAAGTCCCCGGCCTCGTCGACCTTCGCATCGAACAGCCCGACGACTCTCCCGTCCTCAACGTCACCGTCGATCGAACCAAGGCCCTGCAGGGTGGCTACACCCAGCGAGACATCGGAGCCTCCGCCCTCAATATCCTCTCCGGCTCCACCCAACTCACGCCGCAGTACTTCCTCAACTACAAGAACGGCGTCAACTACAGCATCGTTGCACAGACTCCGCAGTACCAGATTCAATCGCTGCAGGATCTCGAAAACATCCCCATTGCTTCCCCCCTCGCCAGGACTCCCGAGATCCTCGCCGACGTCGCCACGATCTCGCGTTCAACCGAGCCCCCGATCATCTCCCACTACAACACTCGCCGCACCCTCGACATCTACGCGAGCGTTCAGGATCGCGATCTCGGCTCCGTCGCCCGTCAGGTACAGCGCATCGTCGACAACCATCGCTCCTCCCTCTCCCGCGGCAATTTCGTCACCGTCCGCGGACAGGTCGAGACCATGCGAAGCTCCTACATCGGCTTGCTCTTCGGCCTCGTCTTCTCCATCGTTCTCGTCTACCTGCTCATCGTCGTCAACTTCCAATCCTGGCTCGACCCGTTCATCATCATCACCGCTCTCCCTGCCGCCATCTGCGGCATCGTGCTCTTCCTCTTCCTCACGCACACCACCCTGTCGGTACCCGCACTGATGGGTGCGATCATGTGCATGGGAGTCGCTACGGCCAATTCGATCCTCGTCGTCTCCTTCGCCAAAGATCGCCTCCTCATCACGGGCGATCCACTCCTCTCTGCCGTAGAAGCTGGAGCCACGCGCTTCCGTCCCGTCTGTATGACCGCGCTGGCCATGATCATTGGCATGGTCCCCATGGCACTCGGCCTGGGTGAGGGAGGCCAGCAGAATGCACCGCTCGGTCGCGCCGTCATCGGCGGCCTTACCTTCGCCACCATCGCGACCCTCATCTTCGTACCTGCAGTCTTCGCTCTGCTGCACGGAGCAAAGAGCCACGCTGAAACCCCGCCAAGGCCACCCCCGCAGGATGCACTCGCGCTCGGCTAGCCCACCAGCAACAGGGCCACACTGGAGATCAGAATCATGTCCACCGATAGCAATACCGATAAGACAATACCTTCGAACCAATACGCAGAATCGTCGCTTCAGCCGATCGATCCCCACCCCGATCCGGCTCGCGCTCTCCCGCCTCCACAACGGATCCATCCTGCTGTTCGCATCACCACGATCGTCATCGTGCTGGTCGTTCTCGCCGGCGTCGTCTACCGCCTGATCGGTCGTGCGGCCGACGAGCGTCGTTTGGAAAACGCCACAGTACGCGACGCCATTCCCACCGTCCGCATTACCATCCCCACCATCTCCGGCACAAAATCCGAGATAGCCTTGCCCGGCAATACCCAGGCCTTCGCTGACACTCCGATCTACGCTCGCACCAGCGGCTACCTCAAGCAGTGGTTCGTCGACATCGGCCAGCACGTCACCCAGGGCCAACTCATGGCCACCATCGAGACCCCCGAACTCGACGAGCAACTTGCCGTAGCCCGTGCCGACCTCAAGAGCTCCCAGGCAGACCTCGTGCTCGCCGATACCACCTCCAAGCGCTATCAGAATCTCCTCAAACTAAACTCCGTCTCCCAACAGGAGACCGACGTCGCCGTCTCCAGCGCCGCCGCCAAGCGTGCCGCCGTCGAAGCCGCCCAGGCCAACGTCCGCCGCCTCGCCCAGCTGCAGTCCTTTGAAAAGATCTACGCCCCCTACAGCGGCATCGTGACGCAACGCAACACCGATCTCGGCGACCTCATCAACTCCGGCTCGTCAACCACCAACAACACCGCGAAGGAGCTCTTCCACATCGCGTCCGTCCAGGAACTCCGCGTCTTCGTCGCCGTGCCAGAGGTCTATGCGCCCGACATTCATAATGGCGACGCCGCGACTCTCACCCTCGACGAATACCCCGGCCAGACCTTCAAAGGTATCGTCGCACGCAACTCCGGCTCCATCGACTCCGGCTCCCGCACCCTCAACGTCGAAGTCGACGTCAACAATCGCGAGGCCAAACTCCTGCCCGGAGCCTACGCCTTCGTCCACTTCAAAATTCCTCGACAGAACCGCCAGCTCGCCATTCCCTCTGACGCCCTCCTCTTCCGAGCCCAGGGCCTGCAAGTCGGCATCGTGCGCGACGGCCACGTACACCTGCAATCCGTCACCATCGGTACCGATGACGGAGCATCCGTCCAGATCGCCACCGGCCTCTCTCCCGGCGACATGGTCATCCTCGATCCATCCGACTCGCTCTCCGAAGGGGAACCCGTGCAGGTCGCCAATCCTCCGGCGGTGAAGCAATGATCTCCCGCATTCCAGCTCAGGCTGCACCTTGCAGCACTGCGCTGCTGTGCAGCCTGCTGCTCACCGGCTGCATGGTTGGGCCAAAGTACAAAGTGCCTTCCGTCCCCACCGCCCCGGCTTTCAAAGAAACATCTCCTACCCCCACCGCCAACACCTCAAGGGAGAATGCCGCATGGGATATCGCCAAGCCCCAGGACGCCATTCCGCGTGGCGACTGGTGGACGATCTTCCATGACGATGGGCTCAATACGCTGGAGCCACAGGTGGCCCTCGCGAATCAGACTCTCAAGGCCGCCGACGCCAACCTCCGCGCCGCTCGCGCCAACCTCCGCGTGCAGAATGCCAACCGCTATCCAACGCTTGGCGTGAATCCCTTCGCCGGAGGGGAGCGCTTCTCCTCCAATCAACCCTATTTCAACAGCACCTCGGCCGGCGCTGGCCAGCCCCTGTTCCTGCTCCCGCTCCAACTCAACTATGAGGTCGATCTCTGGGGTGCGGTTCGTCGCAACATCGCAGCCGCTCGTGAAGAGTCCCAGGCCACCGCCGCCGACCGTCAAACAATCCTTCTCTCCCTCCAGGCCGAACTCGCGCTGAACTACTTCGAATTGCGTGCGGCCGACGCCCAGCAAAAACTCCTCAACGACACCGTCTCCCAATATGAAGACGCCGTCCGCATCACCAACAACCGGTTCCTCGGTGGTGTCGCCGTCAAGTCCGACGTCACGCAAGCGCAGACCCAACTGGCGGACGCCCGTGGTCCAGGCCTCCGACGTCGCCATTGCGCGAGCGCAGTTCGAACATGCCATCGCCAGTCTCATCGGACTGCCGCCCGCCTCGTTCACCCTTCCCCCCTCACCCCTGCCCCTCTCAGACAATCCGCCCGCACTTCCTCCGGGCCTACCCTCGCAACTGCTCGAACGCCGTCCCGACATTGCTGCCGCCGAGCGCCGCACCGCTGCCGCCAACGAACAGATCGGCATCGCTCGTGCCGCCTTCTTCCCTTCGCTCAACCTCAGCGCAACCGCAGGCCTCGAGAGCAAGGCCATCACCTCTCTCTTCGATACGTCCAGCCTCATCTATTCACTCGGCCCCACCCTGGGAGAAACTTTCTTCGATGGCGGTCGACGCCGTGGCCTCTCCCAGCACGCAATCGCCAACTACGACAGCACCACCGCCTCCTATCGCCAGACCGTGCTCACGGCCTATCAGCAGGTCGAGGACAATCTCGTCGCACTCCGCGTCCTCTCCCGCGAACAGGATCAGCAACGCCAGGCAACCGCCTCCGCACAGGAGTCCCAAACCATCTTCAACAACCGCTATGTGGGTGGAGTCGACACCTATCTCCAGGTCATCACCGCGCAAACCACCGCGCTCAACAATGAGCGCAACGACATCGACATTCTGCGCCGCCGCATGGATGCCAGCGTTCTGCTCATCAAGGTGCTCGGCGGCGGTTGGGACCGCACCCAGCTTCCTCCGCAATAAGAATTGCACCGCAATAAAAAGTGCCGCAGGCAATAAAAAGAGCCGCAGGCAGCGGCTCTTTTCTCCATCACAAAGGCTTGCGTTAGTCGATCGAGATCTTCCGCAGCAACCGGAAGTCCGACAGCATCTTGCCGGTTCCCAGCACCACGCTCGCCAGCGGATCGTCCGCAATCGATACCGGCAGCCCCGTCTCCTCACGAATCCGTTTGTCGAGATTCTTGATCAGCGCTCCTCCGCCCGTCAGCACGATGCCGCGATCGGAGATGTCCGCCGAAAGCTCCGGCGGCGTCCGCTCCAGCGCCACGCGAATCGCATTGATGATCGTCGCAATGCACTCCCCCAGCGCCTCGCGAATCTCCGAGTCGTCGATGGTAATTGCCTTTGGCACACCCTCGATGAGATTGCGGCCCTTGATCTCCATCGTGAGCGGCTTATCCAGCGGATACGCCGACCCGATATCGATCTTGATCTGCTCAGCCGTGCGCTCACCGATAAGCAGGTTGTACTTCCGCTTCAGGTAGGTCATCACGGCTTCGTCCATTTGGTTACCGGCCATGCGCACAGACCGCGAATACACAATCCCCGCAAGCGAGATCACCGCAACATCTGTCGTTCCGCCACCAATATCGACGACCATGTTGCCGCCGGGCTCCGTGATCGGCAAACCCGCGCCGATCGCCGCCACCATGGCTTGCTCGACGAGATGCACCTCGCTCGCCTTCGCGCGATACGCCGAGTCCATGACCGCACGCTTCTCCACCTGCGTAATCTCACTCGGCACACCGATCACAATCCGGGGATGCACCATCATCTTCCGGTTATGCGCCTTCTGGATGAAGTAGTTCAGCATCTTCTCGGTCTGTTTGAAGTCCGCAATGACGCCGTCCTTCATCGGCTTAATCGCGATGATATTGCCCGGCGTGCGGCCGAGCATATCCTTCGCTTCCTTGCCAACGGCCTCCACCTCACCCGTAACACGGTTCACCGCAATGATCGAAGGCTCATTCACAATGATGCCCTTGCCATGCGCGAAGACGAGCGTATTCGCTGTCCCCAGGTCGATCGCGAGATCACTGGAGAACAGCGAGAAGATAGATCGCATGTTGCTCACACGCGAGGTCCGCATCTGAAAGTTTTTTGAAGACATGAGCCCGATCGGTTTCCTGAATTAGTGAAAAGTTGGGTTTTCGCTCAACCCGGCTCCTTCATTGTACGGCCTGCGAAGGCCCATCCCTCCCAGATCGCGAGGTCGACTATACTCTAAGACGTTTGACGCATAGGCTCAAAGAAACACCCTCAGGAGAGATCCAGGCATGATTATCGGCGTCCCCAAGGAAATCAAAGACCACGAAAGCCGTGTCGGCATCACACCTGCCGGCGTCAAAGCGCTCGTCGATGAGGGTCACAAGGTCCTCGTCGAGCAACATGCCGGAGCCCTGTCCTCGTTCCCTGACGACGAGTACCAGGCCGTTGGCGCCGAGATCGTCGGTGCCGCCTCCGACGTCTGGGTTCACGCCAACATGATCGTCAAGGTAAAGGAGCCCGTCCCCAGCGAATACACCTACTTCCGCCCCGGCCTGCTCCTCTTCACCTACCTCCATCTCGCACCCCTCCGTGAACTCACCGACGCGCTCATCGCCAAAAAGGTCACGGGCATTGCCTACGAGACCGTCCGCGACCGTGCCGGCACCCTCCCCCTCCTCACCCCCATGTCCGAGGTCGCGGGCCGCCTCTCCGTCCAGGTCGGTGCCGCCTATCTCGAAAAGGAGCGAGGTGGTCGCGGAGTCCTCCTCGGCGGAGTCCCCGGCNNGGGTCACCCTCGTTGACCTCAGCCTCAACCGTCTGCGCGAACTCGACGACATCTTCTCCGGCAGCCTCCAGACCCTCTACTCCAACTCCTACAACGTCGAGCGCGCCGTGTGCGCAGCCGACCTCGTCATCGGTGGCGTCCTCATCCCCGGTGCCGCCGCTCCCAAGA
>DHWW01000284.1:0-20291 GCA_002413385.1 Granulicella sp. UBA5172
CCGACATTTTGCTTCCGATCCAGATCCTTATACATGGACCCAATTTCCGGACCGATCGCCGCACCTGAAAGAACACTACTGAACACTTCGACCATCAATGCAAGCGCATAACCTTTGTGCCCGGCCATCGTCAGGACGGTGCCTAGCAGGGCCTCCTGAGCATCGGTTGTCGGCTCGCCATGCCGGTTCAAGGCCCAACCCTCCGGAATAGGCTGCTGCTTCTTCTGAGCAGCGATGATATTCCCGCGGGCGATGATGGAAGTCGCGAGGTCGATCTTGACGTTGAATCCTTTTCCGGTGGGGAAAGACGCCGCAATGGGATTTGTGCCGAAGAACGCCTGGTACCCCCCTTCGGGCGACATCGCAGGCTCGCAGTTCGTCATGGCAAGAAGGATCAATCCCTCATCCGCGGCGCGATTGCAATAGTACGAGAGCGCACCGAAGTGCTGCGAATTACGGATCGTCGCAGCCGCGATNNAGATCGGCGTCGACCAGGACGCGGGCAAAAATCTCCGCGTCCTCGGATCGGACACCGATCGCAGTGGCGAGTCTGGCAGCCAGACTCCGCATCTCTTGTGGCTGGAACCTTGTCATGGGACAGATTGCCTCGAAAGTGGTGGGTGAGAGAACCGCCAGGTTAGGCGCTTCTGTAAAGTTTGGTCATCACAAATTCGCGATGTCCCAGTGCCTCGGCGGCAGTGAGGCGCCCGTTGGCTGTGCGGACGATCATTTCGAGCAAAGCATCGCCAGCCTGATCAATCGTCATTTCGCCCTGCAGAATCGGCGACACATCGAGGTCGATGTGTTCCTTCATCGTGGCCACCGTCTTCGGATTCCCGGACAGCTTGATGACCGGCTCGATGGGGTTGCCGATGACGTTCCCCTGGCCAGTGGGAAAGAGATGAATCACCGCTCCGGACGCGGCCCACAGGGTCACCGCCTCAGCCGCCGCGCTCGACGTATCCATGAACCACAAGCCCGCCTTAGATGGAGCAACCGCGGGCGGCAGGCACCCTACGAACTTCGTCCGCTTGCCAAGTTTTTTCAACATTGCCGAGCGCTTTCTCCTCAATCGTGGTCAGGCCGCCTGCGATGTTGCCCTTCGTCGGTTGGGACTCAAAGAGGTTTTCCATCTTCTGACTGAAGACCAGCTTTGTGTAGTCCTCGAAGGCTGCAAGAAACTCCTTGCGAACCTCGTCATTTGCGGCTTTGGCAGCGACGATGTGCTCAGCACCCGTCAACTCGCTCGTCTCGCCGAACGAGGCAGTGCCACCTTCTGCGCAATGCTTATCGATGACGTTTCCGACCGTCGGGCAGCTCGAAAGCCCGGTCGTGGTATCCGACTCGCCGCACTTCACGCTGATATACAACTCATGAAGTTCACACTCAGTTCGCCGCAACTCCGATGCCCATTGCACGTATTCCTTGGCTTGGTAGGAAGCATCGGCGATCGTCCGAATGTCTCCGTTGCCCTCGATTGAAAAGCCTTTCACGGGCTTGCCAGTCTTCGCAATTCCATCCACGATCCGTTGCGTCCACCCTTGCTCAATCCCGATCACCACCACCGCCGCGACATTCGGATTACTTCCCGTCCCGATCATCGTACGGAAGAACAGATCTTGATCCTCTCCGAACTGCAGGCGGCCATACGCGTGAGGCATCGCAAGGGTGCCTTTGATGTTGTTGGCCACCGACTCGCAAGCTGCATTTGAAATATCGTCAACCGGTAAAATGATGACGTGATTGCGTACTCCAACCCGCCCGTTTTCGCGCC
This sequence comes from Granulicella sp. UBA5172, assembly GCA_002413385.1. GTDB lineage: Bacteria > Acidobacteriota > Terriglobia > Terriglobales > Acidobacteriaceae > Granulicella. Next base: position 1,775 of record DHWW01000284.1, read on the forward strand.
TGTATCCAAGAATCTTCCGCTTCGTCATGCCTATGCCCACCTTTTCGTCTTGAGGTTGTGCGTGTGAACGTGGTGTCCGGCTTTGACGGCCTGAACAATGGTTCCAATCTCACATCCGTACTTGATTGCAGTGTCTCCAACCGCGAAATCCTTCAGGGCGATCTTGTGACCGAGCGGGATCGCCTCCTCGGAACGCGCTTTTAGGGACTCGTTATTGGTTAGGTTCCTGCCAGCGCAGTCTGAGCCAGCAGCAACATCCACTACCACCACGCCGACGTTGTCCGACGCGTCATGTATTAGAAAATGAATCATAGGTGCCTCTCTCCTTCTTTCTTCTTTCCTTGCGGCGTCAAATTGGATTATCAGACTCCGCCGATAGATACGTGTTTTGTCTCTAGAAAAGCTTCCAGACCTTCTACGCCCAATTCGCGTCCCCAGCCACTCTGCTTGACGCCACCGAATGGGCTTTGACTCGTTGACGGCGCTCCATCGTTGATACCGAGCGTTCCTGCCTCTATCTGCTCGCTGAGCCGGAACATGCGTCCAATATCGCGCGTCATCGCGTAAGCACTCAATCCATAGGGAGTGTTGTTGGCGCGGCGGATCGCCTCCTCCTCCGTGTCGAAGCTGCTCACAGGCGCGATCGGAGCAAAGGTCTCTTCACACATGCAGACGGCGTCGTCACTGACACCTTCGAGAACCGTCGGCTCGAGAAAGAAGCCCGGCAAATTTCTCACACGCTCGCCACCTGTGACCACACGGCCACCTTTTTTTACCGCGTCTTCAATCTGAGAAAGAGCGCCATCCAGACCCTTCTGATTGATCATCGGTCCCAGGTCCATGCCCGCATCGAGACCGGGGCCAACCTTCAGCTTCTTGACCGCATCAGTAAAGCGCTCGATGAATTCCTTATAGATTGTCTTCTGAACGTAAATCCGATTGGCAGCGATGCACGACTGGCCCGTATTGCGGAACTTTGCGATGATCGTCTCCTGCACCGCCCTGTCCAGATCGCAATCCTCGAAGACCAGCACCGGCGCGAGCCCGCCCAGTTCCAGACAGAGAGGCTTTATGGTCTTAGCCGCGCCGCGAATCAACTCCTGTCCAACCCTGGTGGAACCCGTGAAGCTGATCTTCCTGCATATCTCATTGGAGAGAAACTCCTCGGAGATCATGGCCGCGTTGCCGATGGCCAACTGAAACACCCCGCCGGGAACTCCTGCCGCTTCCATGCACTCCGCCAAGGCCACCGCAGTGAGCGGGGTTAGCGTGGCCGGCTTGAGGATGACAGGACAGCCGGCGGCCATGGCCGGTGCGACCTTGCGCACGGAAAGAACGAGGGGAAAGTTCCATGGGGCGATTGCCCCCACCGTCCCAATGGGTGTTTTTACTACCAGATGCCGTTTGCCATGAACCTGAGGCGGAATCATGCGACCGTAAACACGCCGCCCTTCCTCCGCAAACCATCGAAGATGGTCCTCGGCCATCGCGACCTCTCCCTCGCTTTGGGCCAGTGGCTTGCCGTTCTCGAGCGTGATGGTTCGTGCGATCTCGGCTTTGCGACGGGCAATTTCATCCGCAACCCGGTGCAACAAAAGACCGCGATCCTTTGCGGTCTTCGCGCGCCACGCGGGGAGTGCATCCGCAGCGGCACTCAAAGCGCCCTTTAGTTGACTGTTGTCAATTGTGGAGACCCTGGCAAACGGTTGGGCAGTCGCGGGGTTGACAACCTCGAACTCGTTTCCAGTCTTTACCCATTGGCCATTCAGATAGGAATGGTATGAGCTCTTTGCGCTATTTTCCACAGCTTCCCCTATTCACGGACGACTTGGTTGTCGATAACTATTCGACCAACTTCGAAACAAACGTACCCTGTCGCACCTGACTCTCGATCATCTGCCTGGCGCCGATGACGTGGTTCCGAGCCTGCCTCTCCGCTTCTTCCGTGAAATTATGCTCAATCGCCTCGATGATCCGAAGATGCTCCGCATAAATAATTGATGGGTCCCGAAATGCGCGGACGGTCATCCCTAGGACGCGATAGGTCTGCGACAAGCGGATAAGGGTGCTGTTCCGCGATAGCTCCGTAATGCGCAAGTGAAAACTACGATCGAGCGACGCCGTCTCGTTAGCCTTCTCCTGTGCGAGTCTGTAAATGTTATCCGCCATGCTCCGCAATTCGGCGATATCCGCGCGACCAGCGTGTCCACACGCGAGACGCGCGGCCAGTCCTTCCATCACCTCTCGAACCTCGTAGGCTTCGCAGATGCGGGAGGCGTCGAGATTATCAACAAACATCCCAAGATGTTCTACTGACTCCACCAATCCCAACCACTGCAGCTCAAGAAGCGATTCCCTGACCGTGCCCTGCGCAACGCCAAGCTCACGCGCAAGACTCTGCTGGCTCAACCGCTCTCCGGGCTTACTTTCGCCGGAAAGAATGCGCCGCTGAATCTCGTCCCTGATGTTATGTCGCGCCACGCGAGCCTTCATTGGTTATCCTTCGTCCACTCAATTTCTGGAAATAGTCGCATGGAATGAATTAAGAACCCATTTGCGATACCAATCGATTGTAACATATAGTTCAATTGGAAATAGGGATATTTACTTGACGCCACCGGACGCAATAAGTTGTGGTTTGACCAGAGTTGCAAAGGTGACCGGGTCTGTCTGCACGGCCTGTTGAGCCAGGCGATAGAACAGTTTACCGCGAGATGTAAAAGTGCGGCGGTTGAATCGAAAGGTGAACTCGTCGAGGTAATCGTTCAGATGATCTTGTCCAATGGCACCCTGTTGGATGCCGAGCAGCCATCGATTCAGCAGTGAAATCACACGATGGACCCGGGGAAGCACATGTTCTCCCTCCTCCTGACGGCGCTGCACCTGGCGGTCATGGACATATCCGTCCAATCCGAGATAAGCGGGCAGACCGTCGGTTCTCACCGTGCTTCCCGGCGCAACGGACTGAGCGATGAACCCGTGCAGCGTGGCCCTGGTCACGTCCGGCATCGAACGCAGACGGATGCGGCCGATGCCCTTTCCCATCCTCCTGAGCGGCAACGATCATCATGGCCTTGAGTTCCGTCCGCCTGCCGATGGCACCCGTTTCCTCTCCGCCCCAGTAGGTCTCGTCCACCTCGACGACGCCATCCAGTCGGTCGTGGCCCGCGCGAACCATGGCCCGGCGCAGTTTATGCAACATCGCCCAAGCCGTCTTGTAACTGCCCAGGTCTTCGTCGCTGGGGTGGAAACCCAAAGCGCTGATGCCGTTCTTTTGGCTGGTCATCTGCCACATGGTGCGGAACCAGATCGTCAGCGGCAGGTGGCTGTCCTGAACTTCCGGGACCACCTCAATAAGCCGCGCACATCCGTCACGAAGTCTCAGTATTTATTTACAGGTCGCGTCTATAGGGCGTCAGGGCGTCGCGTTTGACAATTGATCGCAATCGATTGTAATGCTACGCAAACTCAGAACTAGAGGCGCTGGCTCGAAAATGTTTGCGCTTATCGCAATTGACTGGGGATTTTTCCAGATGAATGTTGGAGGAGTGCCCAAACATTACGTACTGGCGCAGCGGCTGCTAAAGCGCAGTATTTCCATGCCCTAGCCGACATTGTTCAGATGAGAAACCTAAGAATCTACTAATGGGAGGCGTTGATGTACTTTCGCATACTGTTGTTTCATAGAGTTCTTCAGACGACGGCAACTTCTGTTTCATTCATTTCACAAGAACACAACAATAACGGGACCGCTTCGGGTTCGATGCGGCGACGCTGGCGCAACTGATCACGGTATTGGAACGGTTGTAAGCAGGTGTTCGGGATGGGAGCGGCGTCAATCTCCATCCCGCGATTCGCAAACGGCCGCCTGATGACGGTCAACAACCAGAGGTCGAAGTAGTCCCTCATGCGTGTGTTCGACATGCGGACTTGGACGAGGGCCTTCAGTTTCTCTGTGACCACCATCTCTCGGTTATAGCTGGAGAGCTTTGCCTAGGCTTCGCATTCGGAAAAAGGCAAGACGACCTATGGATCACCTGCATCGGGACGTGCGTCCACTGCATGGCTTCTAGCTGTGAAGTGCCAAACAAGATCCACCGGCGCATCTCCGGGCGCATGGAGCACAATCGGCGATTCGAATTGCTACTTGGTAATGCTAATCTGTCATCTCGCCTGCCCCGACTGTCAAATCTGCTGCTAACGCATGATCAAGCCCCACCTGCTCCCCTGACCAGATACTCTTTGATGTCCAAGGCATGGGTGGACCGCTCCAGAATGGATCGGTGGCAGGGAGCCCCAGAGGGAGGAAAACGGCTGAGCACAGGTATGAGCTGCCCGTCGATATATAGGGCTCTGCAATCGAAGGCTGGTAACCATAAAATCCGATCCTGAGCCATCCGTTCTGATCGAAGACGCCGGGCGCATCGAGCATTTTCCGCATCACTGCAGTCAAGGCGCACCGCACTTGCGAAGGCGCGATCGGCTCGGGAAGACTTCGCCGCAACGCTATCTCGGCGAGCAGATGAAACGCGCCGAAGCGGTATGCAAGCGACCTGCCTGTCGGCGGGAAGGTCGCGTCGGGGCCAATCAGTCTTTCTTGAATCGCTGCGTACCGACGAGCTCGACTTTCCGTTCGCTCCTTGAGCGAGCTCCACGTGTTGGATGATCTTCCGATTACATCGAGCACGTTCAACAGTAGGGGATGGATAACAAAACTATTGTAGTAGTCGAAGTGGAACTGAGGACCGTCTCCATACACGCCATCGCCCTTATACCAGGTGTCCATAGTCCGCAACGCGTAGTCGATGCGCATGGGATCCCACCAAGCCCCCATGAGGGACAATGCGGCTTCATTCATCGCAGAGAACAGCAGCCAATTTGAATATCCCGGACGTATCACTCGCGAAGACTGCAAAGCAGCGATCACATTCTGTTGAGTCTTGCGATCCAGCTTGTGCCACAACTCGTTGGGGGCACGGACGATTGCAAGAGAAAGAAACGCGGTGTCGACCACCGGCTGACTTCCCTTGTTGAAGTTCATGAAATCGGGTGAGCCAGGATCTGTGGCCGAACGAATAGCGCTGCGGGATAATTCTGCGTAATGGGCTCGGAGCACGGCTTCAGGCCCAGTGTTGGATTCAAGCCAGGGCGCCATGCCGGCGAGAAGGCGGCCAATAGCTTCCAGGTAGGTGAATCGCTTGCGCTCTTCGAGATTTCCGCGCGGGGCCTCGACGGGCATGCGCTCCCTGAGTTTACCTTCACTTAGGGAGCGCAGTACTGGATCCGCGATCTTCAGCATCGACTGCACCCAATACTCTCGATCGTTCTGCACCGAGTTCTGCAGTGCCGGTGAGGCGGATGCGCCTCTCGAAGCGATCGCCCCAAGAGCAACACCAGCTTGTAAGAACTCGCGTCGATCCATAAGGTTCAATCCTTGCGATTCTGGTAAAGGCATTCGAAGACGCGGCGGAGAATAATGAGTTGAGACGGTGCGCTCATGCTGGCTACGGACCCGTAGCGTGGTCTACAGCCAGGCAGCAATGAGGACCAACAGGCGGATCGAATTAGAAGGCGCCTGGTGCCACGAAATCGCCCGCCATTACAGCGGTTGGGCAAGTCCGCCCGTGTAATGGAAACTCGATGTGTGTTTCAGATAACAGCTAAGTTATAAGAGGCACACGGAGGAGACGTTGTGTCTGAGTGGCGTCGCTCGGCCATTCAGAAGGTGAATTTTCCGCCGAACTGCATCTGGCGCGGCGGGTAAGCGCCGCTCAGGCGGCCAAAGGAGGAGCCGCTGGTCGCGTTGGTTCCGAGGCTGCTGTAGTTAGTGTGATTGAGAACGTTGAAGGCGTTCACTTCAAAGCGGAATGCGAGACGCTCGTGGATGGGGAAGTTCTTCGCGAGGTTTACGTCCAACTGATCGAGGCCCGGCAGCACCACCTGACCGACGCCCGAGTTGCCGAACGCGTTGGCTGGCGGCGCGGTAAAGGCCGCAGGATTAAGAAACTGCCGGACATGTCCCGCCAGCGTACAGCACGGCCCTTTCTGATAGACCGGCTGACCGGGGACGTAGTTGGCGCGCCGCGTTCCCAGTGTCGGGGCCGCTGCACTGATGTCGTAGAATGGACCGGTCTGGAGACGCCATACTGCGGTGACCATGAAGCCGCCGGGACCCTCGCGCAGCAGTCTGTTGCGGCCGCGGAAGTTCGGCAACTGATAGTTTATATCGGTGACGAAGGCATGCTTGCGGTCGATGTTGAGCTCGCCGTAGTTGTAATTGAGGCTCTGCCAATTGACGAGGTCGCTGTTGTTGGCGGCGGAGTCCCCCAGTGCCTTGGCGTAGGTATAGCTGCCAGTGAAGGCCAGCGCTCCCTTGCGCTTGGAGATGTAGATCTGCAGCGCGTTGTAGTTGGAATTCGAATCGCTGCGGTTCTGGCTAATAGAGCCGAAGCCCTGATAGGGATTGTAATAATTGGAGCTGTTGCTTTGGTTGGCGGCGACCAGCGCGAGCGACGGTTGATTGACATTGGGCGAACGCAGCAGATGGTGTCCGACGTTGCCGACGTAGGTGGTCTCGAGGAGCATGCCCATCGGCAGTACTCGCTGTACGCCCAGCGAGTACTGGTCGATGTAGGGATTTTTCAGGTGCGGATCGATGGCGCTGATGCTTGACTGCAGGCCGGTGTTATTCGCACTGCCGCTGGTGATGTTCCCCAGGTTGGCGTTGTCGAACTCGATGTTCTGCAGGTAGGGCTGAATGTTGACCTGGCTGAAGCCCACGTTGCCTTCAGGCCGGTAGTAGAAGGTGCCGAATCCGCCGCGAATGGAGGTCTTCTCGTCCACGGCGTAGGCAAATCCAATGCGCGGACCGAAGGCCCCGTGCATGGTGTAGAGGCCGCGCGGGGCGACCGCCGGAATCTCAGGATAAGCTGCCGTGTTGATGTTCGGTACGCGGTCGATCTGGTCGGATGGAATAGGAGCGGCCGTGCGCACGATGCCGTTATACGGATTGCCGGTGCCGGGAATGACTTTGCCTGCGGTGGTGACAGTAATGGCCTTTGCCGGGTCGTAGTACGAGGGGTCGAAGTTTCCGTAGTTGTTGCCCTGCGCGTAGAGCGGCAGTATGTCCTGCCAGCGAACGCCGAACTCGAGACTCAGGTTGCGGGTCGCCTTCCAGGTGTCCTGCACGAAAGCCTCGGGCTGCGAGAAGCGGAAGTGGCCGACGGGATCGGCGTTGGCCTCGGTGTAGCTCTGGAAGTTGCCCAGCAAGGCGTCGGCCAGTGCATTGCCGGTGGTGTTGGGATTGTTGCCCTTGTTGAACACGACATTGCCGTTGTAGTTGGGTCGGCCGTTCTGATCGATACGGTCGCGGATATAAACCCCGCCGAACTTGATCAGGTGGTTTCCGCGGGAGATCGTGACCGTATCTCCAACCTGGATATCCGTGGTCGGCGAGTTGAGTTGGAAGTAGGGTCCGGTGAACGGCGCGTAATTTGTGATCGAGACCGATGGAATTCCGTTGGGATATTCGCCGGCCGTGGGAAAGAGTTTCTGATATTGGAAGCCGTAGGTTGAGCGTTTATAGTTCACGCCGTAGGGCGGAATGTGCTGGGATACATAGGAGAAGTTCGCCGTCGCCTGATTGATGATGTCGGGGGTGAAGATGAACGTCTCGGAGACAAGCATACTTACTCCCGGTCGATTGCGGGTGGTCGGCACCGTGGGCAGCACGCCGCCGCTCGAGAATGTTCCGTAAGGATCGATGAGCGAGTTGGAGTCGTTGAGCCAACGACCGTAGATATGGTTACGCTTATTGATGTTGTAATCGAGCCGCGCGAAGTCTTCGCGGAAGTTCAGCGGATTGCTTGGCGAGATGCTCAGATTGTTTGTCGCTGTCGGCGAGTCGGTAAAGCCGCCAAGCGTCTCCATTACCTGGTAGACCTTGGCGATGGCCTTGCCGTCTGGCGTCATCAGAGCTGCGATGTTGTTGCCGGCGATTGGCACCTTGGTAGTGGTTGCGGTGCCGGGCATGTAAAGCTGCGGCTGGCTGCTGAAGTCGCCGTTCAGCAGCGCGCTGCCGGGCACGGTGAACAACTGCGGGGCCTGCTGCTGGCGCAGGCGCTTGAACTCTTCGCCGACATAGAAGAAAAGCTTGTCATGGAGGATCGGGCCGCCTACCCCATAGCCGAAGTCGTTGAAGCGCAGGTGGGTCTTGAATGCGCTGAAGAACGGGCGCGCGTCGAAGACGTTATTGCGGATGTACTCGAACGCCGATCCATGCCACTGGTTGGTGCCGCTCTTGGTGACGATGTTAAATGCCGGACCTGAGGTGCGACCAAACTCGGCGGAGAAGTTGGAGGTCTCGATGTTGACCTGCTGGATGAAGTCGGGGCTGACGTTGTTGATCAGCGAGCCGTTTGATCCCGAAACCTGGTTGAATGCGCCGTCTACGGTGAGGTTGGCGGAGTCGGCGCGATTGCCATTGACCACCTGGTTGGTGGAATTGAGGCCGGTGGTAATGGAAAAGATGTCGGGATTGGTGACCACGGCGCCGGGAATGAGGGTCAAAACCTGCGTATATTCCCGGCCGTTGAGTGGCAGCGTATCGACTTCGCGGGTGTCGATGACATGAGCAAGTTCGCCAGAGGTGGTATTCATCGCTTCACCCTGCACGGCTTCGACGGTGACAACTTCGGTCGCGGAGCCGACCTTGAGATGGAAGTCGGCGGTGACGTGGGAATCGGCGTTGATGCTCAGGCCGGAGCGCCTTTCGGTACCGTAGGCGGCCATCTTGACCTCAACCGTATACTCGCCAATGGGCAGATTGGGGGCGACGTAGAAGCCATTGCTGTTGGTCGTGGCGGTGTGGACTCCCTGGGTACCGACCTGGATGAGGGTGACGGTGGCGCCGGGGATGACGGCGCCGGATGGGTCGGTGACGGTTCCAGCGATCTGGCCCAGGGATGTCTGGGCGTGTAGCGGTCGGGACAATCCAATTGTCAAACTCAAACTGAGGAACAAGATGATGCGGGTAAGCCTGGGCAACTTTTTGAACATGGCGCCTCCAAGAATTCACTTACAGAAAGTATCGTGACGTCTTACGTTATTGAATAGGGAGTAACTGGAATATGCTGAGGCGGCTAGTTGGGTTTGCCGACGGCACCGTCTTCGTAGGCCTTTTGCATGATGAAGAACGCCTGTTTTTTGACGCCTTGATCTGAGATGAGGCCCTTGCGGTTGTATCCGTCCTGGAGCAGAGGGAGGTTGCGGGTGGGGGAGCGAAAGTCCATGAGGATCCATGGGGTGGTTCCGCGGAGCTGGGGGATCTTGTGGAACATGTCGATCTGGTGGCGGTAGACGTTGGCCTGATACTCCTCGGTCCAGCGCCGGGCGATGGTTCCGTGATTTCCGGCTTTGGCCTCGGCGCCGAATTCGCTCATGATGATGGGTTTCTGGGGGAGGTCCCAGGTGACGGTGTCGGCGAGTGTGGGCTCACCCTGATACCAGCCGATGTACTCGTTGACGCCGACGACGTCGAGGACCTGGGCGAGGGGGTCGGTGAGGGTCATGGTTGAGCCTTCGAGGCGGGCGGTGTTGAGGGCGGCGGTGACGGGGCGGCTGGCGTCGAGGGCGTGGGCCTGCTCGACGAGGCGGGTGAGGAACTCGGTGCGGGTGGGGTTGTTGGGGGTCTCGTTGGCGACGGACCAGAAGAGGATAGATGCTTTGTCGCGGTCGCGGCGGATCATCTCGTGGAGCATGAAGTCGGCTTTGGTGTAGACCTCGGGGTTGTCGAAGGCGATGTGCTGCCAGAGGGGGATCTCAGACCAGACCATGATGCCCTGGCGATCGGCGGCGCGGAGCATGCGCTCGTCGTTGGGGTAGTGGGCGAGGCGGATGAAGTTGGCGTGGAGTTGATGGACCCAGGCGAGGAGGGTGTCGACGTCCTTTTCGGAGTAGACGCGGCCACTGTGGTAGGGGGCTTCGCCCTGGACGCAGACGCCGCGGAGGTAGATGGGCTTGCCGTTGAGCAGGATGTGGGTGCCTTCGACGCGGATATCACGGAAGCCGACGTCGTCGTTGAGGGTGTCCTGGCCAGCGGCGATTTCGAGCTTGTAGAGCTTGGGGGATCCGGGAGACCAGAGGCTGAGGGAGCTCGCGGTGAGATCGAAGGCGGCGCGGCCGTCGGCGTCGGTGGTGACGGTGGTGGCGAGATGGGCTTCGGGGACTTTGATGGTGACGGGAAGGCCGGCAGATGCGCCTTCGACGTGGACGTAGCCGGAGATTTTGTTGGAGGTGCCGGAGACCAGGTGGGCGTCATAGTCGTCGATAAAGTGGGCGGGAACCGCAACCAGGGAGACGTCGCGGGTGAGGCCGCCGTAGTTGTACCAGTCGTAGTTGAGGGCGGGAATGCCGTCGACGAGGCGGGTGGAGTCAACGGCGATGACGACGAAGTTGCTGCCGGAATGGAGGACCTGGGTGGCTTCGCAATCGAAGGGGGTAAAGCCGCCCTCGTGGTCGCATAGGCGCTTGCCATTAACCCAGACATGAGAGCGGTAGTTGGCTGCGCCGATGTGGAGGAAGGTGCGGATGCCGGGCTTGGGCTGGAAGTCAAAGTTGCGCTCGTACCAGATAACGCCTTCGTAGCGGAAGAGGGTGGGATCCTGGGTGTTCCAGTCGCCGGGGACGTTGAGGGTGGGGGCGGTGGCGAAGTTGTACTCGGCAGGCTTGGTGGGGCCGGAGACGTCGAGATGCTGATTGAGGGCGTAGGTGTTGTCTCTGATCTCGCCCTGGGGGGTGTAGAGGTTGGCACCGGTCATGTCGACGAGGTAGTGCCAGGGGCCGTCGAGGCTGATGGCGGGGCGGTGGTCAACGTCGACGAGGAGAGTGTTGAGGGGTTGCTGGGCGATAGCGGCCGTGACGGAGGCCAAAAAGAGCAGCGCTGAAAGGAGAAGAAAATTCGGTGAAAGCACGCGCTGCAGCATGAATGTTCTCCATCTCATTTTCTTGCCCCCTATGTCTTCCTTGCAACAGATCAGGCTGGAGGCTATCGTGCGAGGACTGGTCATAAAATTCCTATCAATGCAATTGAAGTGATTTCAGCAGTGCGGGCCAGAGTTGACAGCGGGAGATCTAACCCATCGCAACAAGGGTCCGTATCCTCCGATGAGAGTAGGCCACCGAAAAGCGTGGGCGCTTACAACAGGTCTTCGGAAGCCCCCCGAATAGTAGATGTCTCCGCCGGAAATTGTCAATAGCAATATAATTCTCTATCGGGTATTGGCTTGGACTTTGCCAAGTTTGATTCATACCCAAAGGCTTGAATCAGAGCTGTGCCGTGAATTGCTCTTCCCTGCCGGCACCGTGACGGGAAAGGTCTGGGTCGCGGTCGGGGCAGCTCCATAGGGGAACTGGACAAGATCGGTGTAGACCACCGTTGGCACCTCACCTTCACCGAGGGATGTAAGCGATGCGGAAGCTCTCTCGCTCAGGCTAGACCAAAAGCTCTGTCGTAGTGCACGAAATACGGGGCGGCCTCAACCGGTCGATGCAACACTGGCCGACTTGAACGAAGCCGCTGGGGGGCGGACGCTTTCGCGTGGGGCTGTGCGGGCGGGAGTGGCGTTGAGTTAGGTCCTTGTCGCAGAGTAGGTTGCCCACAGAGGGAGAAGGAGGGTGCCTGCTCATCGAATCGATGCGCGAGGTTATCCCCAAGAAGCATCGTCAATCATTTGCAAGCATGAGGAGCACCCAACAGAGAAGAAATCCCGTGGCAATGATTNCAGATAGGAGAGGACGGAAAATGATGGTTTTGGCTGGACTGTATAGACAGAAGAGAATCCAGCCAAGCCGCTTGTTTCGTTATATCTAGCTTTATTATCGGTAACATACAAAAAGTTGTGGCGGAGAGTGGGGGATTCGAACCCCCGATAGAACTTTTGGTCCTATAACGGTTTAGCAAACCGCCGCCTTCAGCCACTCGGCCAACTCTCCTGCGGGTTCGAACACGATTATAGCCTGTGGAGTGCCATCCGGAACAGGCCCCCTGCGCATCACGCGAGATTTAGCGATACAGTGCAGAGAGCATCGTTATCCCACTCACCTCCAGGAGATCGCCGCCATAGACCTCGCGACGAACCCGCGCACCCTGCGACTGGCGCGCCGCAGCATTCCTGCCAGAAACAAGATGCGTCTCTTGCCGCTGCTGGGCGCGACCTACTTCATGGTCGCCGGCGGCCCCTACGGCCTCGAAGACATCATCGGCAAGGCGGGCTACTGGCGAGCTCTCGTCATGCTCGCGATTATCCCGATCATCTGGAGTCTGCCAACCTCGCTGATGGTCGGCGAACTCGCCAGCTCTATCCCCGACGAAGGCGGCTACTACGTGTGGGTGCGGCGTGCACTGGGGCGCTTCTGGGGCTTCCAGGAAGCGTGGATGTCGATGGCCGCAAGTGTCTTCGACATGGCGATCTATCCCGCTATCTTTGTCCTGTATCTAAGCCGATTCGCACCTGCGTGGACGGCCGGATACCGTGGAACGCTATGGGCTCTCGCCGTAGTGCTTGGCAGCGTCTTGTGGAACCTTACCGGAGCAAAGGCGGTCGGGCGAGGATCGGTGGTGCTGTTCTTCGCCCTGCTCGCGCCGTTTGTAGTGCTGATTGCAGCCGCGCTCTGGAAGTGGCACGGCCATGGAACCGGTGCTCTGCTGCACGCCGTCGGAGCTCCGGACATCGCTGGTGCAATCTCCGTAACGATGTGGAACTGCATGGGCTGGGACAATGCAAGCACCGTGGCGCAGGAGGTTGACGATCCGCAGCGCAACTATCCGCGGGCAATGCTCAGCGCCGCACTGCTGGTGTCGTTGACGTACATCCTTCCGCTGGCAGCCGTGGGGCTGGCGGGATTGGCTGCCGATCAATTCTCCACCGGCGCGTGGACCGATGCAGCGCGCACGCTGGTGGGACCGGCACTTGCATTTACTGTCGTGATTGGCGGCATGATCAACGGCGCAGGCATGTTTAATCCGCTCATGATGAGCTACACCCGCGTGCCGTTTGCCATGGCGGAGGATGGTCTGCTGCCTGCGGTGCTGATGCGGCGCACGAAGCGGGGAGTGCCATGGGTGAGCGTGCTCCTGTGCGCGGCGATCTGGGCGCTCGCGCTGCGCTTCACCTTCGAGCGGCTGATCTCCATCGACCTCGTCCTCTACGGAGCTTCCTTATTGCTGGAGTTCGTTGCGCTGGCCGTTCTCCGCCGCCGCGAGCCAAATCTCGTTCGGCCCTTTCGCGTTCCGGGAGGAATGCCGGGAGTGATCGCCGCAGGCCTGGGACCTGCGTTGTTGATCGCGTTTGCGATGTGGGCAGCACGCGATGAGCACGTGCTCGGGCTGAACGCACTGCTATTTTCCGTGATCGTCGCGCTGTCTGGAGCCCTGGTCTACGCAGCAACCGAATTCATCCGCAACCGCATCCGTACCTGAAAAAATGGCTCGTGAGCGCAGCCCTGCCGCACACACGAGCCATCTCTCTTCACCTCTGGAACTACTTGCCCTGCGTCTCGCTCTTCTTTGCTTCAAATGCCTTCTGCGATTTAGCAATGATCGCTCGCGCAGCCTCAGCATCTTTCCAGCCGCGAACTTCCACGCGCTTGCCTTCGAGGTCCTTATAGATGGAGAAGAAGTGTTTGATCTCCCTCAAAATATGCGGGTACACCTGGGAGTATTCGCTCACATCCTGATACCGCGGATTGCCTTCGCCAACCGCAAGAATCTTCTCATCCGGCTGGCCCTGGTCGATCATATCGAGCACGCCAATCGGGCGAACTTCCAGAACGCATCCCGTGAAGCTCGGCGAATCGACAAGAACCAGCACATCGAGCGGGTCACCATCTTCAGCCAGCGTGCTCGGGATAAAGCCGTAGTCCCCCGGATAATGAACCGGCGAAAACAAATTGCGGTCCAGGCGGAAGACATGCAGCTTCTTGTCATACTCATATTTATTGATGCCCTCAAGGGGGATTTCGATCACGGCGTTGACCAGCTCGGGGGCATTCTTGCCTACCGGAAGCTCAAGGTAATTCGGCATAAGTTCTTCGTCTCTTCTACTTTCTCTTGGCGATTTCAAATCAGGCGACTCGTTACCGCGGCTACAGGGGCATCAAAAGGATGCCCAGCCCGACACGATGTCCTGCATACAGTCTATCGTCACCGTGCGTGAAGCCTTCAAGTGAGATGCTAGGCTTGAAGATAGGAGTCTGGTCCACATTGATTGAACCTATGCAATCCGCCGCCGTGCTCGACTCGCATCCGGAAGGCAGCAGCCGCTTTGTACGAGCCTGCCTGCGCCTTCCCGTAGACCGCACGCCGGTCTGGTTTCTGCGCCAGGCCGGGCGCTACATGCCAGAGTACATGGCAGTCCGCAAGCACCACACCCTGCTGGACATCTGCCGCAAGCCCGAGATCGCCGCCGAGGTCACCATCACCGCCGCCGAGCGCCTCGGAGTCGATGCCGCCATCATCTTCGCCGACCTCCTTCTGCCCTTTACGCCCATGGGCCTCGACTTCGAATTCGTCGCAGGCGAAGGCCCGATGGTCCACACACCCGTGCGTTCGCTCGAGCACATTCAGGCGCTGCGCACCGATCGCACCGAGGAGCTGCAGTATGTAGCGCAGGCGATTGAGAAGGTTGCGACCCACTTTGCCGGGCCCCGCCCCGACGGCGATCGCCTCGGCATCATCGGCTTCTGTGGAGCGCCGTTCACCCTCGCCAGCTACATGATCGAAGGCGGCAGCTCGCGCAATTACATTGAAACGAAAAAGATGATGTACGCCGGCGATGCCTCATGGCCGCTGTTGATGGAGAAGCTCATCACCGTACTCGTCGAGTACGCCAGCCAGCAGGTCGAAGCCGGTGCGGATGTCATCCATATCTTCGACTCCTGGGTAGGTGCGCTCTCCATCACCGACTACCGCCAATATTGCCTCGCCCCCACCACCGAACTCGTGAAGCGCGTGAAGGCTCTCGGCGTTCCCGTAATTTATTTCGGCGTCGACACCGCCTCGCTGCTCCCTGCCATGAGCGAAACAACCGCCGATGTGCTCGGCCTCGACTGGCGCATTCCACTCGACGAAGGCTGGCGTGCCGCCGGAGCGGGCTGCGCCGTGCAGGGAAATCTCGATCCGATCACTCTCTTTGCTCCAGAGAACATCCTCGAAGCGAGGGTCCGCGAAGTGCTTGCTCTGGCAGCAGGACGTCCCGGCCACATCTTCAACCTTGGCCACGGCATCGTGCCCGAGACTCCGGTCGAGAGCGTGATCCAGGTGGTCAAATGGGTGGAGCAGTACGGTGTCGCAGCGACACCAAAACCACGCAATCAAGCAGCCAGGGAATGGTCAGCAAACGCATGAGTCAAACCTCCGCAATTCTTCTCCTGGCCCACGGCACGCCAGACAAGCTTGGCGAAATGTCCGAGTATCTGCAAAAGGTCACGGGCGGTCGTCCCATGCCGCAGGTGGTTGTCGAGGAGTTGCAGCATCGCTATGCCGAAATTGGTCTGCGTGAGGAGCCTTTGCCTGAAGGTCCTCCGCTGACGCGCTGGACGCTGCTGCAAGGCCACAGGCTCAGCGAACGTCTCGGCCAGCCCGTCTACGTCGGCATGCGCAACTGGCATCCGTATATCGCCGATGTCGTCGCCCGAATGAAGGCCGACGGCGTCAAGCACGCTCGCGTCCTCTGCCTCGCACCGCAGAACTCCCGCACCTCGACAGGCCTCTACCGCCGAGCCTTGATGGAGGCCGTCGGTAACAGCTTCACCGTGGATTTCATCGCTGGCTGGGCCGACGAGCCGCTGCTCGCGCAAGCCTTCGCCGAGCGCATGTGGCCAGCCTGGGCTGAGGCCTGCGCCGCCACCAGCGCTGCGGCTGGTAAACAAGTTCGCGTCCCCATCCTCTTCACAGCGCATGCCGTTCCCTGCCTCACGATCATGTCCAGCACTCCGAACGACCCTGCAAGCCCGTCGGCTCGACCCGGCGCGCCCGTTCCCGCCGACGGCATCCAGCACTACGGCCACGCGCAAAAGCCCGACCCCTACCCCGTCGAGTGCAAGCACCTCGCCATGGCCATCGCGAAGGCGTTGCGACCCGTAGGCCTGACCGACGCCGACTGGCACTTCGCCTTTCAGAGTCAGGGTATCGCCGGAGCTCCGTGGATTCGCCCCACCGTGCCTGACACACTCAAGGCGCTCGCCGATGCCGGCCACAAGGGCGTCGTTCTACAGCCCATCGGCTTCCTCTGCGACCACGTCGAAATTCTCTACGACATCGATATCGACTTCAAGGCACAAGCCGCTGCGTTGGGCATGAAGCTATGGCGCGCTGAGAGCCTCAACGACTCTGCGACGCTGATCCGCGCGATCGACCAGGCACTGCATCGGGCTTCGACGCGGCTTGATCCGAACGCCGCGTCCGAGCCTGCGATGCGTCCACGCCCCACCGCAGTCGCCGCATCATGAGACGGATTGCCATCGTAGGCGGAGGCATCGCTGGCCTTGCCGCAGCGTATGAACTGGAGCTCGCGCGCAAGCGCGGCGCCGATCTCGACTGGCAACTTTACGAGGCCAGCAATCGCCTCGGCGGCATCGTCGAAACCACGCGCCACACCACCGATGCAGGAGACTTCGTCCTCGAAGGAGGCCCCGATGGCTGGGTCACAGAGAAGCCCTGGGCGCGAGATCTCGCCATCGAACTGGGTCTTGAGACCTCGCTGATCCCCAGCAACGACGCTACCCGCAAGACCTACATCCTCATCGACAACAAGCTCCAGCCCATGCCCGACGGCATGCGCATGATGGTGCCCGAAAATCTCTCAACCCTCGAAGCCTCCCCACTATTCAGCGCCGAGGCCTGCGCCGCCTACGCCGCAGAGCCTGCCCGCGCCGACGAACTGAAAGCCGCAGCCCCGGACGCCGACGAATCCGTCGCCGACTTCGTCCGCCGCCACTTCGGCGAAGAGGTCCTCGCCAAAATCGGAGCACCGCTCCTCTCCGGAGTCTTCGGAGGCGACGTCCAGCGGCTCAGCGTGCGCTCCGTCATGCCTGCATTCGTCACCATGGAACGCGAGCACGGCTCCCTCATCGCAGCCCTCCAGGCGAAGTCCAAAGCGCGCGGCAATCGAGCCCAGCAGCCAATCTTCACCACCCTCCGCAACGGCCTTGCCACCCTCGTCGAAGCGCTCATCTCCAAACTCCCCGCAGAGCGCATTCACCTCAATAGCTCTGCCCTGTCGCTCAAACGCGAGGGCAACACCTGGTGCCTGCGGACTTCCACCCCCTCCGACCGCGGCATCGCCGGCAAGAGCAAGCGGCACTTCCACCACATCTTCCTCGCCACACCTGCCGACACGACCCGCATCCTGCTCCAGCCCCGCCACCCCGACGTCGCCGCACTCATCCCGCAGGACGCCAGCTCGGCAGTCCTCGCGGCCTTCTGCTGGCCGGCTAAAACGGCCTCCTCCTTCGCTGTCCCGAGCGGCTTCGGATTCCTTGTCCCACAGTCTCCCCATCAGCAACATCAACTCCTCGCCGCCACCTTCGTCGACCAGAAATTCCCCCATCGCGTCCCCGCCGGTGCACGCACCATCCGCGTCTTCTTCGGTGGCCCAGCCGCCGAGGCCCTCGAAGCCCAATCCGACGAGGGGATCGCAACCGCCGCCTTCGCGCAGCTCGACAAAGTCCTCGGTCCCCTGCCCCCATCCGACGCCGCTCTTACCACCGTCCGCCGCTGGCCGCGCAGCCTCCCGCAGTATGAGGTCGGCCACCTCGAGCGCATGGCCGAACTCGACCTCCGCATCGCCGCCATCGGCGGCCTCACCCTGCTCGGCAATGGCTATCGCGGAGTCGGCCTGCCCGACCTCATTCGCGACGCCCGCGCTGCTGTCCGCAGTCTCTTCCCCCGCAAAGCGTAAAATCTCATCATGGGAATTACCCGCCAGCAAGCCCTCGACTGCTTCGCCTCCGACGACCTCATCGGCATTGGCATGGAGGCCGACGCCGTCCGTCGCACCCTCCATCCCGAAGGCGTCGTCAGCTACACCATCGACCGCAGCCTCGACTGCACCAGCCCCAACCTCAGCGCCCTCTACGACCAGGTCCGCAAGACCCTCGAGATGGGTGCAACCGGCGTCGTCCTGCACAGCGACGTCCAGCAGCGCGTCCAGCTCGACCACTTCGAAACCCTCTTTGCCGGCATCAAGCAACGCTTCCCTGAGGTCTGGCTGCACGGCCTCTCGGCGACCCAGATCCTCGCGCTCGCCACCTCCTCGCAACTCTCTCTGCGCGACACCATCGCACGCCTGCACGACGCCGGCCTCGATTCCATCGCCAGCAACGCCGTCATTCTCGACGACGAAGTGCGCCATCGCGTCGCACCGGACAAGTGCACCACCGCTGATTGGATCAGCGTCCATCGCACCGCCCACCAGCTCGGTCTCCGCACCACCGCGACCATGATCTTCGGCGTCGGCGA
>DHWW01000284.1:20333-20612 GCA_002413385.1 Granulicella sp. UBA5172
GTCAGCCGCCTCTACCTCGACAACATCGAGAACCTGCAAGGCTCCTGGGCCACCCAGGGCCTCAAAGTCCTCCAGATGGGCCTCCGCTTCGGCGGCAACGACGTCGGCTCAGTCCTACTCGAAGAGCGCTTCGGGAAACCCGGCGGCGCCACCGAAGAAGAACTCCGCCGCATCATCCGCGAAGCCGGCTTCAAGCCCGCCCAGCGCGACACCCTCTACCAGACCATGTTCCTCAACTAAGCCATCTTCAATCCCGCCTCAGCAATCGCCGCAGAGATC
>DHWW01000277.1:0-9627 GCA_002413385.1 Granulicella sp. UBA5172
AGATGTGTATAACAGACAGGATTACGTTGTGCCTCGAATCGCCAGTGTTCATGGGATCTTTAGCTATACGGGGAAAGAGTTTGACGATGCGGCGAACCAGTTTGTGCTGCATCCTTATGCGCGGGTGGATGTATCGGGGGAGAGAGAGCTGGGGCGGGGATTTTCGGTGTTTGTGGGGGCGCAGAATGTGCTGAACCGGCAGATTGATGCNNGGGCTGCAAACGGCGTGACTGAAGGAGGGTTCGGGCTGCGCGGCTGGAAATGCGGCTGGGGGGAGGGTCTGGAACTTTGATTCTGGGGGCTGTGAACACGGGTTGGGGAAAAGGTTGCGCGCAACACGGTGGGTGGAAGTGCGTTTATCTAACTGCACGGCGGAAGTGATCGCAAGTGCAGGAGGCACGTCATGAAGAAGCTATCCAACATCACCGCGAAGCTTACTGGAATGAAGGTCAATGTATATGGAGTACTGGCAGCGGCGGCGCTGGCTGGTGTGGTGCTTGTCGCTGGGGCTCCGGCGGCGCAGGCCCAACAGTTTGGGGTTGCGGTACGGCTCGGCGGGCCGCGATATTATGCGCCTGCTCCTCCGGTTGCGGTTTACGGCGGGTATGGATATAGCGGTCCCGTGGTTTATGGGAACGGATACTACGGCGGGTATGACCGGGTGTATGGCGACCGCGACGGATGGCGTGGTGATGATAGACGCGATGACCGGCGTGGCTGGGGCGATCGTGACGACCGGCGCGGCTGGGGTGGTGATGATCGCCGCGATGATCGCCGAGGATGGGGTGGGGGCGAGGATCACCGCGATGGTGATCGGGGACACCGGTAAGTGGAACGAGGTTCGCGAGGCCGCTCCGTTGGAGCGGCCTCGCTGTTTTTGGGGTTGAAGAGGCTAAGGGCAAAGGCGAATACGGTGGTCCTTCCCCTTCGGCAAGCTCAGGGTCAGGATGACGAGAGTTGGGGGCGTGCTTTGTGAGAACGCGGGTCCGTGCGTTGGTGGTTAGAGGGGTTGGTAGTAGAGGGCTTCGGGGTTGGCGCAGGAGAGGCAGAGGCGCTGGCCGTTGCGGTCGATGAAGCGGTCGAAGTTGATGCCTTCGTGGCAGCGGTCGCAGGTGACGCGCTGGCCTTTGAAGCCGGGGAATTCGTTGGGTGGGAGATGGACGCAGACCCATTCGGTGCTGAAGAGGTCGGCGTCGGGGAGCTCGCGGTAGGCCTTCATTTGCTGTGCGTTTTTTTCGAGGTCGGGGTAGAGCTCGCGGGCGCGGTTTTTGGAGGATTCGAGGGCGACGATGCGGAGGCCTTTGTAGTCGTCGGTGTCGCCGAGTTTTTGGTTGAGGTCGATGAAGGTGGCGGCCATCTTGCCGAAGTCGCGGAGCTTGAGGGCTCGCTTGCCGACACGGCAGCCGGTGACGACTCCTATTGCGTCTGTTGCGCAGCGGTCGATTTCGACGAAGGTGACCAGGCGCTTGCGGTCGGGGTTGAGGGAGCCGTCGGGGAGATGGCGGGCGCGGGGGTCGTGGAGGTGGAGGCGGGCGAGGGCGAGCATGGCCATGCGGACGCCGAGGATCTGGCCGGCGCAGAGATGGCCGTGAGCTTGTTCGGCGTCGTGGAGCAGAGAGTCTAAAAGCGAGGGCATAGGGGTCAGGGCTCAGGGCCCAGAGGGCTCGGTTGGTACGGAATGGCTGAGGGTTGGAATTCGTATACGATTCATGTCGATGATACGGCCATCGGCATGGATGGGGCACCCGGCCTTCGATTGTGGAATGTGAGGGCGATGGTGGCATCCTATGGACATGGCTGATGACGAATTTGAAGCGACGCAGTGGTGGCAGACGGGTGTGATTTACCAGGTGTATCCGCGGAGTTTTCAGGATACGGATGGCGATGGCGTGGGGGATCTGCGGGGGATTGCGGCGCGGCTGGATTATCTGGTGGGGCTGGGCGTGGATGCGATTTGGATTTCGCCGTTTTATCCGTCGCCGATGAAGGACTTTGGGTATGACGTGAGTGATTACACGGGCGTCGATCCGCTGTTTGGGACGATGGAGGATTTCGACGCTCTGCTGGCGGCGGCTCATGCGAGGGGGCTGCGGGTGATTCTGGATTTCGTGCCGAATCATACTTCGGATGAGCATCCGTGGTTTGTGGAGTCGCGGTCGTCGCGGACAAATGGGCCGGGTAACACGAAGCGGGATTGGTATTTGTGGAGGGATGCGGCGCCGGCGGGGGGCGAGTCGGCTGCGAGTGCGGGGGGAGCGGAGTGGAAGCCGGCGCGGGAGAGGTTTCCGAATCACTGGATGTCGCAGTTTGGCGGGCCGGCGTGGACGTGGGATGAGCGGAGGGAACAGTTTTATCTGCATTCGTTTTTGAAGGAGCAGCCGGATTTGAACTGGCGGAATCCGGAGGTGCGCGCGGCGATCTATGCGGCGATGAGGTTCTGGCTGGAGAGGGGGGTGGATGGGTTTCGGATGGACGTGATGTGGCTGCTGATCAAGGATAAGGAGTTTCGGGATAACCCGAAGAACGCGACGCATGACGACGGCGGGACGCAGGTGATGCAGCCGCACAATGCGGACCAGCCGGAGACGCTGGAGATTGTGGCGGAGATGCGCGCGCTGATGGATGCGTATGGGGATGGCCTTGGGGGTTCGTCGCCGCGCTTAGAAGCAGATTCCTCCGCTGCGCTGCGGAATGACAGCCAGAAAAGCAAGAGATCGAGCCGGGTGTTGATTGGGGAGATTTATCTGCCGCTGGCTCGGCTGGTGCGGTATTACGGGACACCCCAGCGAGCAAGTGCGCTCGCCGGGGACCCCGGATGTGGGGCACCCGGTTCTTTCTGCTGCGGCTCCGGCGGAGGTGGCTCCGCCGATGGCGGATGGGGAGACGTCGCTGGTGAGGGCGCTGGGGTTGAAGATTGGGCGGATCGTGATTGATGCGGGGCATGGTGGACATGACTCGGGCACCCTGGGTGCGGGCGGGATTGAAGAGAAGGATGTGGTGCTGGATGTGGCGCTGCGGCTGGGGAAGCTGCTGCACGACCGGCTGGGTGCGGAGATTGTTTACACTCGCGCAGACGATACGTTTATCCCGCTGGAGACGCGGACGGCGATTGCGAATAAGGCGCAGGCGGATTTGTTTATCTCGGTGCATGCGAACAGCTCGGTGGATACGGATGCGCGGGGGGTGGAGGTGTACTACCTGAACTTTACGAGCGACCCGGAGGCGATGAAGGTGGCGAGCCGGGAGAATGCGGTGTCGACCGAGAGCGTGCATGAGTTGAGCGACCTGGTGAAGAAGATTGCGCTGAAGGACAAGATTGACGAGTCGAAGGAGCTGGCGGCCGATGTGGACACGTCGCTGTATGGAGGGCTGCGGAAGGGCAATGCGGGGTTGAAGGACCGGGGGGTGAAGAAGGCTCCGTTTGTGGTGTTGATTGGAGCGAATATGCCTTCGATTCTGGCGGAGATAAGTTTTGTGACGAATCCGGAGGACGCGGCGGAGCTGGAGACGCCGGCGTATCGGGAGCGGGTGGCGGAGAGCCTGTATAAAGGTGTGGCTCGGTATGCTGCGGGAATCAATGGGATGAAGCTGAAAGTTCGTACGACGGAGCAGGCGTCGCGGTAGGATGATGTGGCTGCGGATGATGTACTCGTGGAGGTTTTATGGCACGACTCTTGGTTATCTATAAGAAACGGCTGGATGCGGCGGCGTTCGACAAATATTACTTTGAGACACATGTGCCGTTGGTGAAGAAGATTCCGGGACTGCGGAAGTTTGACATCAGCCACGGGCTGGTGGGAACTCTGGCGGGGGAGTCGGATGTGCATCTGATTGCTACGCTGTATTTCGATGACCTGGCGGCGATGCAGGCCGGGATGGCGAGTGCCGAGGGGCAGGCGACGGCGACGGATGCGCAGGGCTTCATGGAGGTGAAGGATTCGCTGCTGGTATTCGATACGCGCGAGTTTTGAGGGAGGGTGGGGCTGCTCATGTCGGGGTGGATTGGTGTAGTCTGTGCCCTGTATGGATTTGGTTTTGGGGACAAGACGTAGCGTGGCGCTGGCCGTAATGGCCGCAGGACTTGGATTGGGTTTGACTGTGAGCCCGGCTGCGAAGGCGGCGGGGCAGACCTCGGTCAAACTGATGGAACCGGGCGCGCCACTGCTGCCGGAGAAGTTTGGGGAGTGGAAGAAGGTGGCGCCGGGCGGTGCGGTAGCGGGCGGTGCGGTAGCGTCGGGGAATGTGGTGGCGGGGAATAAGGATGCGCTGGCCGAGTGTGGGGAGCTGCGGTCGCAGGTGGCGGAGTACAGTCGCGGCGGACGGAATGTACATATAGAGGCGATTGAGTTTGGGGACCGGACGGGGGCGACGAGCGCGTTCACGCTGTTGCAGCAGCCGGGTATGACGTTGGGAAAAGAGTTGGGGGCGAGCGACGCGGTGGGCTCGGGTGCAAATGGCGAGGGAGCGGTGTTGTTCACGGTGGGGTCGGCGGTGGTGTTGGTGCAGGGAGCGACGGCGACGGATTTTGGGACGCTGAAAGCGTTGGCGGAGGGTCTGCCGAAGGTGCCGGGGAACCGCGAAGTGGCACCGCTGCTGCCAAGGCTGGCACCGGCGAAGGGATTGGTCGCGGGAAGCGTTCGTTATGCGCTGGGACCGGTGACGTATGCGGCGGAGGGGGGCGTGCTGCCGGCGGCCTCGCTGGGCTGGGATAAGGAGCCGGAGGTGGTGACGGCTCGGTATGACGACGCTCGCGGCAAGGAGACGCTGACGACGCTGCTGTATCCGACGCCGACGATTGCGGGCAACGTTGCGAAGAGGATTGAGGCGGAGCTGCCGCAGTTGGGAGGGAATGCGGCGACGGCGAAGGTTCGTCGTGAGGGGCCGCTGGTGGTGGTGGCGACGGGGAGCTTTGCGGGGGACGAGGCGCAGCGCATGGTGGAGAACATTCATTTGCGCGAGATGACGTTCAACCAGGACGTGCAGCCGACGTTCCACATTGCAGCGCTGCAGACGTATAGCCTGCTGACGAATATAGCGATCCTGTCGGGCGTGCTGATGACGGGGGCGGTGTTGCTGGGGTTGTTCCTGGGCGTGGGACGGGCGACGTTCCGGGTGATGCTGGGGAAGCCGGCGGCGATCGAGTCGGAGTTTTTGAGCCTGCACCTGTCGCCGCAGAATAAGCCGGCGCAATTTCATGGGACGGACCGGGTGGAGCGGAGCTAGAGGGGAATTTCGGGATTTTGGGGGCCTGTGGGGGGACTGTGGAAGGCAACCGAAGAAACCCTGAGAAAACCGGGGGTACGCGGAAGAAAATATGGTAAGTTATTGATTTCTATAGAGATAATAAAACTCGGAAAACGTTCTTGACAGCGCCGGAGGGCGAACATACTCTTGCACCAGAGAGTTTCGATGGCTTTGCCTCCGTTGGAACTGCCTCCCATAGAAAAGGGTCGCCCTGTTGCCGGGCGGCCCTTTTGCGTTGTGGAAAAGGCGGACGGAATTGTGGGATCGTGGGCGGTGTGGCGTGGAGCGAAGATGCGGAGAGAGGCTTGTGGGGGCGGTGCGCAGGATGGATCAGGTGATGTGGAGTGGGCTGATTTTGCGGATGAGTTGATTGCCGCTAGAATGACAGAGGAGCAGGCCGACGTAGCTCAGTTGGTAGAGCAGCTGATTCGTAATCAGCAGGTCAACGGTTCAAGTCCGTTCGTCGGCTCCATTTTTCTCCAGTAAATTCAGCATTTTGTCCCTTCCCACAGATCGACTGTGGGAGTTTTGTGGGAATTTCAGCCTGCTGCCTTCAGCAGGTGTAGCGACTTCGAGCGATTGCGTTGGTTGACGAAAGCCGCAGATCCACTGGTATCCGGATGCAGATACTTCATGGTGGTCTTCAGGTCCTCGTGCCCCATAAGCTTGGACACCTTTACTATGTCCAGTCCTTCGGCAAGCATGTCAGTACCGAACGTGTGGCGGGCACAATACAGCTTCAGCGCAACGGGGATCGGTGCGAGCTTCTGTTCGGCGGCGGCGAGGTTAACAGCCTCTACCGTCGCGGCCCATTGTTTGTTGATCGTAGTCAGGTGTCCGCAGCCAGCCCGCTTGGATGGGAACATCCAGGGGACGTCGCCGGACTTTCGTAGGCGCAGTAGACAGCACATGCGGTCGCTCAGCGGAACATACCGCTTGGATTTGAAGCTCTTCCCATAGGGCACAAGGATTACCGAACGGTCCCAGAAGATATGCTCCTTCCGCATTCGCATGACTTCCTCGGGGCGCATGCCGCTGTCCATGATCGTCACAAGTACGTCAGCGAGAGGTTGAGGGGCGTGCTTGAGCAGCAACGCTTCGGTGGATGCTTCGATGAGCGTCGTTCGCCCGTGCTCTTCGAGAAGTTTAATGCGCGGGGATACCCGCAGCACCTTCCACTCCACTGCGAGTCGCAGCATGCGGCTGAGTGTTCGGAAGGCCCTGTTCGCGTTGGAAGCGCTGTGCGGAAACGTGAGGATAGAAGCGTCACTCGTACCGAAAGCTCGTAAAAAGCTGACGCCTGCACCTCAACGATGGCGCTGTAGACTGAATCTGAATGAATTCACAAAGGGATCAATGTGTTGAGGCGCTTCAATCCGCGCTCCATGCGGCCTGCGAGAATGAGCGAAGGTGGATGGAAATGTCCCCGGAGTTCTCCCCCGACAGCGAACTGATGGAGCAGTGGACCCGTACGGCTAAACTGCGGCGGCTTGAAGTCGAGCGGATCGAGGCGCTCTTTGCGAACGTAACGGAACCTTCGATCTCTTCGCGGCCAGTGGGCAACGAAGCGGTTGAGTTTGGCAAGATGGATTGGGAGGGGCAGGATGAGCGATTCGGAACTACAAGCAGAGTTGGAACGACTGCGGGCTGAGAATGCACGGCTCAAGAACAAGGGCGCTGGCGGGTTGAGCCTCAAGGTCAGCGAGAAGGGCGCCGTCTCTCTTTACGGAATGGGACGTTTTCCCGTCACCCTCTATAAGGAGCAGTGGCTTCGCATTCTTGCCAGCGCTCCAGAGATCGAGACGTTCATCCGCGAAAACGACAGCAAGCTCAAGACGAAAGAATAGCGGCGTCTTCCCGCACAGGAGCGTTGATCCACCATCATGCCCAGGAAACGTACTGAGTCCCCCGCGGCTCTTCCCGATCGATACTTTGTCAAAGAGCTTGCGGGTGAAAATCCTCCGTCATTGACCGGCCATGAAACGGCTGTATGAGTTGGCCTCCAACCTCTATGGGCTGCATCCCTGGCGGGTGCTTGACGAGAGCCAACTGATACTGGTCCGCGACAGCGTCAGCGGTGAGCTTTGCTACTGCTCGGTCATGGGCATGCTCGGCGAGGTCTATTCCGTGCACGCCTATATCGGTACTGAAAGCCTGCGCCTGTTTCGCAGAATGCAAGTCGAAGAGATCACTGAAGCGGGTGAGTTCTTTGCCACGCAGCACAGCGTCTCGGTGGAGTTTGTGCCCAGGGCGGAGCTGGAACGACAAGACCGGGAGTTGCTCGCAGCGCTGGGCCATCCACAGGGCAGAGGTCTGGCCTCGCCCATCTTCCGCACCATCCGTCCCGGCTTTCATCCGTGGTTTGTCACTGAAGAGGAGGCCCGGACGCTGGCCGAGTGCATCCGCGCTGTCATCGTGGTCTCCGCGGCTGTTGCCAGCCAGGAGAGCGCGAAGTTCTGGGATCTGGCCGACACCTATCCGATGGTCTCGCGCATGGATGGGGCCGAGCCGCGATACCAGGTTGATCTGGTCAAAGCGGTCCTTCCCGCCGAGCCGCCCACCATGCCGGTTCGACTGGAAGAAGAGACGCTGCGTCCGTTGCGCAGCCAGGACTATACGGTGCGGGGAGTGATGGAGCTCGACCACATTCTCACCGGAACCCCTATCGGCAAAAAAGGCGAACGCAACTCCTGCGCCGCGTTCGCGCTGGCTGTCGATGCAGAGAGTGGAATCATTCTTGCGCCTGACGTAAGCGATTCCAGCATCGCTGCCGGAGACGCGCTGGCAAGAGTGTTTCTCCGTGTGGTTCAAGCCAGCCGCACGCTGCCCAAAGAGGTCTGGGTACGCAGCCAAAAGCTGAAGGACTGCCTTGCCCCGCTCATGGAATCCTTCGGCGTGGCGATTCGAGTTGCTGGCCGACTTCCGGCTTCAGACGAGGCCCGCTCCAGTTTGCTCGGCTTTTTACAGGGAGGCTCTCGCGGCAGATAGAACATGAGCGTCTCGCACTCTCGCCGGTGCCACATGGGTAAACGCCGAAGCGTTCCGTGATGTGTCCGGCCTCGTCCAGGAAACTGTGCAGGAGATAGTAAATTGTCGTTGGCTGGCATGTATGTGCATGCAGCCACTGTCCGCTCGCTGAGCCTACGTCCGGCACCTTCATTCAGCATCACCGGGTGTACCGCCAGCCAGCCCTCGAGCAGGCGGAGTGATTCAAAGCTTGGTCACCTCTGCATCGCAACCTGCCGGTCCAGGCCCATCACCGGCCTGAGGGTGTTCCAACTTGATGGGTTCGAGGGTACCGTTACGCTTGCGGACGTTCATGGGGGCCGGGGTAGTCCCGGGGGCTGCATTGATATCAACTGGCACTGTAGGGTGGACCTTCCTTGTTCATTTGCGAGTCCGTATATCCGGGTCGTTAAAGGTAATACCCAGCGACGGGGCTCAGGGGCGAAAAAGCCCCCGAAGTTTCTCGGAGGCGTCTCGCACTATGGGTTGAAAAGTCGATGCGTGCTTCAAGCACCTACAGCAGTTCCTCCACGCCGGGGTCCGACAGGTTGAACCACTTCTCATTTGGGCTCCATGAAGCCGTAGTACTCCTCAGCGGTGTACACCACTTTAGATCCATATGCGGGGGCGAAGTCCCTCTCTTCGGTTGCCGCTAGCATATGGGCTGACCAGAGGCGCGGATGGCGACTTTACAGCATGCCCTCGTTCAAGGTGTCGCGCAATGCTTTCAGCTCGAAGAGGGGGAGATCCAGACCGAGCCCACACCTTCACGAGATGACAGGAGATGTCTCCTGTTTTACGAGTCTTCGGAAGGTGGTGCGGGCGTACTGAGCCGTCTGGTTCGTGAAGGTGGCAACATGGCGTGGGTGGCCAGAACAGCCTTAACTCTCATGCACTATGAAGGAATCGACGAAGCAGCCGAACACGCGGACGTGTCCAGACTCAGGTCGCTGTCTGATGCGCAATGTGTCAACGGTTGCTACCGCTGCCTTCTCTCGTACTACAACCAGCCTGACCATGAGTTGATCGATCGGAACGACGAGGCAGCACTGAGATTCCTGCTGCGGCTTGCACGCGCCAAAGTCAACCCACAGGAAGATACTCCGGCGACAGCTTATTCGGTGACGGGGACGTGGCGACTTGCGTGCTCGGGATGGAAGCTTCCTGTACCTGACCTCACGGGGTACGGTAGTGCCGATGAATTCGTACTCATCTGGAGTCAACACGCCGTTGTCGCCTACTTGAGAGCACAGACGGCGGAAGAGTCCGCTGTTTGGGCCTCACGAGGTTTCGCGTTGCTGAACCTCCCGCAATCCCCACCCGAGAAGCCACCTACCGAGCTCATGCAACTACTGGTGAGTTTGGCAACTTGGCTTG
>DHWW01000277.1:9683-18842 GCA_002413385.1 Granulicella sp. UBA5172
CAGCGGACAGTGACGGCTTGCGGCCTTTGTACACGCCCCTCTTCTTTGCCATCGCAATACCTTCACGCTGGCGTTCTTTGATGAGCTCGCGCTCGAACTGTGCCACAGCGCCGAGCATAGAGAGCAGAAGGTTCGCCATCGGCGAGTCCTCGCCCGTAAAGGTCAGGTTCTCCTTGACGAACTGCACCTTGACGCCCTTCTTCGTGAGGTCCAGAACGATCTTCCTGAGGTCGTCTAGGTTCCTTGCCAGCCTGTCCATGGAGTGAACCACCAGCGTATCGCCCTCGCGGAGGAACTCTAGCGCCCGCTCCAATTGGGGACGCTTCATGTCCTTGCCGGAGGCCTTGTCGGTAAACTCCTTGTCCAACTTCAGACCGTCAAGCTGTCTGACCGTGTTCTGGTCTACCGAGGAGACACGGATGTATCCGACTGTGTGTCCCGCTGCCATACCAACACCTCTATATGTCTTGTATGACTCTACGATGCAAACAGGATAGTGTTAATTATTATTTTTTGTAATCCTAGAAAGACAGATATTAGAACCTTCCGACCTGCCTTGCATGGGTATACCCAAAAACAACAGGTGACACCCTGACACCTATGGCAAAAGGGAGCCAAGAAGGGCTCCCTCGCAAAGTCACAGATCCACTCNNGCTGTTCGTCTTCAGTTGCGCGGCGCACAACCTGATCCTGCTGCCGCGACTGATGGCTCAACCACCCGAAGTGCTCCGGGAGCAGTGTGCCTGAGCAATGGACCGCGCCGCGGCTGGGTCATCTTACTCGCTGAAGCCCGACGCTGACCACAGCAGGCTCACCCCCGCCGCAAGGGAACCTCTCCCAACACGAGCGGCTCCAGGCGAAAACTTGCCTCGGGAAACACCGCTCGAATTTCGACATCCCCACCGAGCGCACGTACGTACTTCGCCAATGTGCCGACGAGCAGGTCCGAACGATTCTCGATCGCGGAGACACCGGCCTGGTCGATGCCTAGTTTCTCGGCAAGCTCTACCTGCGTCTGGTTACGCGCCTTCCGGAGTGCCGCAAAGCCCATCCGATCCAGCTCCGCAACCGCCTCGCGCTTCAACTCTTCTCGACGTTCCGCTGAGACCTTGTGATTCAAGTCACGCCACGCTGTCGTTTTCATCGGTCTATCCTTTCGAAGGCTTGCGCCTTACACGCTTACATCTACCAACACACAGAGCCGCCATCACTCTCCGCGCAGGTACTCCCCAAACAACCTGTCCGCCGTGCGAATCGCTTCCTCGTACCAGCGGTTTCCCTTACCCGTCTTCACGCCTCCAACCAAAAGCACCGCCTGCCGGATCGGGTCGAACGCATACAGCACACGGTAGGGTTTGCCGCCCTACTGGATCCGCAACTCACGCATAGCCGCATACGCCGAACCCTTGATACCACTGCTGAACGGAAATTCCAGATTCACTCCCCGCTCTTCCAGCAAACCCACTACACGAACAACCGCTTCCTGCTCTGATTCATTCAAGCCCTCAAACCAGCCTTTGAATTCGTCAGTAACGGTGAGCCCGATTGCCACAAGAGAAATATACTCTAAAAGACATATGATGCAGAGAATATATTTTGCATTGCAGGGGAGTAGGCTTCCTCCCCACCGCCAACCGGCCATGCCGTCTTCCAGCCCCACCTTGTATGTTGCGAATCAAGGCGTAACGATGGAGTTCCCTCAATGTTCTGGTTGAGCTAAGTTAGATTGCTTACGAAGCCGGCCGGTTGGGAATCGGCTCCATTTTCGTCACCGGATGATATTTCGCGGACGAAAGCTAAACTTCTTTTGCCTGATATCCACAATTCATAGGCGTGCAGATTTCCGAGCCGCAAGCTATAGTGTCTTTATTCCATGGTCACTCCTTGCTCGGAGTGTGAATAGGGAATCCGGTGAGAGTCCGGAACTGCCCCGCAGCGGTATGCAAGTACGAAAGCCCAAGATGACACTGGAGCTGTAGGCTCTGGGAAGTCCGGCAAGTAGGTATGATCTTGCAAAGTCCGAAGACCTGCCATGGAAACATTCGCTAACGCCTCCGAGGGGAGGCGAGGTGGCAGCGCATTCGTCCTTCACTGAGGGCTACCGCTGTTTCTTCGCACGCTTCTGAGGCCAGGGAGATCTAACCATGGCCGCCGTAACCGATACCGCTCCAACTCAAACCACTCTCGCCGACCTCACGCCTGGATTTCCTGCGCGTGAGGAGACGCCCGTTATGCATGTCCGCAAGCGCAACGGGGCGCTCGAACCGGTCGAGGTCAACAAGATCGTCCGCGCCGTCCAGCGCTCCTCTTACGGCCTTACCCACGTCGATGCCATACGTGTCGCATCGAAGACCATCGGAGGTTTGTATGACGGAGCGACCACCCGCGAGCTCGATACCATCTCCATCGACACAGCGGCGTCGCTCATCGCCGAAGAACCCCAGTATTCGCGCGCTCGCCGCACAACTTCTCCTCGCGACCATCGTCAAGGAAGTCTCCGCGCTGAACCTGTACTCGTTCTCGCAGGCCATCGCCTATGGACATCAGGAGGGCATCGTCGGCAAGGCCACCGCGGAGTTCGTCCATACCCACGCACGCAAGCTGAATCACGCCATCGACGATACCTTCTCCGACCGCTTCGAGTACTTCGGCCTGCGTACCGTCTACGACCGGTATCTCTTGCGCGATCCAATCTCGCGCGGAATCATCGAGACGCCGCAGCACTTCTTTCTCCGCGTCGCCTGCGGCCTCGCCGTTACCCCGCACGAGGCAATCGAGTTCTATCGCCTCATCGCCTCGCTCGATTACATGCCCTCGTCGCCTACGCTCTTCAACGCCGGCACCAAACACCCGCAGATGTCCTCGTGCTACCTCCACGACTCGCCACAGGACTCGCTCGACAGCATCTATGACACCTATAAGAACGTCGCTCTGCTATCCAAATTCTCCGGCGGCATCGGTCTCGCGTTCCACCGCGTCCGCAGCGAAGGTTCATTGATTCGAGCCACCAACGGCCTATCGAACGGCATCATTCCGTGGCTGCGCACACTCGACAGTTCCGTTGCGGCGGTCAACCAGGGCGGCAAGCGAAAGGGTGCATGCTGCGTCTACCTTGAACCCTGGCACGCGGACATCGAGTCCTTCCTCGAACTCCGCGAGAACACTGGAGACAACGCCCGTCGTACCTATAACCTCAATCTCGCCAACTGGATTCCAGACCTCTTCATGCAGCGCGTGGAAGCAGACGGCATGTGGTCGCTCTTCGATCCGAAGGACGTGCCGCAACTTCCCGACCTCTTCGGCGACGCATTCACCGAAGCCTACGAAAAGGCCGAAGCCGATAAGCTCTATCACCGTCAGATCAAAGCACGCGATCTCTACCTGCGCATGATGCGTTCGCTCGCCGAGACTGGCAACGGCTGGATGACCTTCAAGGACGCGACCAACCTGAAGTGCAACCAGACCGGGAAGTCAGGTAACGTCGTCCACCTCTCGAACCTCTGCACCGAAATCACCGAGGTCACATCGAAAGACCAGACGGCCGTCTGCAACCTGGGTTCGATCAACCTCGCTCGGCATATCACCTTCGACGCCAACGGCGCACCCTCCTTCGACTTCCAAAAGCTCGGTGAGACAGTGCGCGTCGCAGTCCCCATGCTCGACCGCGTCATCGACATCAATTACTATCCGATCGCGCAGGCTGCCAGCTCCAACGCACAGTGGCGCCCGATCGGTCTCGGGCTCATGGGGTTGCAGGATGTATTCTTCCAGCTCCATCTCCCGTTCGACTCGGCTGAGGCGCAAAAGCTCTCCACGAGGATTCAGGAAGAGATTTACTATCAAGCACTCGTCGCAAGCTGCGAGCTTGCGGAAAAGAACGGACCGCATGCGACCTTCGCGGATACACGGCTCGCCCAGGGACAATTGCAGTTCGACCTCTGGAACGTAACACCGAGCGAACCCGCTCGCTGGAATGTACTCCGTGAGCGAATAGTCAAGAATGGCGTTCGCAACTCGCTCATGATCGCCATTGCTCCCACTGCGACGATCGCCTCAATCGTCGGCTGCTACGAGTGCATCGAGCCGCAAATTTCGAACCTCTTCAAGCGCGAAACGCTCTCAGGCGAGTTCCTCCAGGTCAATCGATACCTCATCGAAGAGCTTCAAATTCGAGGTATGTGGACCGAAGAGATGCGCATGCTCCTCAAGCTCTCCGAGGGGTCTGTGCAGAATATCGACGGCCTTCCCGACGACCTCAAGCTCTTGTATCGCACCGTGTGGGAGATGCCTATGCGCTCGCTGATAGACATGGCCGCAGCTCGCAATGCCTATATCGATCAGTCACAATCCCTGAATCTGTTTGCGGAGTCTCCTAACATAGGCAGGCTATCGTCGATGTATATGTACGCGTGGAAGCAGGGTCTAAAGACGACCTACTATCTCCGTTCGCGGCCAGCGACGAAGATCGCCAAAGCAACCGTAACCAATACCAGCAGCCGCACCGGAGCCGCTGCGTCGAACGCGTTGCCATCCGCCGCTCCTTCTGTGGAAGCAGCCATTGCATGCTCACTTGAGAACCCCGGCTCCTGTGAAGCCTGCCAGTAGTTCAGCCATCATCTACCCGTTACATCGATCTCAGAGAGAACCTACTATGTCCACGACTGCTGTCCCCCACTCCGCATCCTCTTCCGTCGCTGCACCCGCGCATATCCTCGATCCCGGCCTCTGCCTGACCCTACGCCCGATGAAGTTTCCGGTCTTCTATGACATGTTCCGCGACGGCATCAAGAACACCTGGACAGTCGAAGAGGTCGACTTCCAGACCGACCTCACCGACCTCAAGACCAAAATCACACCCGCCGAGGTCCACGTCATCCAGCGCCTCGTCGCCTTCTTCGCTACCGGAGACTCCATCGTCTCAAACAACCTCGTCCTCAACCTCTACAAGCACATCAACTCGCCCGAGGCTCGGCTCTATCTCTCCCGCCAGCTCTTTGAAGAGGCGGTGCATGTGCAGTTCTACCTCACGCTTCTCGACAACTACGTCCCCGACCACGACGAGCGTGCAGCCGCTTTCGCCGCCGTCGAGAACATCCCGTCCATCTCGAAGAAGGCTGATTTCTGCATGAAGTGGATGGACTCCATCCAGCAGCTCGAGACCCTGGAAACCAAGCAGCACCGCCGCCAGTTCCTCCTCAACCTCATCTGCTTCGCCGCCTGCATCGAAGGCCTTTTCTTCTTTGCCGCCTTCGCCTACGTCTACTTCTTTCGGTCAAAGGGTCTGCTGCATGGTCTCGCCGGAGGCACCAACTGGGTCTTCCGCGACGAGAGCTGCCACCTCGAGTTCGCCTTCGAGGTCGTCAATGTCGTCCGAGCTCAGGAACCTGATCTTTGGGATGCCGAGCTTGAGACCGAGATCGTCACCATGTTGCGCGAGGCCGTGGACTGCGAGGCTCAATTCGCCCGAAGACCTCCTTGCGGGTGGCGTCGCTGGTCTTTCGCTACGCGATATGCGTCAGTACCTTGGCTTCGTCGCCGACTCGCGCCTGCAACGTCTCGGCATCGCGCCCGCCTTCCACGCAAAAAATCCATTCTCATTTATGGATCTGCAGGACGTGCAAGAGCTAACCAACTTTTTCGAGCGACGAGTCTCCGCCTACCAAACCGCAGTCCCGGGAGAAGTAGGTTTCGGAGAGGACTTTTAGGTTCACGCAAGGTCAGATGTTGTCCAGTCGCCAATGCACTCATTGAGCTTTGTATATCCTAGCCAACGCGATGATCTACTACGATACCCCTCTTCTCTCGCGGGTATATGAGCAAAAACTGGCGGCAGGCGACCTGGAAGCCATCAAGATTCTCAAAGGCACCTCGCCCGTTGCTTGGTGCGACGTCAATCTGATCGGAAACTTCGACTTCACGGCCAGTTCGACGCCGGTCGACATCGAAGCCCTGGCGGCTCGTCTCTAAAATGAAGGTTTCTGGCGTCGATCAATGATTCGCGTTGCATCCTCGAATCCATCCAGCGAAGGGGGCGGGTCCTACGCGAGGTCGAAGGCCACCACCTCGTGAATGCCTATTGAAGCGACCTCCACAACAACGCCGTCTCCTTCAACCGTGTGCCGTACCTCCTGCTCCGCAACCAGCAAGCGCACCCGCGTGACCCGTCTTCCTTTCGGGACCTGAACATGCACTTTCTGCCTGGCGAGCGGGATCACCTCCCGCAGCGGTCCCTTCATCATCATTGGATTGGTCAGATTTACCAGATGAACCGTCATCGACTTCTTCTGGGTCCACACCGAGATATCCAGCACGCCCTTCCCCTCCACCGTGACCGGAGAGGGTTCATCCGTGGCCCACAGCACCGCGTTCCGCAGGAGCATCGCGTGGTCCACATCCAATACCTCCCAGAACGTGCGATCAATGTCTGCTGGAAAATACACCACGCGGCCGCGACCCATCTCTCTCAAAAACACTCCACTTTGATGGTCTTTGACTGGACGCGGGAAGACCTCTTCCATCGGTAGATCGGGATACGTTGGAATCACCTGCAAAGGCGAGGAAACATCCGTCCCAACCTTCTTGACCGCAAGCTGATTCACCCCGTTGATGATCCTCGTCGCGTCCTCGAATCCAGTGAGCAGAGGATGATACTTTCCGGTATGCTCGTCCTTTTCCAGGTTCAAATACGAGTTGAGCATGGGACCTTCTTTGCTGCCGTCGATCGCAACTCCAAAAAGTGACCCGAGTCCCAGGTCTGCCCGGCGGACGCCCCATTCGTCGTACATGGAGGTCTCATACGTCGCGACCACGCTTCCGCCACGCTCCACAAACTCCCGGATCTGCTGGCACTGCGCCGTCGAGAGCGCCGCAATGTTCGGCAGAATTAATGTTCGATACTGGTCAATGTGCTCACGATCCAGCATACGGTCGTGAACCATCTGGAAAGGAATCCGAGCTTCGACGAGCGCTTCGTAGAAGCCTAAGCTAGCGTCTTCGACCTTCGCATGGGCTTCCTCTCCACCGTAAAAAGTCGCTGTCTGCTGCGAATAAACCATTCCGACTCGCGCTAGAGATCTCTCGTTGCGGAGGTACGGTTCATTGGCAAAGTGCCACTTGTAGATGTCTTCGATCACCGGCAGCCAGCGCCGATCGATGAGCTTCGCATCGAACTTCGTGAACCATGGCCGGAGGTCGTGCGCAATGCCGTCCGCGACCCACAACCGGATCTCATCGCCATTCTGGACCGAGTCCTTCCAGCGGTACTTCTCCTCGAGACCCATGCTGAAGATGCCAACGATGGCCTTCTTGCCCATCGTTGCGCGGTACTCTTTCCCATTCTTTCCATTCGCCCAGGGTGCCATAAGTCCGCTTCGGCCCTGACGATCCGCAAAAAGAGTCGGTGCCAGCTCACCAATCGTCTTCATATCAAGTCCGCTGAGAGCCCCGCCTCCCGCATTCGCAATATAACTCGCATTTGGGTTGATCTCTTTGATCTTTGCGTTCCATAGTCTCCATAGATCGAACAGTCGCTGCTGCTGCCATACGATGAACTGTCGCCGCGCTGGAACCTGGGGATCCTTCGTTCGCGGCAGATCCATACCAGAGAACGCGTGGAAGTTCTTCTGGCAGTGCTCGCAATAACACATTCCAGATCCGGCCCAACGGTTGGTGAAGATGCCGTCCGGCATGTACTTCGTCATGATCTCCTGATGCACCGCCGTCATGAACTCGAAATTGTACGGTCCAAGCGCGCAGGTAATCCAGAAGTCGGGATCGGAAGGATGACGGCGTTTGTTGCCGTGTTCATCCACCGCGATCCAGTCAGGATGAGCATCGTACATATCTTGATGGCACGCGTGCGAGTCGGTTCTGGCAACGACGTTCATGCCAAGTTTCCGACACCCCGCCATGATGTCGCCGAACGCATCCATCGTCCCGAGCCACTTGCTTCGGTAGTGCAGGGGAATCTGCGTCGGATAGAACGCAACTACGCCACCAGCGCTCAGGCAGGCGGCATCGCAGTGCGTCCTCTTGAAATAGTCCAGCCAAAAATTAAGATCGTAGTTGCCCGGATCGTCCTCAACGAAGCCTACTTGCCCCCATCGCATGGGCCGGTCATACCAGCCAGTCGCCACTTTGGCGGAGGCGCCCTTCGCGGCTCCCAATGCCTGCGTTCCCAAGCTCTGCGACCCTATAGCCTGTTCCGCATCGAAGCTGACGAGGCAAGCAGCCGTAAGACCTGCTGCCTGCTTGACGAATGTCCTTCTGGTGGTGCGCATGTGCTTCTCCCTGGCCTGAATGTCGATAAACGCTAACTTGGGGCGCAACGCTATCGCAAGGCCGCAACGACGGCATCGCGCTGGATATTGGAATCGAAAAATGCCTGATAGGCGCTACGCACTGACTGGGCGTAGTAGTCTGTTGTGCCCTGTTGCACCTAGTTGAACATCTCCGCCGGCCGCATCCTCAACCACACCGACGATGGTTCCCGTTGAGACCTGTGCCAAAGCGTTACCAACCCCCCATGGGAAAAACAAGCAGCGCGATTATGTTGATTTTAAAGCACTTTGCATGGTGACCCTTTCTCATTTGGCTACAGTACCTTAGCACCGCAATTTCTACACCGCGCCTAAGCACAGGCTGCACCGGAATAAACAAAGTGTGAACCCGAATCGCATATCTGGCACGGAACGAGAGGTACATTGGCCAGTCCTCTGTTGTCGTAGCAAGAAAATTACAATGTACCTTGGATTTCTGTCAAGGGGCAGGCTTTTCTCGTCTCCGGCATCGGCCAATATCGCGGGGAGTAAAGCCCGGCGATTTTTCGGTGGTGTCTGAGTGCGGAGGTGCAGGAATTGGTCGCCAAGGCCGGTCCACTGATAGACTCCTTCGAGAACTTCAGTGATCTTCGCATGAGGAATCAACGCGTAAGCCTTCTCGGCGAAGGCTTATGCGGGCTCAGGGGTATTCTTGCGCAGCGGTGCAATGCGCAGATCTCCATCCGCAAGCGTCACATCGGGCAGCGTGCTCTCCCGTGCCTTGGATGCCACCGATACCATATCCTCCTTCAGCCTTTCTCGCCGCTCAGCCATATAAGAGGTCAACTCCGTGTTGATGGCGAGCGGCAGTGCTCCTGCCGTTGCATAAGCTGCGCACGGC
>DHWW01000149.1:0-213 GCA_002413385.1 Granulicella sp. UBA5172
ATCGAATCCAGCGAACTCGCCACCCGGAATAAATGATGAATCGCATCCCGCTCCCGATAACTCATACACATGCGGCTGGATATCCGCCGTCTCTACCTGCAGATACTCATTCAGAAAATGGACCATGCTCAACATCGGCGCTGCCCCATCGGCATCCAGGGCGTCGTTGATCGCCCCATCGTCCTGCACCGTCAACAACTCCACCCGGTTGCA
>DHWW01000149.1:244-1831 GCA_002413385.1 Granulicella sp. UBA5172
CCGCAAGCCGGTGCATCGGAATCGCCAGCCGCTCACGAATATTGATCGGCGCGGTCGTGTGATTCACGCCCAGCAACAGCAGCTTCAAATGAGACGGCATCGATCCCACACCGTTATCAGTCTTCCTCTCACTCATGGCGCCTTGAACCTATGCACGACGGACAATGAATTCGCAGCCCACACCGCCAACACAACCAGAAACACGAAGCTCGACAGATAGACCGCACGCCGCCCGCGCAAACCACTGTTGCTGCGGATATAAATCATCAGAATGTAAGCAATCCACATCGCAAACGACAGCAGCACCTTCGGATCGGCAAAGAATGTCAGCCCTATCGTCTGCAGCGCCAGCACCGACCCAATCAGCAAGCCGGCCGTCATGCAAGGCAGTCCAAACCGCAACGAGTTCAGCCCAATCTGATCCAGCGTCTCCAGTGGCGGCAACCAGCCACGCTTGGACTCCGCCCGCTTCTGCTTCAGCCGCCGCTCCTGGATCAGGTACAGCAAACTGGCAATCATCGAAAGAAACAGTGCCGCATACGCCGCCAGCAGTGACACGATATGCAGCATCAGCCAACCCGTCCGGATCAGCGGATAATCGATCCGCTCGTGTCCAGGACGAAACGCCGGCACAATCGCCAGCAGCACCACCACGGGCAGAATGAATATCCCGAGCGAAACCGTCCGATACCGCACCGCAAGTACCAGAAACGCGACCGCCAGCAGCAACCCCAGCCACGACAGCGTTTCATGCGTGTCGATCGGCAGCGCCCGGTGCGCAGCAACCAGCGTCTCCGTGATCGACACAAATGGAAAAAACCCCCCAGCCAACGCAGCAGGCAGCGCGATATGTCGCCAACGCGGCCGGTTATACAGCGCCGCAGGCAACACCGCCAATGCGGCAACGCCGTACAGAATCACCGCGAGTCGGAGCCAGAGCAGGGACATAAGTTCCATTTCGCGCTCAACTTAGCCACGAATACCCAGTATATCTACTATCCCCAGCTCCATTGTGATCACCCTCACACACCCACTACAGTGCCGAC
Source organism: Granulicella sp. UBA5172 (assembly GCA_002413385.1). Classification (GTDB taxonomy): domain Bacteria; phylum Acidobacteriota; class Terriglobia; order Terriglobales; family Acidobacteriaceae; genus Granulicella. The sequence goes on from DHWW01000149.1 coordinate 1,291, forward strand.
TTGCTCGCATCATAAGCAACCGACTGCTCCAGATACGCCCGCAGCTTCCCTTCAATTAGCGAAAGCGGCAACAAGAACGGCCGATCCACAATCTCAATCGCCAGCCGACCCTCCCCATACACATACTTCGCCGTCACGCCATCTTTGCTGAGCGTCCCCTCCGGCCCGCTCCAACTCGATAATATTCGCACGAAGCCGCTGGGTCGCTGCGGCAAACTGTGTCTCCGACATAGGAATCTCAATCACTCCGTCAGTGTAGAGCTCGCCGAAGTTTTAGCCAAGCGTCTGCGGTATCCTGAGCCTTCAGAGACGATTGGATCGCAATGGCAACTGACACAACCGAAATTGGGACCGACAACGGGCTAACCCCGGTGATGCGGCAGTACCGTGCCGCCAAAGACGCACACCCCGACGCCCTCGTCTTCTTCCGCCTCGGCGACTTCTACGAGCTCTTCTACGACGACGCCGTCATCGCCGCCCGCGAACTCCAGCTCACCCTCACCTCGCGCGACAAATCCAAATCCGTCCCCATGTGCGGCGT
>DHWW01000149.1:2028-6041 GCA_002413385.1 Granulicella sp. UBA5172
GTCACCCGCGTCCTCACCCCCGGCACCGCCGTCGACGCCGCACTCGACGCCAGCGAAAGCCAGTGGCTCGCCAGCATCGCTGCAGTCGGCTCCGGGTGCAACAGCCGCCGTGGGAGTAGCCGCCATCGATCTCTCCACCGGAGAATTCCGCGCCACCGAATTCTCCTCCACCTCCGCGTGGCCCCTCGCACTCGACGANNACAGGCTTCGGCGCCACCTCCCAAAGCGTCCGCCAGGGCGTCCTCCGCGACACCACAACCGAATCAAAAGAAGAGCCAGCCCAACTCGACATCGCCGGTGCCCGCACCGAAGTCGAAGACTGGGCCTTCACTGAGGACTACGCCCTCCCGCTCCTCCGCCAGCAACTCCGCGTCCACTCACTCGACGGCATGGGCCTCGCCCACCACACCGCCGCCGCCGTAGCCGCCGGAGCCATCGTCCACTACCTCCGCGCCACCAAGCAGGGCGCACTCGACCACCTCGACACCCTCCGCTACTACGAGCGCCGCGACTGCCTCGAACTCGACGCCGTCAGCGTCCGCAACCTCGAATTAGTCGAACCGCTCTTCTCCANNCGCCTCGACGCCGTAGCCGAAGCCGCCTCCGACATCCGCCGCCGCGAAGCTCTCCGCCGCGCCATGGACGGAGTCCTCGACCTCGAACGCCTCCTCGGCCGCGTAGCAATGGAGACCGCCGGCCCCCGCGAGGTCGTCGCCCTCGGCTCGACCATCGCCCGCCTCCCCAACCTCCGCTCCGCCGCCACCGCCCTGGCAACCCAACAACCGACAACCGACAACCAACAACTAACAGCCCCCGGCCGCTGGTCCCAACTAGCCGCCGCATTCGACACCCTCGACGACCTGCACGAGATCATCGCCCACACCCTCGTCGACGAACCACCCGTAGCTCTCAGCGACGGTGGAGCCATCCGCGAAGGCATCGACCCCGAGCTCGACGAACTCCGCGGCCTCTCCTCCAGCGGCCGCCAGCGCATCGCCGCCATCGAGGAGCGCGAGCGCGAGCGCACCGGAATCTCCTCCCTCAAAGTCCGCTTCAACTCCGTCTTCGGCTACTACCTCGAGGTCACCAAGGCCAACGCAAAATCCGTCCCCGCCGACTACGAGCGCAAGCAAACCCTCGTCAACGCCGAACGCTTCACCACCCCCGAGCTCAAGGAGCTCGAGGTAAAGATCCTCACCGCGCAAGAGCGCTCCGCCGAAATCGAGCGCCGCATCTTCGCCGAACTGCGCCGCCAACTCCTCACCAACGCCGCCCGCATCCGCGAGGCCTCCCGCCACATCGCCGAGATCGACCTCCTCGGCAACTTCGCCCACCTCGCCGCCCTCCGCGCCTGGGTCCGCCCCACAGTCGACGACTCCGGCATCCTCGAATTCATCGCCGCCCGCCACCCCGTAGTCGAACGCCGCCTCGAAGACCAGGGCACCGGCCGCTTCATCCCCAACTCCCTCCACCTCTCCGCCTCAAACTCCGCCCCCCCTCAACCAACAACCGACAACCAACAACCGACAACCTCTCCCTCACTCCTCCTCATCACCGGCCCCAACATGGGCGGCAAATCCACCTACCTTCGCCAATCCGCGCTCCTCGTCATCATGGCCCAATGCGGCTGCTTCGTCCCCGCCGAGCGCATGCACCTCGGCCTCGTCGACCGCATCTACACCCGCATCGGAGCCTCGGACAACGTAGCCCGCGGCCGGTCTACGTTTATGGTCGAGATGACCGAAACCGCAGCCATTCTCAACACCGCAACCTCCCGCTCCCTCGTACTGCTCGACGAAATGGGCCGCGGCACCGCCACCTATGACGGCCTCTCCCTCGCCTGGGCCACGGTCGAGCACCTCCACGACCACATCGGCGCACGCACCCTCTTCGCCACCCACTACCATGAGCTCACCCTCCTGGCCGACCGCCTCCCGCATCTCCGCAACGTCCGCGTCACGGTCCGCGAAAACGCCACCGGCATCGTCTTCCTCCACACCGTCGAACCCGGCGCCGCCAGCAAAAGCTACGGCATCGAAGTAGCCCGTCTCGCCGGCCTTCCCAACGCCGTCATCTCCCGCGCCCGCGAAGTCCTCAAGGTCCACGAGCGTGCCGAGTCCCAACAGGTCCGCGAGTCCTCCCCCGCCGCCCACGAACCTCGTGTCCAGATGACCATGTTCACCCCCCTCTCGCAGCGCATCGTCGACCGCATCGAGCAAGTAGACGTAGACGGCCTCACCCCCCGCGACGCCCTCCAACTCCTCGCCGACCTCCAGCGCGAACTCAAAGGCGGGAACGCATGAACTCTCGTCTCAACAAACCCATGCTCGTAGCCAGTATGAAGCCGGGTGCCCCATCTTCGCCGACGCCGGGCCCCGAGCGAGCGGTCTTTGCTCGCTTGGGTGGGACAGCATCATCGTCGGCTAAGGTGGGTTCGCAGGATGCCCACAAGAACCCCCGCACCCTCCTCGTGGCCGGCATCATGTCCGGCACCTCCGCCGACGGCATCGACGTAGCCCTCTGCCGCATCTCCCCCGCACCCCCCACCAAAGCTCTGTCATCCCGAGCGAACCCTGAGCGTAGCGAAGGGGAAGTGGAGAGACCTGCAGCTCCCTTCGCGCCCCCCAAGCTCAAACTCCTCGGCCACCGCGCCTTCCCCTACGACAAAAAACTCCGCACCAAAATCCTCTCCATCGCCGCGGGCGAGCCCACCACCGCCGCCGAACTCTCCCAACTCTCCTGGCATCTCGGCAACCTCTACGCCGACGCGGTAGCCTCCACCACCCACGGCCTCAACCTAAAGCCGCAACTCATCGCCCTCCACGGCCAGACCATCTTTCACCAGGGAGCGCACCAGGGAGCGCACCAGGCCACGCCCGCAAATTTCCTCGGCAGGCCGACCCGCTCCACATGGCAGATCGGCGAACCCTCCCTCATCGCCGAGCGCCTCCACCTCCCCGTCATCAGCGACTTCCGCCCCGCCGACCTCGCCGCCGGAGGCCAGGGCGCGCCCCTCGTCCCCATGCTCGACTACTGCCTCTTCCGCCACCCCACCAAAAACCGCCTGCTACTGAACCTCGGCGGCATCGCCAACATCACCGCCCTCCCCGCCGCCTGCACCACCGCCAACGTCCTCGCCTTCGACACCGGCCCCGCCAGCATGGTCATCGACGCCCTCATGCAGCGCCTCTACAACCGCCGCTACGACAAAAACGGCTCCGTAGCCGCCCGCGGCAAAGTCCTCAAACCCGTCCTCGACCGCCTCCTAGCCGACCCCTACTACGCCGCCCCACCCCCAAAATCCTGCGGTCGAGAAGAGTTCGGNCCCGCCTTCGCCGACCGCTTCCTCGCACTCTGCAAATCCGCCCCCAACGAAGACATCATCGCCACCGCAACGTCCTTCACCGCCGCCACCATCCTCGACGCCTACCGCCGCTTCTGCTGGCCGCACCTCTCCGAGTGCCCCATCCATGCGCGCTCTTCGCGCATGNNCCACCGCCGCTACAGGCCTCCCTGTAGAAGCCAAAGAAGCCGCCGCCTTCGCCCTCCTCGGCTGGCTAACCTGGCACCACCTCCCCGGCAACATTCCCTCGGCCACCGGAGCCACCCACCCCGCCATCCTCGGCAGAGTGACCTTCGCATGAGACGGCTCGTGATGGCGATGCTGCTGGCAATAGCCTTGACGTCGCTCACCGCATGCTCGCCGTCCGCTAAGGACCCCCACACCCTCACCTTCCTTATCGAGTCCTCCCCCAACAACCTCGACCTCCGCCAGGGCACCGACGCCCAATCCGAGCGCATCGGCGCCCTCATCTACGACTCCTTAGTCCGAAAAGATAAAAACTTCAACCTCCAGCCCTGGCTCGCCACCAGTTGGCAGCGCCCCGCCCCCCTCACCTGGGTCTTCCACCTCCGCCCCAACGTCCGCTTCCACGACAACCACCCACTCACCTCCGCCGACGTCGCCTGGTCCATCCGCAGCATGACCAACGGCACCCTCATCACCGCCAAGG
>DHWW01000330.1:0-1236 GCA_002413385.1 Granulicella sp. UBA5172
TCGAAGCCGAGGGCCAGGTCGAGGAGGGTTTTTTCTTCGAGGGCGTGGGCCTTGGCGCTGCCGGTGGCGGGGCTGGCTGAGGCGGTGCGCTTGACGGTGAGGAAGGCGCGGGCTTCTCCCGAAGGGCCGGCGGCGAGGCGCTTGAGCAGCGGCTGGACGTAGAAGAGGGCTCCCATGTTGGCTGGCTCTTCCTGGACCCAGACGATTTCGGTGGCGGAGGGATGCTGGTCGAGCGCGGCTTGCAGCTCGGCTTCGGGCCAGGGGTAGAGCTGTTCTACAAAAATAATGCCGACGGAAGTGTCGTTGCGGCGGGCTCGTTCGACGCGGAGGTTGTGGCCGATCTTGCCGGTGCAGACGAGCAGGACGCGAGGGTTGACGACGTGGTTGTCGGGGAGGACGTTCTGGAAATGGTCGAGCGCGAGGTCGGCTAGCGGAGACATCGCGTCGGGGTGGCGGAGCATGGATTTTGGGGTGAAGACGATGAGGGGCTTGCGCCATTTGCGCAGCGCCTGGCGGCGGAGGAGATGGAAGTACTGCGCGGCGGTGGAGGGCTGCGCAATTTGGATATTGTCCTGCGCGGCGAGCTGGAGATAGCGCTCGATGCGGGCGCTGGAGTGCTCGGGGCCCTGGCCTTCGTAGCCGTGCGGGAGGAGCATGACGAGGCCGGAGAGCAGGCCCCACTTGGCTTCGCCGGCGGAGAGGAACTGGTCGATGATGATTTGCGCGCCGTTGGCGAAGTCGCCGAACTGCGCTTCCCACAGCCTGTCTCTTATACANNTTGGCGAAGTCGCCGAACTGGGCCTCCCAGAGGACGAGGGCTTCGGGATAGTCGCGGGAGAAACCGTACTCGAAACCGAGGCAGGCGGCCTCGGAGAGGAGGGAGTTGTAGACCTCCCAGCGGGCTTGCGTGGGCGCGATGTTGGTGAGGGGCGAGTAGCGGACTTCGGTTTCGATGTCGATGAGGACGGAGTGGCGCTGGTTGAAGGTGCCGCGCTGGGTATCCTGTCCGGTGAGGCGGACGGGGACGCCGGATTTGAGGAGCGAGGCGTAGGCGAGAAGCTCGGCCATACCGTAGTCGAGGGGCTTGCTGCCGGTGCCCATTTCTACGCGCTGGGCGAGGAGTTTTGCGACCTTGGGGTGGATGTTGAAGCCCGCGGGAGCGGTGGTGAGAGCGGTGGTGAGGGCGGCGATTTCGGGGGTGTCGAGGCCGGTGCGGGGGTTGTCGGTGGGGCGCAG
>DHWW01000330.1:1310-4137 GCA_002413385.1 Granulicella sp. UBA5172
ACGGTAGCCGATGAGATCGACGACGACATCGGAGTGGAAGGTCTGGCGATAGTCGGCGGCGAGGGAGGCGATGCGGGCGACGGCTTCGGGGTCTTCGGCGTTGACGTGGAAGATGGGGATGGGCAGGCGCTTGGCGAGGTCGGTGGCGAAGCGCGAGGAGTTGGATTCTTCAGGCAGGGCGGTGAAGCCGAGGAGATTGTTGACGACGACCTGGATCGTTCCTCCGATGTTGTAGCCGTGGAGGGAGGCGAGGTTGAGGGTCTCGGCGGTGATGCCCTGGCCGGCGAAGGCGGCGTCGCCGTGGATGATCATGGGGAGGATTTCTTGCTTGCCTTGTTTGCCTATGCGTTCCTGGTAGGCGCGGGTGCGGCCCATGATGACGGGGTCTACGGCTTCGAGGTGGCTGGGGTTGGAGGCGAGGTGGAGGCGGACGGTCTTGCCGTTGGCGGTGACGAAATCGCCGGTCGCGCCGGTGTGATACTTTACGTCGCCACCTCCCATGGTGCTGCGTGGATCGACGTCTTCGAACTTGGTGAAGATTTCTTCGGAGGAGCGGTTGATGGTGTTGACCATGACGTTGAGGCGGCCGCGGTGGCTCATGGCGAAGATGGAGCGGTTGACGCCGTGTTCGGCGGCGGTGGTGAAGAGCTGATCGAGAAAGGGAATGAGGACGGTGAGGCCTTCGAGGGAGAAGCGCTTGGTGCCGAGATAGCGCTGCTGGATGACCTGCTCGAAGAGGTCGGCGCGGATGAGGTTGGTGAGGATTCGCGCGGTGTCGGGCGCGGTGGCGGGGGCTTCGAGGCGCTGCTGAATCCAGGCCCGTTTTTCGGGCGAGGGGATGTGCATGAACTCGGCACCGATGGAGGAGGAGTAGATGCGGCGAGCGGCTTCGGCGTCGGGACCTTCGGTGTAGGGAGTGGGGAAGGGCTCGGGGGGGAGGAACTGGCCGAGAGGGTCGAGGGAGGCCTGGAGGTAGCCCCAGCGGCGGAATACGTCGAAAGTCGTGTCGCTTGAGACGGGGTTGGAGTTGCGAACAGCGTGACTTAACGCGGATTGGGGTTGCGCGGGAGAGGATTTCGCCATGACAGTACCATGCTAGACGTTTCGGGGGGGAGGCCTGCAGGGACTGTTCGATATTCGATCAGATTGTGCGTTTAAATTGCGATGGATTGAGATTTAGCACCGGCGATTGTGACAGCGGTCACAGACTGCACGAAGAGAGGCGGCGAGGATAAGGCTGTGAGGGTTGCTATGTCGACTATCGCTGACGGAGAAGGTTCGCAGGAGATGTCCACTCCTTGTTCGTGTATTGGGCCGTGTGCCGGGTATGGGACGCGGAGTGTGTGCCCGTCGCTGCTGGTGATGGTCACGCTGATTGCGGCGAAGGATGCGCTGGCGGCGACGATTCATGGAGGCGCGGGAGGCCTGGTGTAGGTGTACGCGTAGACCGAATTTGATCTTCAAATCGGTGAACTTGCTGTCGGCAGGATGGTAAGTTCACCGAATGCTGAAGCTCTGTCCGAAGCTCTCTTTGGGAGAATAGGGTTTCTGGATAGAGAGACTGCCGCTCGAGAGACATCTCTCGAGCGGCAGTTGAAGTATCGGGGAGAGATTGGTGGGGCGGGTGCAGCGGGGGGACATGACGGCGCGGCAGGTTTCTTCGACGGGAGTGCGGAGGGTGGGGCTGGCGTGGTAGTCTGCGGGGCATGTCTGTTCAACAACGTCGTCATGCGTACGCAGTCCCTTTCCATGAAGAGCCGAAGCCGTATCAACCTGCACATCCGAGGCATGGGGGGGCGAATGGAGGGCATGGGTTCGACCTGGCGCAGTCGGCGCTGGATGAGATGCATGAGGCGGGATTCCGGCCGGAGTTTGGGGCTGGCGTGGCGGAGCAATTGGCGGGGATCGAGGCGACGTTTGCGGAGTTGCCGGTGAGCCCGGGGGTGGAGGATTTGCGGGGGCTGGGGTGGTCGTCGATCGACAACGATACGTCGAGGGATTTGGACCAGATTGAGGTGGCGGAGAGGGTGGAGGGAGGAATCCGGCTGCGGGTGGCGGTAGGGGATGTGGCTCGGGCGGTGGAGATCGGCAGCCCGATCGACAAACATGCGCAGGCGCAGACACAGACGATTTATACGGCGGTGAGGAATTTCCCGATGCTGCCGCTGGAGTTGTCGACGGGGCTGACAAGCTTGAATGAGAATGGCGACCGGCTGGCGGTGATGATGAGCTTTACGGTGGGGCCGGATGGTGCGATGTCGGATGAGGGGGTGTCGCTGGCAAGGGTGCGGAACCGTGCGCAACTGGCGTATTCGAGGGTGGGGCCGTGGCTGGAAAAGACGGCGGCGGGGGCGGTGGATCACGATGTGATGACGTTGCGGTCGGATAGTGCGCGGGAGCATGAGGCGGACCCGACGCTCCATTCGGCACCCGTTCCCACTCATGACGATAAGACCGTCATGAATGGGGCACCCGGATCGTTGGCTGCCGACTGGCTGGGGGAGCAACTGAAGATGCAGGATGAGGCGGCGCAGGCGCTGCATGCGGCGCGGGTAAAGAATGGCGCGCTGGAGTTTCATAAGGCCGAGGCCGATCCGGTGGTGGTGGATGGTCGCGTGATTGCGGTGTATGAGGCGGTTCAGAATCGCGCGATGAATTTGATTGAGGATTTTATGGTTGCGGCGAATGGCGTGATGGCGCGGGCGCTGCGAAAGGGTGGGCGCAGCGGGCTGCAGCGCGTGGTGCGGGTGCCGGTGCGGTGGGACAGGATCGTGGCGCTGGCGGCGGGAGCATGGGACGACGCTGCCGGCGAATCCGGATTCTGTGG
>DHWW01000220.1 GCA_002413385.1 Granulicella sp. UBA5172
TCATCCTGAGCGGAGCGAAGGCCCCCCGTATTGGCCGCAGCGGTCCCCAGCTTCGCCTCGCCATTGCGCACCACGGCCCGCACAAAAAACTCAATCTCCGCAGTCGACAGCTCCCCGCCATCCCGCTTCTTCAACAACAAATCAATCGCATGCATCGTCACATCCCTCATCATGAGCCCTTTGCAAACACTGTCATCTCGACCGAAGCGGACGGTCTCATCGTCCGCGCAGTGGGAGAGACCTGCAGGTTGCTGGCTGCAATCGCTCTGGCCGCCAAACCTACCCGATATACTCCCCGCGAAAAGCATGAGGCAGTAGCTCTCCCAGCGTAGTCTCCATCGCCGCTCCACCCTCCCCCGGATACAGCACCACCATCGCATCCCCGCCAAACTCAGTGAGAGTCTGCCGACAAGCACCCGCACGGCATACTCGCCGACTCATTCAAATTCGCCACCGCCACGGCCCGCACCCGAATCTTCGGTCCAAACTCCGCCACCGCCCTTGCAATCGCTCCCTGCTCCGCGCAACTGGTCAGCCGGTACGAGCAGTTCTCCACGTTGCACCCGGTCACCACCGTCCCATCATCCAGCAGCAACGCCGCCCCCACGCGAAACCGGCTATACGGCGCATACGCATGGGCCGCCGCCACTCTCGCCAGCTCCCGTAACCTGGTCCCTTCCGCCTCACTCAACACGCCGCAAATCCCTTCGGTATCATCATTCGTAGGTGGTCTAGGGTAGACGTTCGCCTGCACCATAGCAAGCCACCCGCGCTCGTTCAGCACTTCATCGGAGTCCGCATGCACTGCCTTCGCACCACTGCCTTCGCCCTCACGCTCCTCGCCGCCACAACCCTCGCCCCCGCCCAATCTCCCGCACCCGCCGTGCGCGCAGCACCTCCGGCCGTGCGCCCAGCACCCATCGAGCTCCCCGGCGGAGTTGTCCCCCCTGTCTCGCGCGAAGTGCCTCTCGCCGTGCGCGCAGCACCCAACGGTAATTTCATCCTCGGCCCCACCCACACCCCAGCGCCCGAATCCATCGTCAACCCCAGCGTCCCGCAAGGCACCCTCATCGACATCACCATGTCCTCCGCCGACAGCAAGCTCTACCCCGGCATCGCCCGCACCCCCGGCACCTTCGGCACGCCCGACCCCACCAACCCGGCCAGGCTCATCGTCACCACCAGCCACCCCGCACCCTACACCCGCCACGTCACCGTCTATGTCCCCAAACAGTACGTCCCCGGCACCGTCGCCCCCTTCATCGTCGGAGCCGACGGCCCCGACCACCTCCTCTTCACCGTCCTCGACAACCTCATCGCCGAGCACAAAGTCCCCATCATGATCGCCATCTCCATCCAGAACGGCGGCGGCGACGCGCAAGGCTCTGAGCGAGGCCTCGAATACGACACCCTCTCCCCCCGCTACGCCGAGTTCGTCGAAACAGAAGTCCTCCCCCTCGTCGAATCCCAGGCCCACGTCCGCCTCACCCACGAAGCCGACGCCCGCGCCACCATGGGCGGCAGCTCCGGAGGCTCCTGCGCCCTCATCATGGCCTGGTACCACCCCGACCTCTACCACCGCGTCCTCACCTACTCCGGCACCTACGTCAACCAGCAGTGGCCCTGGAACCCCAAAACCCCGCAAGGCGCCTGGGGATTCCACACGACCCTCATCCCGCACTCGCCCCGCAAGCCCCTCCGTCTCTGGATGGAAGTAGGCGACCGCGACCTCTACAACCCCAACGACATGCGCGACAACCTGCACGACTGGGTAGTAGCCAACGAAGACATGGCCAAGGCCCTCGCCGCCAAACACTACCCCTACCAATTCATCTTCGCCCGCAACGCCGGCCACGTAGACCACGCCGTCCGCGTCCAAACCCTCCCCGAAGCCCTCGAATACCTCTGGCAGGGCTACCCCCGCTGATGACCAAAGCCGCCGGCCGAATCACCAGCGGCGATCGTACACAAGCATTGTCATCCTTCGCCGCAGGCGGAGGATCTGCTTCTTCTCTTGCTGTTGCCCTTGCCCTTGCCGTTGTCGTTGCCCACCATGCTGCGCGAGTACGATCACATCGCCCGACAGTGCGCGGTCGAGCAGGTCGACTATCAACGCTAACCTCGTCGCCGCCGAAAAGAAGTCAGTCCGAATCCCTGCAGAATTAAAGCTGTATTGTGCTCGCCACACTTTTGGTACCGACATGCTAGCCGAAGGACTGAACCCGGTTGAGGTCTCAAAGCTCATGGGACACGACGATGTGAAGACGACGATGAAGTACCTGCACCCTGATACCAGCAAGGCCGCAATGATGGTCAACCACCGGAACCGCCCCAAATCGCTTCACCTGTTGAAGGTGGCGAGTTGAGGCCGACTCCCACAAAACTCCCCACAATCGTTCTGTGGGAGCGGTAAAAATCTCATGTAACTTGTTGAATGTAAATGGTGGACGCGGCAGGGATCGAACCTGCGACCAGTCGATTAAGAGTCTGATTTGACTGTGCGTCAATCATCAGTATTCATACGGTATTTCAAGCTGTGAGACTGTTAGTGTGACCAAAAGTGTGACCAACCCCAAGAAGCGATACGCGGTCGGCATTGCGTTTATTGACCGCAATGACCAACTCATCGGTTTGCTGGTGTTGGTATGGAGCCATCGATTTTATGTCTACATGACCCATCTGATCGCGGACCGCGAAGAGATTGCCGGTCGCCCGAACTGTGTAGGTCGCGTAGGTGTGACGTGCAGAGTAGGGAACGATCCGGGCATCGAGACCGGCGCGCTCACGAGCTGACTGGAAGCTGCCCGAAATCGACATCAGATGACCACTCTTGCTTTGGCTCGGAAAGAGCCAGCCCGGCCCTTCATCCCCGCAGCACCAGGTCGACAGCAGCTCATGCATCCTCTCAGTCATGCCGACGAAGCGTCGTGCCTTCACCGTCTTGCCTGATGGGATCCATATCAGGCGTTCTGCCCAGTGAAGGTTTTCAAGACGAATCTCGAATACCTCTGAAGGCCGCATACCAGTGTCCTGCATGGTCATCATCACGAGCCATGCTCGATAGCGCATATTGGAGCGCGTCAGGCTACTGCCCAGCTCTCTCTCAATGGACATCTCGGCCGCGTCGTCGATAAGACAGTCGCGTCCAGGGGCCTCGGGAATGGTAAAGCTGATCCGTTCCCTCAGCACCTTCCACTCCCGAGCCTTGCCAATCATTACCTTCAGCGTTCGAAGGGCCTGATTGGTGTACGCTCGCGAGCAATCAACCATCATGCCGGTATCCTCGCGTTTCTTGCGATCGATTACAGGTCGCCGGAACGTCATGACATCAATCGTTTCTGCCGCGATTTGGTCGATGGGCATCGAGGCAAGTACCGAGTAAGCCAACAAGCGGCAGCCATAGGTGTAATAACGGCGCGTGTTGGGTTTGAGTGTGTTTGAGTTTTCAGACCAGGCGAGGAACCGCTTGGAGAATTCCCGCAGGATGGGAGCCCGGTGGCTCCTCTTGGTTAGGGTGCTGCCTTCGGTCAACCTGGTAAGTGCAGTGGCGGCAATAGTGCCGCCCGCTGCTTTCGTCTTTTCTCCGGTGGAAGCGCGGTATCGCTTTCCCTCGAAGTAAAAGTCATACCGGAGCGTGTCAACGAGTTTGAGACAGGTAGCGCGAGAGTTTAGTGTCGAATCTCTTGTGTCGCCGGTGATGGTGTTGGCGGGTTGATCCAGACCGCGGTGGGCTGGGGCGGGTGCTTGGGTGGGGCACGGACGAAGCGTTCGGGGTTGCGGGCATAGGCTTGGTCGAGAACCTGT
>DHWW01000219.1:0-157 GCA_002413385.1 Granulicella sp. UBA5172
CCGAGGCCATCGCCCACTGGAACCTCCGCCTCGCCTCCGCGCACCGCCTCGTCCCCCACATCGCCCACGCGCTCCTCATCGAGCCCGACGGCACACCCTCTGCCCTCGACCCCGCCATGGCCGGAGCCAACGTCATCGCCCCTCAACCCGACACCAC
>DHWW01000219.1:418-7780 GCA_002413385.1 Granulicella sp. UBA5172
CGGCATGACCATCGTCTGCGGAGACTCGCACACCTCCACCCACGGTGCCTTCGGAGCCCTCGCCATAGGCATCGGCACCAGCGAAGTCGAGCACGTTATGGCCACCCAGACCCTCCCGCAGGACAAGCCCAAAACCTTCCGCATCAATATCCAGGGAGCGGCCGCAGGCGCTGCCGAAGGCGAAGGTGCCCTCCCCTCCGGCGTCACCGCCAAGGACATCATCCTCCACATCATCGGCCGCATCGGCACCGACGGCGCCACCGGCCACGTCATTGAGTACGCCGGCTCCGCCATCCGCGCCCTCTCCATGGAAGGCCGCATGACCGTCTGCAACATGAGCATCGAAGCCGGTGCCCGCGCCGGCATGATCGCCCCCGACGCCACCACCTTCGCCTACCTCAAGGGCCGCCGCTTCTCCCCCGGCACAAAGCCTCGCGCCACCAGTGGATCGTCATCCCCCCATGAATTGTCATCCTTCGCCGTAGGCGGAGGATCTGCTTCTCCCGCCTCAGAAGTCGACGAAGAAACCTGGAACCTCGCCGTCTCCCAATGGTCCGCCCTCGCCACCGACCCCGGCGCGACCTTCGACCGCGAGCTAACAATCGACGCCACCAAGCTCGCCCCCTCCGTCACCTGGGGCACCTCGCCCGGCATGGTCACCACCATCGACGGCCGCGTCCCCACCCTCGCCGACGCACACTCCGAAGCCGACCAGAAGTCCTTCGCCCGCGCCTTCGAGTACATGGGACTCAAGCCCGGCACGCCCATCGAAGACATCAAAATCGACGCCGTCTTCCTCGGCTCCTGCACCAACGGCCGCATCGAAGACCTCCGCGCCGCGGCCAAAATCGTCGACGGTTACCATGTCGCCACCACGGTCCGCGCGATGGTCGTCCCCGGCTCGCAAGCGGTCAAGCATCAAGCCGAAGCCGAAGGCCTCGACCGCATCTTCAAGTCCGCAGGCTTCGAGTGGCGCGAGCCCGGCTGCTCGATGTGCCTCGGCATGAACCCCGACATCCTCAGCCCCGGCGAACGTTGCGCCTCCACCAGCAACCGCAACTTCGAAGGCCGTCAAGGCCGCGGAGGCCGAACCCACCTCCTCTCCCCCGCCATGGCCGCAGCCGCCGCCATCACCGGCCACTTCACCGACGTCCGCCACTGGAAATTCAACAAAGAGTGACTCTTTTGTTTGTCATCCCGNNTTCTTTCTGTCATCCCCGAAGGGGATCTGCTTCTTGCTGTTGCCTTTGCCGTTGCCTGTTTTTCGCCGTCATCCTGAGCCGTAGGCGAAGGACCCCCGTATTGGCTTTTGCACTTGCTCTTGTCGTTGCACTTGCTCTTGCTTCTGAGATAGGTCCGGGCTTTAGCCCGGATATTTAGGAACCAAAAAGAATTGGGCTTTAGCCCCCGGGACTCAAAACTCATGACACCCATCAACACCCTCACCTCCACCGCCGCCCCGCTCCCGCTCCCCAACATCGACACGGACCAGATCATCCCCAAGCAATTCCTCAAACGCATCGAGCGCACCGGCTACGGCGACTTCCTCTTCTACGACTGGCGCCGCATCCAGGAAGGCCCCGACGCCGGCCAGCCCAACCCCGACTTCGTCCTCAACAAGCCCGAGTACAAAGCCGCCGAGATCCTCATCGCCGAGCGCAACTTCGGCTGCGGCAGCTCCCGCGAGCACGCCGCCTGGGCCCTCAACCAGTACGGCTTCCGCGCCGTCATCGCCCCCACCTTCGCCGACATCTTCTACTCCAACGCCGGCAAGAACGGCATCATCCTCTGCCGCCTCTCGGAAGAAGAAGTCGCCACACTCCTCGCCCGCAGCACCGCAAACCCGAAGCACAAAATCACCATCTCGCTCGAAGCCCAAACCGTCACCGACGCCGACGGCTTCCACGCCCACTTCGACATCGACCCCTTCCGCAAGCACTGCCTCCTCAACGGCCTCGACGACATCGGCCTAACCCTCCTCCATGCCGACGCCCTAACCGCCTACGAATCCAAACACAACGAAGAATTCTGGCTAGCACCCAAATCTCAACCCACCGCGCCCACCACAACCTAAACCGAACGAATTGTCATCCTTCGCCGCAGGCGGAGGATCTGCTTCTCGCCTTTGCACTTGCACCTGCTTTTCCAGTTGTCATTCTGAGCACCGCGAAGAACCCGCTTCCTCCCGTTCTCCGCTCCGCCACCACCGCACCACTCGGAGAATTACATTGAGCAACAACACCGGCAAGACCCACAGCAACGTCCTCACCGAAGGCGCCTCCCGCGCCGCAGCCCGCGCCATGCTCCGCGGCGTCGGCTTCTCCAAAGAAGATCTCCACAAGCCCATCATCGGCATCGCCAACACCTGGACCGAGATCGGCCCCTGCAACTTCCATCTCCGCGACATCTCCGAAGCCGTCAAGCAGGGCGTCCGCGAAGCCGGCGGCACCCCCATGGAGTTCAACACCGTCACCATCTCCGACGGCATCACCATGGGCACCGAAGGCATGAAAGCCTCGCTCATCTCCCGCGAAGTCATCGCCGACAGCATCGAACTCGTAGCTCGCGGCAACGCCTTCGACGGCCTCGTCTGCATCGCCGGCTGCGACAAAAACATGCCCGCCGCCATCATGGCCTTGGCGCGTCTCGACATCCCCGGCCTCATGCTCTACGGCGGCTCCATCGCTCCCGGCCACCTCCACGTCGGCGCCGACGGCAAGACCCCCGAGCCCGGTTCCTCCAAAGAAATCGACATCACCATCCAGCAGGTCTTCGAAGCCATCGGGGCCCACGCCGCCGGCAAGATCAACGACGCACAGCTCGAAGAAGTCGAAGCCTCCGCCTGCCCCGGCCCCGGAGCCTGCGGCGGCCAGTTCACCGCCAACACCATGGCCATGGCCGGCGAATTCCTCGGCATCTCCCCTATTCAACTAACAGGGGTGCCGGCAATGGATGCAGCCAAGCACGAAGCCTCTCGCGCCGCCGGCCGCCTCGTCATGGACCTCGCCCGCTCCGGCCTCACCCCGCGCCAGATCATGACGCGCCAATCCCTCGAAAACGCCATCGCCGCCGTCTGCGCGTCTGGCGGCAGCACGAACGCGGTCCTCCATCTCCTCGCCATCGCCAGCGAACTCGACATCCCCCTCACCATGGACGACTTCGACCAGATCAGCGCCCGCACGCCTCTCATCTGCGACCTCCAGCCCGGCGGCCACTTCGTCGCCAAGGACTACCAGCAAGCCGGAGGCTCCCGCGTCCTCGCCAAGCGTCTCCTCGACCGCGGCCAACTCCACAACACCCCCACCGTCTCCGGCCGAACCATCCATGAAGAAGCCGGGCTCGCCGAAGAGACCCAGGGCTAGCAGTGTCATCCTCCCCTGGTCCGCGCCGCTCAAGCCCACCGGCGGCCTGGTCATCCTCAAGGGCAACCTCGCCCCCGAAGGCTGCGTCGTCAAAGTTGCGGGCCACGAGCGCATTCACCACACCGGCACCGCCCGCGTCTTCGACAGCGAAGACGCCTGCTTCCACGCCGTCGAAGCCGGCCTCATCAACCCCAACGACATCCTCGTCATCCGTTACGAAGGCCCCCGCGGAGGCCCCGGCATGCGCGAGATGCTGGCCGTCACCGCCGCCATCAAGGGAATCCCGGAACTCTCCAAAACCGTAGCCCTCCTAACAGACGGCCGTTTCAGCGGAGCCACCCACGGCCTCATGGCCGGCCACGTAGCCCCCGAAGCCCAACTAGGCGGCCCCATCGCGGCAGTCCACGAAGGCGACACCATCACCTTCGACATCCCCGCCCGCACCCTAACCCTCAACGTCTCCGACGAAGAAATCGCCACACGCCTCAAGGCCTTCACCGCCCCCGCCGCCCGCTACAAGCGAGGCGTCTTCCACAAATACGCCAACAGCGTAAGCAGCGCCAGCAAAGGAGCCATCACCACCTAACGCTCGAGGGGTAAATCATCACCCTCCAAACCGCCGTCATCCTGACCCTGTAAGGGGAAGGACCCCTGTATTGGCCGTTGCTGTTGCACTTGCCTTTGCCTTTGCTTTTCTGTCTGTCATCCCGCAGGGATCTGCTTCTGCACTTGCTTTTGCCGTTGCTTGTTTCACCGGATTAGCGTGGGGCTTTAGCCCCACGAACAGCACCACCAACCAAACGGGCTTTAGCCCCGGGCCTTCTTTTCGCACCACCGCAGAACATCGCGCCCATACCATACGCTTCGCTAAGGGCACGGCTTCAGCCGTGACCTAACCACCACCGCAGCATTCGGGCTTTAGCCCCTGAGGTACGCAATCATGTCGCAGCCAACCAACAGCGTAAGCAGCGCCAGCAAAGGAGCCATCACCAAATGACAAGCCTTCAGGCAAATGCGCGGGGCTCGCTAGACGAGCAACAACTGCACTTCACGCCTCCTAAGAGCCATCGTTTTTTGTTCCTTGATGCTCTTCGCGGAATTGCTGCGCTATTTGTCGTCGCCTTTCACTTCCCGAATGGAATGACCTCCTCCTTCGCGGCTAACGGTCCGCTCGCAGTCGACTTCTTTTTCTGCCTCAGCGGCTTCGTAATTGCCTTCTCATACGAGAACCGACTCACGAACACTCTCTCTTTCAAGGACTTCACCGTCGCCCGCTTAATACGTCTCTATCCCATCTACATCGTGGGCTCTCTCATTGGGCTTCTAAGCTTAATTCTCTTACAGCATTTCGTGTTCCATGGCGCTGCGTCATGGTTGGATTCGATGTCATTGTTCACTTGCGCTCTCCTTATATGGCCGACCCGACTGTCGGGCCTCAGCCAGTCTGACAACTATCCGCTCAATGCTCCCGCCTGGTCGCTCTTTTTCGAGATCTTCGCCAACGTAGCCTACGCTTTGCTCGTAAAGCTCCGGATAGCCCGCACCGCCGTCCTTCTCTGTATCGTGGCCGGGAGCATGGCTTTGCTTGTGAACGCTGTGATCCATGGGAACCCCTTGGATAGCGGACCCAGACAGGCTGACTTCAGCCTCGGATTTGCTCGGGTGGCGTTCTCGTTTTTTCTCGGCGTCTTGCTCTACCGCCTCTATCACCATCGCCTGAAGACTTCAGGTACCGGCTGGATTCAGCGGCTCGTCCCGGTGCTGATTACCCTTATCCTGATCGCCATCCTCAACTCTCCGCTTTCATGGATGCGCACCGAAGGCTTTCGCCTCCTTGCCATCAGCCTGTGCTTCCCCGCGATGGTCTATTACGGTGCATTAGCCCGGCTGCCGCGCAGCTTCACACGTCTCTCCACCGCGCTCGGAGAGCTCTCGTATCCCCTCTACCTCCTGCATGCGCCGTTTGTGTTGCTCTTGCGCGCGAGGCACCTCGCGTGGTTCACAGCAGCGCACACCACGCTGGTCCATTGCTGCGTCATCTGCATCATCGCGATTTTTGCCTATATCTCCTGGCAGGTAGGAGAGCATATAGACCTTCCCATCCGCCGCATGCTCACTCGGCGCTATAACTCCTATAAACAAATCAGGCTCGCTCCACTTCAACCTTAGGCATTCACACCAGAATTCACACCAGCGGCAACACGACGCGTAGAAAGGCTGCACTGACATGAAACACCTCACCCTAACCGGAGCCGAAATCCTCTGGGCCACCCTCGCCGGCGAAGGCACCACCACGGTCTTCGGCTACCCCGGCGGCGCCATCCTCCCCATCTACGACGCCCTGGCGCAAATTCCCCACCATCCACCACGTCCTCGTCCGCCACGAGCAGGGCGCGTCCCACATGGCCGACGGTTACGCCCGCGCCACAGGCCGCGTAGGCGTCTGCATGGCCACCTCCGGCCCCGGCGCCACCAACCTCGTCACAGGCCTCGCCACGGCCATGCTCGACAGCATCCCGCTCGTCGCCATCACTGGCCAGGTCTCCTCCAAAGTCCTCGGCACCGACGCCTTCCAGGAAGTCGACATCACCGGCATCACCCTCCCCATCACCAAGCACAACTTCCTCGTCACCCGCGCCGAAGACATCGCCCCCGCCGTCCGCGAGGCCTTCCAGATCGCCCGCTCCGGCCGCCCCGGCCCCGTCCTCGTCGACATCACCAAGGACGCCCAGCAAGCCACCGCCACCTTCGACTTCGACGCCGCCGCGCCCGCGCCCTGCCGCCCCCACCCCATGCTGAACGAGAAGCTCCGTGCAGATTCGCCCGCCATCCGCGCAGCACTCGAGCTCATCAAAGCCGCCAAGCGCCCCGTCATCCTCGCCGGCCACGGCATCGTCGAGTCCGGTGCCGAAGCCGAAGTCCTCGCCTTCGCCGAATCCCAGAACATCCCCATCGCCACGACGCTTCTTGGATTAGGCTGCGTCCCCGCCGCCCACCCCCTCCAGCTCGGCATGATGGGCATGCACGGCGAGTCCTGGGTCAACAACGCCATCCAGCAAGCCGACCTCCTCCTCGCCTTCGGCATGCGTTTCGACGACCGCGTCACCGGCAACCTCACCAAGTACTCCCCCAACTCCAAAAAGATCCACATCGAAATCGACCCCAGCGAAATCAACAAGAACGTCCGCGTAGACGTAGCCCTCATCGGCGACCTCAAAAAGGTCCTCCAACTCCTCCTGCCCTTACTCGCAACCAACAACCAACAACCAACAACCGACAACCCAACCCAGCCCTCCCTCTGGCTCCAGGAAATCAACGCCTCCAAAGGCACCGCCGCCGTCCGCGACATCATCAACCTCCCCGACAACGGCCACCTCTACGCCGCGCACGTCATCAACGACATCTGGCACGAAGCCGCCGCCGCCGGCCGTCTCAACGACACCATCATCGTCACCGACGTAGGCCAGCACCAGATGTGGGAAGCCCAGTACTTCAAGCACGAAGCCCCCCGCTCGCTCATCACCTCCGGCGGCCTCGGCACCATGGGCTTCGCTCTCCCCGCGGCCATCGGCGCGAAAGTCGCGTATCCCGAAAAAGACGTCTGGGTCATCGCCGGCGACGGAGGCTTCCAGATGACCGCCGCCGAACTCTCGACCATCGTCCAGGAAGGCCTGGCCATCAACATCGCGGTCATCAACAACGGCTTCCTCGGCATGGTCCGCCAGTGGCAGGAGACCTTCTACGACAAGAACTACGCCGCCTCCCCCATCCTCTCACCCGACTTCGTCAAGCTAGCCGACGCCCACGGCATCGCCGGAGCCCACGTCTCCAAGCGCGCCGACGTAACCCCCACGGTAACGAAGGCCCGCACCAGCGGTAAGCCCTTCTTAATCAACTTCCAGGTAGAAAAAGAAGACGGCGTCTACCCGATGATCGCCCCCGGCGCGGCCCTCCACGAAATGGTCCGCCGCCCCCAACAAGACCCCCTCCTCGAAACCGC
>DHWW01000076.1 GCA_002413385.1 Granulicella sp. UBA5172
CCGATGCAAAATCACCGGGATGCCCGAGGGCATGTGGAACGATGGATTCCGCGATGGATCTGATCCATTCGGCGGAGGTCCAATGGCCGGTTGCGGGCCCTCAGACGTCTCGACGTGAGGCATATGGAAGGGGACCTCGACCTTTCGCTGGAGTTCGAGTCGCCCTCCCGAGATCGTTCCCGAATAGCTACTGTTGCCGGCCTTGAACGAGACATTGCTGCCATCCACTTTGCCGTCTTCGATCGGGGTAGGGGTTTCGCCTCCGCTGAAGAAGCCTCCCGCGCCCTCGACTGTGCCGGTAAGGCTGCTTCCACTCTGGTGCAGCGTGAAGACCATGGTTCCATTGCCGACGAGGAAGGCGAGTGTGCCCGTAGCAGCCTTCTCAGACGGCACGGGCCGCCACAGGCCAGTGATGCCGGAGCCGACAGGAACTTCGCGCCTCCACGCTTCCACTTGCGGACGGAGCGAAACCTCCCTGGCGTCAATCGTCACACTGGCTGCCGCGAGGCCGGGGGATGTAGCTCGAACGGTGATGCCCCCCTTCGCTTTGGTGGACTGGACAATCGCCATGCAAAGGCCGGAGAAGGCCTTTCGCGATGTGCCCTTGTCGGATTCCTGGTCCGTGGGATCGCCGTTGCCAACGCCGATCAGTTGTCCGCTTCCTGACACCGTGAAGGACACTTCATGATTGGTGATGGGAACGATGCGGTCGTGTCCATCGCGAACCTCGACGGCGAACATGGCGACGTCTTCGCCATCGGCGTTGATGGTTCGGCGGTCGGCTTTCATCACCAGCTTTGCGGCGGGGCCGGTAGTTTCCCGCTTGTCCGTCATCGCCAGCTTGCCGTCTTTATAGCCGCGAGCTTCGATCGTTCCGGGAGCATAGTTGACGTTCCACGCTACGTGCGAATCCTTCTTGACATTCTTGGTGCCGAGGCTCTTGCCGTTGAGGAGCAGCTCAACCTTGTCGAGGTTCGAATATACCCAGACGGCGATTTCTTTTCCCTCCATGCCCGGCCAGTTCCAATGCGGAAAGAGGTGAAGAACCGGCTTGGACGTCCACCACGACTGGTAGTAGAAGAAGGAGTCCTTGGGGAAGCCGCAGGTATCGATGATGCCGTACTGTGAGCTGATGTTGGGCCACTCGTTGGGCGAGGGCTCGCCGCGGTAGTCGAAGCCTGTCCAGATGAAACCTCCAGAGAGCCAGGGCTGGGCATCGCAGAAGCTCCACCATCCCTCAGCCGACGCGCGGCCGGTCGTGGTGTAGGGATCATACGAGCCAACGTAGCCCTTTGCCTGGTCGGTAATGTAAATGCCGCGCGTGCCAACGGCGCTGACCGTCTCCGTGCCGATGACGGGTTTGCCGGGGTGCGCCTTGTGGTACGCCGCGGCTGCGGGGTCCATGTAGTTGTAGCCAATGACGTCGCATACGGCGAGACCGCCGGTTCCGATGGCTCCGGTGGGGGCGATCGAGACGGGCCGCGTACCGTCGAATTCCGTGGCTACGGCTTTCATCGCTTCGAGGATCAGCACGCCTCGTTCAGTGTTCGCCACGCGCTCTTCATTTCCCATGGACCACATGAAGACGCTGGGATGATTGCGGTCACGTCGCACCAGGTCTCCGAACTCGCGCAGGCCTTCGGGATTGGAGGACATCATGCGCGTCTCATCGAAGACCAGCATGCCGAGTTGATCGCAGGCATCGAGGAGCTCGGGAGTGGGAGGATTATGCGAGGTACGCAGGGAGTTGCACCCCATGTCCTGCAGCCTCTGGATGCGGTAGGACTGCACGGCGTCGGGGAGCGCCACGCCCAGCCCGGCGTGGTCCTGGTGATTGCAGGTTCCTTTTACCTTGACGGACTTGCCATTCAGGAAGAAGCCCTCTTCTGCGTCGAACTTGATCGTCCGAATCCCAAACGGCGTCTCGTAGCGATCCACAACCTCGTCTCCGGCGCGAACCTCCGTCACCAGCTTGTAGAGGTTTCTCTCTTCGAGGGACCAGAGCAGCGGGTCGTTCACCACAAATTTCTGCTCATAGGTGTGGTCTTCCCCATTGGGAATGGAGGCGAGAGCCGTGGCGACCTTTTCAACCGCCTTGCCGGAGGGATCAAGCACGGTCGAGATGACGCGTGCGCTCTGATCCGTCTTGCCCCGGTTACTCACCTCGGTGCGCACGGAGAGAGCCGCCTTGCCGGACTGCACCTCCGCAGAGACGAACGTGCCCCATTGCTTCACATAAATGGGATCGGTCTTGACCAGCCATACGTGGCGGTAGATGCCTGCGCCCTCGTAAAACCATCCGTCACTGAGGGTGGCATCGACCCGAACGAGTAAAACGTTTCTGCCCCCGGGATTGACGAAGTCGGTTACGTCGAAGCTGAAAGGATCATATCCGCCGCTGTGGTTGCCGATGAAAAAGCCGTTGAGCACGACCATGGTTTCGCGGTAGGAGCCGTCGAATTCGAGCGTGAGCCGCTTGCCGGCGTCGGCTGCGGGAAGGTCGAAGACGCGGCGATACCAGCCGACGCTGGTGCTGGGATAAGTCCGGCCGAGCGGGTAGTAGCCTTTGCTGGAAAGTGCGGGGTCGTTCTGGAACGGCAGCTCGACTGCCCAATCGTGAGGCAGGTTCACAGGCTGCCAGTCACCATCGTCGTAGGCCAGCGCGCCGGCAGGGAGAAAGTTTCCAGTCTTCTGGAAGTTGCCGATCCTGCCATCGCCGAGATCGAAGTCCTTGGTGGGATCATTGGCGTTGCCGAAGTGGAAGCGCCAGTCGAAATCGAGGAGCAGACGCTCGCGTCCGGCTCCTGGAATAGAAGCTTCGCGAGCGGCGGAGATGGGGAGTGGTTCAGAATTCTGTCCGGTGGTCTGGAGCGCGGAGCCCATGGGCCCAAAACCCTGGGCAGCTGCGATTCCGGCTGGCACCATGATGCTTGTCTTCAATAGATCGCGGCGTGAAACCGTTTTCATTCTTACCTCCAGAGATAACGTTGCGAGCTCGAACTAAGTACAGCGGATGAGTATAGTACACGGAGCCCACAACCCGCACGCGTGCCAATTCCGCCAGGCTCCGGTCCGTCCGGGACAATGCTTCTCCGCATACCGGACGACCAATCCGGCGGCGAGTTAATACGCCTCAGTTCCATGCCGAGCCCCACAATCATCAGCGGCAAACGCTCCGGCGTCCACTTCCCTGCCCCCTGCTCGGTCATGACATCACGATCCAGTGGCCGGCGATCCGTCAGATGCCAGCCTCGCTCTACTGCTTGTTCACATCCACGTAGTAACGATCCGTCTGCACCTGGAACTCATCCTTGGTCAGCGG
>DHWW01000022.1 GCA_002413385.1 Granulicella sp. UBA5172
TGGACATGGTGAGTGATGGGAAGACGTTCACGCTGAAGAGGGCGTCGTCGCACGGGAATGTGTGGGTGCAGGGAAGTGACAAGGTGACGAAGCCGTCGAAGAACGGGCTGGAAAATTTGAGGCCGGCGGTGCTTCAGGACTCATTGCTGGTGCCTGGAGTTAGGCCGGATGAGTTTGTGACGCTGACGGAGTCGACGCGGGTGATACAGACGGATCCACGCCATAAGGTTGCGATCGTCGAACCGGATTACGACTTGAATGTTTTGGAGACGGAGAGCGGGAATGTTCTGCGAGTAGAGCGCGTGGTGCACATCAGCCGGGTGACGATGCTGCCATTTCAGCAGGATATTTATGACGACCACGGCCAGATCGTAACAGAGGCGACGTATGAGGCCTATCGGAAGTTCGGGGGACAGGAGTTTCCGATGGTGATTACGATACGGAGACCGCAGGATGAATACTCGCTGAAGATTGATGTGACGAAGCTGACGCTGAATGAGACGTTCGAGGCGGACCAGTTCGAGCTGAAGATTCCGCCGGGAACTGTGGTGCAGAAGATGCCGTAGGGAGCGCGGCGGGATTGCGCTCTAGAGCAGGCCGGTGCGGTGGGCGTGAGCGGCGATCTGTTCGTTGATGGAAAGTGCTAGAGATAGGACGGCGCGACCCGCTTCGGCGGGGACGCGGGGCTGCGTGCGGGTGCGGACGGCGTGGAGAAAGTTTTCAAGCTCAAGGCGAAGGGGTTCGCCTTTGGGGATGTCGGCCTTGGTGAGGGAGAGGCCGGCGGTGGGGTGTACGACTGCAGCGAGCGTGGGCGGCTCGTTGGAGGCAGTGGGGGTAGTGGGGTGAGGCGTGGCGGCGGTCGTGGTGGGTGCAGGGATCGGGGATGAACCTGCAGCGATCGCCGCCGCGATCACGACTGGATCGACGCTGATGGTCAGGAGTTCCTGGCGGGCGAAGTCGAGCGAGAGGTATTGGTGGGGCTGGAAGAGACGGAGCTTGCGGACCTGCTCCGTAGATACCCGGCTGGCAGTGAAGTTGGCGACGCAGCCGGATTCGAACTCGACGCGGACATTGGCGATGTCGGTCTTGCGGGAGAGGACGGGGAGGCCGACGGCGCGGACTTCTCTGACGGGGGAGTTGGTGAGGGCGAGGACGATGTCGAGGTCGTGGATCATGAGGTCCAGGACGACGTCGACGTCGAGGGAGCGTGGGGTAAAGATGCTGAGGCGGTGCGCCTCGAAGAACATGGGGTGGTTGAGCTCGGCGATGGTTGCAGTGACGGCGGGGTTGAAGCGTTCGAGATGGCCGATGGCGACGATGCGTTGATGGGTGTGGGCGAGATCGAGGATGCGGTCGGCTTCGGCGAGGGTAGCGGCGAAGGGCTTTTCGATGAGGAGGTCGAGGCCGGCGAGCAGGAGTTGCTCGGCGACCGCGGCATGGTGGATGGTGGGGACGCAGATGGATGCGGCGTCGAGGGGGAGATGCGCGGCGAAGAGTTCGGCGATCGTCGCGAAGGTGGGGATGTTGTAGGTGGTGGCGAAGGTGGAGCGACGTGCGTCGTCGGGCTCGACGAGAGCGGCGAGCTGAACGAGCTCAGGGTGAGCTTGTTCGAGTTCGCGATAGACACGGAGATGATTGCGCCCGAAGGCGCCGGCGCCGACGACAGCTACGTGCAGAGGAGGCACGGCTATTTCTTTGCCGTGGTATCTGGGAGCGGGGCCTCGACGGCTTCGCGGCAGCGTGCATAGAGGTCGAAGATCTGGGCTACCTGGTCTTCGGACTTCGGTGCGGAGGGAAGACCGAAGCCGGTGGAGGAGGCAGCCTTGCTGCCGAGGTTGGCGTGTGAGGAGACGAACTTGAGGAGGTCGAGCGCGATGTCTTCAGAACGACGAGGAGTGTTGTTAGTGCTGGATTCCATGGGTGCCTTTCGGAGCGTGTTGCTATGGGTGATGGTAGCGGTTCGACGGAGATGGTTGCAACGTGGAGGCGGCGAAGAGTTGGGTGACCGTCGCCTGGCAGCGATGCAAGCGGGACGAAGCGGAGACTGCGGGATGGATACGCCGGTGCTTCGCGATGGAGTAGGTGAGCGTGATTTTGCAGGAGAGAGAAAGCCCGCGAAGGCGGAGGAGAACAACATGAAGACGAACGAACTGCAGACGATTCTTGGATATCTGAATATTGGCCTGGCGATTGCGCACAACACAGGTGTGTCGGTGGGACATTTTGGGAGTACCGACTTTATTCAGCTTGCAGAGATGGTAAATGGTCTGTTTCTGAGGGCGATTACGCCTGTTGCGAGCGCCGTTTCGGTGGCATCGGCCGCTGCTGCGCCTATTGCGATCAATGCACCGGCAGCTGCGGCTAGTGCTGTTGTTGGCTAGGTAAGGCGCTGCGGTGCAAGTGCGTGGTTGATGTTGTGATGCGGGACAGCAGTTGAGGTTGGAGGCGTAATGAGCGGAGCAAGGCGAGGATGGATGCTGCTGGTGGTACTGGTGGCGATGATGGCCGGATGGGCGAATCTGGCAGAGGCCCAGATCGCTACGACGACTGTGCAGGATACGGTCTACAGTGCAAATGGAACGCCGGCGAGTGGAACGGTGCTGGTGAGTTGGAATGCGTTCACGACGGCGGGTGGACAGTCGGTGCCGTCGGGTACCGCGTCGGCAACGATCGGGGCGGGCGGCTTGCTGACGATAGCGCTGGCACCGAATGCGGGGTCGACGCCGATGGGGAGTTATTACACGGCGGTGTATCACCTGAGCGATGGAACGACGAGCCGGGAATACTGGGTGGTTCCTGTGACAGTGCCGGGTGGTGGACCGACAACGCTAGCAGCGATCAAGAGCCAGGTACTGCCGATTAGCGTAGCGATGCAGACGGTGTCCAAGCAATATGTGGACAACGCGATCGCAGCGGTGCAGTCGGGAGCTCCGCTCAGCACCAATGTTTACGTGCCGACGGCTGGGGGTACGATGACGGGGCCGCTGGTTTTGCCGGCAGATCCTGTGAGTCCCAATCAGGCGGCAGACAAGCATTACGTGGATATCAATGTGGCCGCTACGGCTGCAGGCATGGGACAGAAAGTGAGCCAGTTCCCGGGGGCCTCGCAAGTGGTGTCGCAACCGAGTGGAACGAGTTTCGGCATTGCAGGCACGTATGGGAGTACGACATTCGCGAGTGCAGGTACAACGTC
The DNA here is from genome assembly GCA_002413385.1 of Granulicella sp. UBA5172. Lineage (GTDB taxonomy): Bacteria > Acidobacteriota > Terriglobia > Terriglobales > Acidobacteriaceae > Granulicella. The sequence goes on from DHWW01000022.1 coordinate 3,194, forward strand.
GCAAACGACGGTTACCTCAGCGACTACGGCGGCGAGTCCCAGTGTTACTGGGTACACGCAATTTACAAACTCGCTTAACTGCTTCGAGCCTGGCTTTGATCTTGGCAATAATGGAACCTCCGCGAATGGGTGGTCTACCTGTGCACTGGAAGCGGATACGGAAGAATCGGCAACGCGAGGAATATCGCAGCTACACACGGGAGATTTCAGCCACTTCGCACAGGGCGACACGGCAGCGTATTACACCTATCTGACATCCTTTGGTGGTTCGGTTGCTTCATCCGACGAAGCGGTTACGCACACGGTGGACCATACAGATCAAATTGGTTACTACACGGGCGTCATCGCAACAGGGGGTGTGACCGGTTCGAATCTTCTCACGACGAACTCGATGAGCTGTCATGGGTTCTGCATCACACTGCAGAACAATCAGTTCGCCGACGGAGGGATTTTGCTTGACACATCGAAGGGAGGGAGCACGGCGACGCTTGCTGCGGAGGGTGAGGTGCTGAATGGGATGTACTACACGCTGGGCTCGGGGACGGTAACGCCGTCTATAGCGTGGGGCAATATCCTTCTAAATTCCTGTACGAATAACGGGAATGGACAATGGCAGAACTACACGGCGACTACTTGCAATGTAACTCTGGGTACATCGCCGGCAAGCCCCGGGAGTTTTGTGGCGGGCGAGGGTATTTTTTTGTTTTGGGTCATGNNACGGGTCAGGATATTTTTCTGTCAGGTCCATTTGAAGAGGAAGCGGCTGTCGTTGCAGTTGGTGTTCCTTCGGGTGGTGTGCAATCGATTACGTTCAATACCCGCTATGCGTGGAATTCTACCTGGGATTCCGCGCTAGTGATGCAGGGTGGCCCTGGCGGCCAGTCGATTGTGGCGACGAATAGGGCAGCGACATGGCCAATTGCATACGCGGTAGTAGGTGCTACGTCGCCGACGCAGGTATTTTTCAGTAACTGCCTAAGTGGAAGTTGTAATGGCGTTGGTGGAGGTGCAGGAAATATTCTTCAAGCGTCGGTCCTATCCTTCAGCGGTGTTCTGGCTTACGGCGAATCGATGGTAAGAACCAGCAATGTAGTAACTATGAGCGGAATGGGCCCTAAGGTTACCTATTTTCCAGTAGGTTCAACCATTGTGGTGACTGGAGCAAGTCCGTCGGATCTAAATGGTACCTATACCGTAGCTACAAACAGCGAGGATGGTAGTCCGGGGTCAGTCGCAAATATCACGTGGGCACAGACAGGGGCAGATGAAACAGCTACGGCGCTAGGGACGATTTCCTCGCTTCCTGAGAGTATTACTTTCTATCCATCGGCATTCATTACGGGGACAAACAATGGGGTCTCTGGCAACGTGCAACTAGCGACCAATACCGTTCCATTCGCAGCTGGCGACGTGGTTGCAGGGGCACCTACATCGGAATTTCAGAATTCTGGATTGAATGTGTATATCGGGCAAACAACGCCTGTCGATGGAAGCAGGGCATCGCAGGGAATTATGGTGTTTGACAATGGACCGACCCAACTTAGCCGCGCTTATGCAGCTATCAATAAAACGACGAATGGGATAGCAGGGCAAATGTTTTATGTTCTTGGGTCGTATGCGAATGATTTTTACTTCGGGTATCGCCCTGCAAATAACGGATCGATATTGTATGTACAAGGTGGTGAGCCTGTATCGACGAATGCCAAGCCGTACTACATCTTTACAGACAATGCCGTGGGCGGATCATTTGGATTCAACCCACAGAGTGGGGGTTTTTCGCTTAGTGGAAATCTAGGGGTGCCATCGATTACGGCGACGACCGGAGCGAGCAAGTTTGCGCTGGGCTCGACGATTGGGGGAGTACTTCCCTGTCTGCAAAACGGGACGAATTGCCCAGCAAGCGGGGGCGGTACAGGAACAGTTAGCAGTGTTGCAGCAGGAACCTGGCCGAGTTGGTTGACGCCTACGGTGACCAACGCGACGACGACGCCAACGGTTGCGGTGGCGGCGAGCGCGATTCCTAATGTGGCGTTGGCTAATAGCGCTACAACGGTGAATGGGCAGACTTGTGCGCTTGGTGGAACATGCACGATCGCGACAGGCAGCTCAACGCCCCCCTTGACCTACGTCACTCTGCACGCGGCAGTGTCCTCTGGCGGTGTGGGCTTCTCAGGGGCGTTCGGAACCTACAACGCGAATGCGCCTACCATCGGCAGCGTCAACCCAGCTACTACGACCGACGGCTACATGCTGTTCGCGGCCAGTCCAACTTCGCCGCAGTACGCGCAGACCTCGGTTGAGCTACCGCCATACTGGACTTCCTCATCTGCTGCGACGGGACTATGGATCAACTTCTACTCGACCTCGACCACTGGAAACTCCGTGATGGACGTGCAGACGGCCTGTGTGGTGCCTGGACAGGCGGTAGGTTCTCCGACATGGAGCACGGCCATCGTGACGACCACAGCGGTAGCAGGGACGGCCAACACAGACATTCAGACGGCGTTCATCTCGGGCATTGCAACGCCAGGCGCGAATAGCTGCCCTGCGACGGGCATGGCGACACCCACGAAGCTCTTGATTCGCGTCTATGCTGCTACGACCTCGGCAGTCCCAACCTATGTGACGGGCGCAACCCTCGTCTACGGAAGGAGCCAGTAATGCGCAAACTCTTTTTCTTTTGCCTTTGCCTGCTCTATGCTGTTGGGTTGATAGGACAGAATCCGAACCCGCAGCAGAACTTCAATGCGCAGGTGCAGTTGGCAGCGCCTAGCTTGTGGATGAACTACAACGATCCGACCGCGAGCTTCAAAGATAGCGTG
>DHWW01000021.1:0-8273 GCA_002413385.1 Granulicella sp. UBA5172
CCCTTCATCGTCTTCGACGACGCCGACCTCGACTCCGCCGTCGAAGGTCTCGTCGACGGCATCTGGTTCAACCAGGGCCAGGTCTGCTGCGCCGGCTCCCGCCTCCTTGTGCAGGAGCGCATCGCCGAGCGTCTCTACGAAAAAATCCGCGCCCGCATGGACACCCTCCGCATCGGCTCGCCCCTCGACAAGGCCATCGACATCGGAGCCATCGTCGATCAGGTGCAATACGACCGCATCCAATCCCTCGTCGCAACCGGTATCGCCGAAGGCGCAACCTGCTACCAACCCACCACCGACCTCCCCGCGCGCGGCCTCTTCTTCAAGCCCACGCTCCTCACCAACGTCAGCCCCAGCGCGACCGTCGCACAGGAAGAAATCTTCGGTCCCGTCCTCGTCGCCATGTCCTTCCGCACGCCAGCCGAAGCGATCGAGCTAGCCAACAACACCACCTACGGCCTCGCCGCCAGCATCTGGAGCGAGAACATCAACGTCGCTCTCGACGTCGCCGCGCAGGTCAAAGCCGGAGTCGTCTGGATCAACGCCACCAACCTCTTCGACGCCGCCTGTGGCTTCGGCGGCTATCGCGAATCCGGCTACGGCCGCGAAGGCGGCAAGGAAGGCATGTACGAATACCTCGAACCAACCTGGCTAGCGTCGGCGCCAGTTCCAAGTTCCAAGTTGCAAGTTGTAAGTGGACCGCCAAGCAACTTGGAACTTACAACTAACAACTTAGAACTCTCTCCCATCGATCGCACGATCAAGCAATACATCGGCGGCAAGCAGACCCGCCCCGACTCCGGCTACAGCTACCCCGTCTACGCGGCCTTTGGGCAGCACGCGGGTCGCCTCATCGGCGAAGCTCCCCTCGGCAGCCGCAAGGACATCCGCAACGCCGTCGAAGCCGCACGCTCCGCCAGCAAGTGGAGCAAGAACACGGCGCACGGCCGTGCCCAGGTCCTCTACTTCATCGCCGAGAACCTCGCCCAGCGACGCGACGAAATCATCGCCAAGCTCGCAGACTTCGTCGGTCCCGAACAAGCCGTCATCGAACTCGACACCAGCATCGAGCGCACCTTCACCTACGCCGCGTGGGCCGATAAATTCGAGGGCACGGTCCACAATCCACCCGCGCGCATGGTCACGCTCGCCATGAAGGAACCCGTCGGCGCCATCGGCATCCTAGCCCCCGACAACGCCCCGCTCCTCGGCCTGCTCTCCCTCGTGCTCCCCGCCATCGCGATGGGCAACACCGTCGTCGCCGTTCCCAGCGAGCGCACCGCAACCCTCATGGCCGAGCTCTACCAGGTCCTCGACACCAGCGACCTCCCCGGCGGAGTCATCAACCTCGTCTCCGGCAAAGTATCCGAACTAGCCAAGACGGCTAGCCGACCACGACGACATCGACGCCATCTGGAGCTTCCGCGACGAGGCCACCGCGACCCTCGCCAAAGCTGCCTCCATCGGAAACCTCAAGCAGGTCTTCACCAACCACGGCCGCGCGATCGACTGGTTCGATCCAGCACAATCGCAAGGCCGCTGGTTCCTCCGCCACGCCACCCAGGTCAAAAACATCTGGGTTCCCTACGGCGAATAGGCCTCCTCTACGCGTCAGATCTGCGAAGCCGCCAGCGGACTCAGCACGAGATTCGTAATATTGCTCACGATGGCCTCGGACCCAAAACGCGGAGAGGCCGAGAGCTTCTTCCACACCGGATCGCTGCTGAAGGTCTTCCACTCGGCCGTGAGTTCGTCAAGATCGGCGAAGCTCAGCATGTAGGTCAAGCTAGGCTGCCGCGCCCCCACCAGCGTATCTCCAAAGAAGACCGGGTGGAATCCAGCATTCGTGAAAATCTCGAACTCGCCCGAGTGGAACATCTCAACCTTCCGTACGTGGGCACCGTAGCTCGGACTTTCATACGTGCGCAGTTGAAAAATTCGCTTTCCCTTAGCGGCGGTCGCGACAGGCATTGTCAGTCGTGGCCATCCTTCGAATGCAATGTGCAGCGAGCTCTCAACGCGCAGAATCGCTGGCGCAGCAGCGGGCGCGCTCCAGAACGGCTCTGCCGCCTTCATAAAGACGGCGTCCTCAGCCAGACGAAGGTCAATCATCACGAGCGCTTCCACGGACGTGCCCGGAATCAGCAGATAAAACGTCGGTGTTTCCGGCCCAACGTCCAGCTTGAAAGCCCCAATCGGAGTGAAGCCCAACCGATTGAGTCCGGGAATCAATGCATCCGCGAAGAACTTTTCGGTGAGCGCAGTCTGTGGACCAGACTGCAGGGTGTAGCGGCGAAGCTGATAGTACTCTCGCAGTTTCGAGTTCATGGGCGAGGCTAGACCGGACTTTCCAGATATTGCCAGCGCAGAGCTGGCAACGGCGGCGGCAATAAACTGACGACGGTGCATGAGTGTGTCCTCTGAAAAATTCAATTGTACAAGGTAGGGTTTTGTGACCGATGGCGGCTCTCACGCATCGTACTCAATAGGGTGCAACCCAGTGGCAAACCGAGACTCCTGCTGGATTCGCTAGTCCGGGGAATCATCGGCAGCCTCGTCGTGGGTCCCATCGCCCTCAAACTACCCCAGGTCCTCGGCGGAGGTTATGGCTGGGTGCAACTCGCCATCAACGGTCATCTCGCCGCCCTGCTCCAGTCCGGTCTCGCGCTCGACCTCCCCGACGGATCCCAACTCACCGCGTCGAAAGTGTTACCTCAACCTGCGTATCTTTCGGAAACGTGACCTCGTGTCCTCGCACCAGGAAGCGAAAATAAATTGACTTCGCAAACGCATACGCCCCAAAGCCGATCGCAACATTGCGGCTCGTCACTGTCAACGCAACCACACGTGCCACCAGCCCAAACCCGTTAGACGCTACCGTGGTTCGCCCAATACCCGCATTGGCCGCACCATGATCTGCATCCTGCCCGGCCATGGCCGTCGCCGCCAGCAGCAGCGGTGCCACGAACCGGTTCTTGTCCGGGTTCGCCTTCACGTTCCCCTCGGCATCCACCGATAGATTCTGCCCCGCGCTACCCTCCGCCCCGGTCAGCGTGCCGTACACCTTCTCCTTCGTCCGCGCCGTGGCTTGACCATCGTCCTTCACTCCTCGAATCCCGAACCGCAACTGCCCATTCCGCCCAAACTTCCGCGCCGGCTTGCTCGCCGTCACCACGCCATCGATCTCCGTACCCTCCGGCAGAATCAGCTTATGCTCCGCGTCGAACACCGGAGCCGTCACCAGCGCGACCACGGCATCCCCCTTCTTCGATATCTTCGAGTCAAGCGAGTCCCGCAGCCGCGCACTCACCGTGATCCCATTCAAGCTCGCAACCTCCGACTCAGCAACCGGCGCCTCATACGGCATCCTCACCGTTGCCGGCGCGTTCAGGTCCGCGAGAAACTGCGTTCCCGACCATATCCGCTGTGGATGATACGGAAGCTGTCCGTACAGTAGTTGCAGCGCGCGGTCTTTCTTTCCTGGCCCAAAGATGGACGCATACACATCATGAACGCGAGTCTTGACTCCATGGATCGCCTGTCGCACCAACGACGGCTTCTTCGCACTGCTGAATCGAACCAGCTTCGTCGCCCGAATCAGCGCCCTCGTATCGAGCACAACATCCTCATCTGTATCGACCAGGTGGAGACTTGTAAAATCCACCACCGGATCATGCAGCGGTGTCACATCGCCATTCAGCAGCGCCTGCTCCCGCTCAATGCGATCCACCGGAGCATACCCAGTCACCGTGCCACTCAGGGTCGACCCCACCGGCACCACCAGCCGGTCCCGAACATAAATCGGCTCCGTAAGAACGCCGCTTACCTCCGCTCCCGTATGCAAATGCGCTGTGCGCGTGACCTGTATATGCAGCGGAACCCCCGCCGGCACAATCACGCCTTCAGTCGTGGGCGGCCCCTCACCGGCACCCACCTCCTGCTGGCTCAGCTGACCCTGCGCCCCAGGCTGCACAGCCACAACCATCGTCATTAGAAATAACACTGCGAAATGGGAAGGACTGGTCTTCACAGCTCTCAGTGTAGATGGATTGGAGATGAACGAGAGTTCAACCCTTCATATCGTAAAAGCAAGGGCGACCCTTCAGCAGAGCAAACGGATCGAAGCTGAGCTTGTCGATCTCCGCCTCTGGCATCCCCTGGATCTTCACCTTCCACGACGGGAAGTCGCCCCTCTCAATCGCGTGCGTCACCAGGAAATGACCAAGCGCGCCCGAACCCTTCGCATGAACAACCCGCTCAGGCGTCAACCGAAGGGGAAAGGAGTTCCATCGCTCCCCGCGCCACCAAAGCCTCTGCAACAGACGCCCCAAATTCAGCCGCAGCAGCACCCACCGCAGTACGCCGCTCCAAATGTGCCACCTGCTCCCCATCCCGCGAAACCACCATGGCGTGCATGTGCCACTGCTCGTCCCCGCGGTGGCAATAAGCCCCCAGAGGCAGCTGGCAGCCTCCCCCCAGCGCATTCAAAACAGCTCGCTCCGCCTGTGTGGCAAACTCTGCATCCGCATCATTCAGCGCGCGCACCGCCGCATACACATAAGGGTCGCGGCTCGCATCCTCCGTATCCAGAGGGTGCTTCGGAGAACGCGTCTCCAGTCCCAACGCTCCCTGCCCCGGCGCCGGCGTCATCTCGTCCACGGAGAATCGCGAATGCACATGCTCCGTCCGTCCCAGGCGATCCAGCCCGGCACATGCCAGCACCAGAGCATCCGCCTGCCCCTCCGACCACTTCCGAAGCCGCGTATCGATGTTCCCTCGCATCTCGACAAATCGAATATCCGGTCGCAGCGCCAGCAACATCGCCTGCCGCCGTGGACTCGTCGTCGCCACCCTCGCCCCCGAAGGCAGCATATGCAGCCCCCAGTGCTCCTCGCACACAAACGCATCCCGCGCATCCACCCTCGACGGAATCGCAGCCAGCGTAAATCGCTCATCCAGCGTCGTCGGCAAATCTTTCAGCGAGTGCACCGCCAGATCGATCCTGCCCCCCATCAGCGCGTCCTCGATCTCCTTGATGAAGATTCCCTTCGCATCCAGCGGCGTCCCATCCTCATACGTCGCCGATGCCGTGAACCCNNAGTCCCATCCTCATACGTCGCAGGTGCCGTGAATCCAGCCTCCTGCATCCGGTCTCCGACCGTACGAATGACCTCGATCTCCACCGTGTGGCCATTTGCGCGAAGGCGATCTGCTACATGGTTCGCCTGCCACAGTGCCAGTTGCGAACCCCTCGATCCAATCCGTATTGTGTGTGTCGTCACAACCTATAGAATACCCGTTCCGCCGCCTCGCAACTCACCCCATTCCGACCCCTCCAGCAGGTACCATGGAGAGAGTAAAGGGAGATTCGATTCAATGCGTTCAAGATTGTGGGCCTTTATGGTGGTGGGATTCTTCTCCGTCAGCCTTCTCCGCGCGCAGGGTTACACCGCGGACAAGCCCCTCGGTGCAACCGCGCAGCAAACCCCCGCCTATCTCGCACACGCTGGCATCGAGCAGCGCCTTGGCCAGCCCCTTCCCCTCTCCGCCACCTTCAACGACGAGACCGGCCGCACCGGCCAACTCAGCACCTGGTTCAGCAACAAGCCCGTCGTCATGGCCGAGGTTTATTACAAGTGCGCCATGCTCTGCCCCCAGGTGCAACACGGCCTCGCCACCGGTCTCGCCCAGACCACCCTCACCCCCGGCAAGGACTACCAGGTCCTCGTCTTCAGCATCGATCCCACCGATAAGCCCGCTGACGCCGTCGGCGAAAAACACACCTTCCTCAGCGAAGCTGGCTGGTCCAATCAACCCACCGCCGCCAACGCCGTCCACTTCCTTACCGGAGACCCTGCCAGCATCGCCGCCATCACCGGCGCCACCGGCTTCCACTACGTCATGGTCCCCGGTCCCGACGGCAAGATGGACCAGTTCGCCCACTCCAGCGTCATCATGTTCGCCACCCCCGACGGCCGCATGTCCAAATACCTCTCCGGCATCGACTATCCCGCGCGCGATCTACGCCTGGCACTTCTCGACGCCAGCCAAAAGAAGATCAGCAATCCAGTGGACCTCCTCATCCTCTACTGCTGCAGCTACAACCCGGTGGTCGGTCGATACTCCGTCTCGGTCATCCGCATCCTCGGCATCGCCGGGATGATCACCCTCCTCATTGTCATCGGCATGATTTACCTGCTCACCCGCAAGCCCAAGCCCCGCACCACCTGAAGCGCTCCACCCTCCATCCCCACCCTCGCTCCACGCAACCGCAGCACCCTACCGCGGAACTCTACCGAGTCAAGGGAAACTCGATCCGGAACTGGGTCGTCGCACCCGAAGCAAGATGGCTCTGGCTCTGCGCCGAAATCCGTCCTCCGTTTTTCTCCACCAACTCCCTCGTCACCCACAGCCCTATCCCCGTTCCAACCTCCTCTTTGGTACTAAAGAAGGCCTCGAAGATCCGCGGCAGATGCTCCGGGTCGATCCCCGTCCCGTTATCCTCCACCGACAGCACCGCCTTGTCCCCTTCCCGCCCGATATGGATCGCAAGGCGCGCGTCCCCGGCTCCTACAGCATCCGCCGCATTCGCAATCAGATTCGTCGCGATCTGGCGAAGCTCATGCGGCGCGATCGTCACGCACACATCCGGCTCATAGTGGCGCTCCACCTGCACGTTCTTCGTCTCGAAACGGTGGCTGAAGATCGACAGCACTTCATCCACCACACTCGCAATCTCTGTCTCGGCCATACTCGCACTGGTCCGCACAAATCCCAGCGTCAGCCGCGTAATATTGCTCAGCCGCGCCAGTTCGTGCTCTGCCGTCGCCAGATACGTTCGTGTCTCGTCGTCCATCAGCGTGCCTGACCGAGCAAGATACAACAGGTTCGTTACCGACTCCAGCGGATTATTGATCTCGTGCGCGACCGTCGACGCCAGCCGTCCCATCGCGGCCAGTTTTTCCGCCCGCAACAGCGCCGCCTCCGTCTTCTTGCGCTCCGTAATATCCAGCGTCACACCGCGCCAGATGCACCGTCGTCCTGCCACCCGATTCGCCCGCATTTCCAGCGTATGCACCTCACGGTTCGGCCACAACACCCGGAATTCACACACCACCGGCTCCCACGAACTCCGCATCGTCTGGCTCAGATCCAGCAGTCGCTGATGGTCATCCGTATCCACAAATGGATGCAGTGTCGACATCTGTTCCAGTTCACTGTAAGGCCGCCCATACAGTTGATAGCTCCCGCTGTACCAACGCTCGCTCTTCCCACTGTCCATGTCCAGAGTCCAGCACGCGCACTTGCTGCTGTTCAACGACGCAACCAGATCGTCCGTGCGCTCCTGCAACGCTGCCAGCGTCGCCTCGATCTTCTCCTCCGACAGCAGTCGACGCTGGTTGATGAACCACACCACGAATGCCGACGCTACCAGAAGCACTACGTGCAATGCCTCCAGTTCGAGAGACAACCGTGGTAGTTGGCTAAACAACAGCAGTGATCCACGCACCAGCGCGATCACCATCACCGCCAGCAGCGATGGCATCAGCCCCCCAAGGATTCCTACCACCACCACCGCCAGCAGATACAGCGAGTACGGGATGACGCTCAGGGCCGCCACATGCTCCGTCAAGCTAATGCCCAGGACCGGGAGAACCACCGCAAGAACGTAAGCGATCCTGCGCCGAGATTGCCGTCCCGCCCGCAGCGGCGCGATCAAACTCATCCTGCCTGCTCTCCTTATGCTACCGTTGCCTCGTGACCAGTCGGCACATATCACCGAAGTACCTAGAGTTTACACTCCACCCACCCCCACCCTGTATATCCTCCATCCCTAAATCCAACCCACGCACAGCCCAGCGCAATGCGTCACCCTGCTCTCATGAGAGCGATCTTCTTCGGCGCGACAGGCATGGTCGCTCAGCCTCGAAACAGCGAACATCGCTGTAGTTGCCCAACGCCCTTAATCCTCTGCCCCGCCCTCGCTTGCCTCGTCGCGCAACGCCGCAATCTGCGCATGCAGCAGCTTCCCTGTAAGCGACTTCGTCAGCCGATCCACCGCCGCCATCTGCTCCGTCGATAGCGGTTGCCTTATAAGCTGCTGCGCGGTGCGCGTCAACTCATGCTGGCGCAACACCTCGGCCTCCAGCATCAATTGCTTGATCGCCTCCGTCGACGACGAGTGCGACAGCCGGTCGCTATACCTCGCCACCTCTCTGCTCACAATCGACTCAGCCGCTTCTGCCTCGTGATTGCGCCTGTCTCTTATACAC
>DHWW01000021.1:8382-8639 GCA_002413385.1 Granulicella sp. UBA5172
TGGCTCCCTGCTGGATCAAATGCCGCGCCGTCAGGTCGCTCATCTTCCCCGCACCCACCAGCAGCACCGTCTTCCCGGAGAGCGATCCAAAAATCTTCCTCGCCAGCTCCGCCGCCACCGATGCGACCGACACCGTCGTGCTGCCAATCTGTGTCTCCGTCCGCACCTTCTTCGCAACCGAGAACGCCCTCTGCAGCAGCGGATCCAGCGTCGACTTCACCGCCCCCACCTCGCGCCCCACCGTCCACGACTGCTTC
>DHWW01000020.1:0-204 GCA_002413385.1 Granulicella sp. UBA5172
GGGTCCATCTCCTCCAGAATGTCCGCAGCGCGCTCCGAGTCCAACCCCTGCAGCAGCGCCTTCTGCATCTTCGGATCGATCTCCTCCAGCGCCTCTGCCGCCGTCTCCTCCGGCAGGCTCGAGAACACCGCCTCACGCTCTGCCGGCGCCAGGTCTTCCAAAATATCCGCAATATCCGACGGATGCAGCTTCGCCAGCCGCTGC
>DHWW01000020.1:215-4930 GCA_002413385.1 Granulicella sp. UBA5172
CCCTCCCCCAGCCGCTCCTGCCCAATCTTCAGCCGCACCCTCCGCGCCGGATCGCGCTCAATCAAATCCACGCACGCCCACGGAATCACCCGCGACTGAAACAACTGCGACACGCCCTCCACCGCACCCTCCGGCAGCCCCTTCAGCAGCCGCCGCGATGCTCCCCGCGTCCCCACCTCGACCTCCACAATCCGCAATCCCGCCGTCTCCCCCACCGCCTCCCCAGCCTCCCACGCCAGGTTCACATCATTCACCCGCACCACCTTGCGCCCATCCACGTCGATAATCTGCTGGTCCAAAAGGTCATAATCCAGCAACAGAAAATCGTTCTTTTCCTTGTACTTTCCGGGTGCCCCCTTGGTGCGAAGCTGCGCGTCCTTCGAATCCGGCCAGATCACCTCAACCACCGGCAGCAGCATCTTCTTCGTCTTGCCGCCTTCACGGTGCTGCAGAACCAGGGCCGCAACGTGCGTCTGGTCCCTGGATACATCCACCGCGAACTCCTTCACCTTTCCGCAGGCCTTCCCCTCCGCGTCCACGACGCTGCGCCCCACAAGCGCGGACACGTTCGTCGAGAGGCTAGTCGGAATGGTCAGCAGATCACTCATCTCTACCCCTAAACTAACCCATTGNNCGCCGTCCGCGCAGGACTACGCTGTGACCGGTTCCAGCACCCGCGCGAACTTCTTCCCCGTCCGAGCCTTGTACGCATCCTTATGGAACGCATACCCCGCAATCAGCGGAAGCGCAATCGTCGCTTCGGCAAACACCATCTGCTCATAGGTCAGATCCACCTTGCCCCACGAACTGGCTTCCTTCAGCGTCGATCCCGAAAGCGCACCGTCGCGAGCATCTGCCACCGTAATCTGAATCGCATACTTGTGCATCGACGCCTCGACACCCAGCACGTCCGCGGCCACCACAATATCCTGCGCAAAGTTCTTCGGAACGCCGCCGCCGATCATCAGTAGCCCCGTCGTCGGATTCGCAATCTTCAGCTGCGTCAGTTCATAAAAATCCTTAGCCGAGTCAATCGAGACCACCGGCTTCCCACGCCGCGCATGCTGATGCGCCACCAATCCAAACCCCGCCGAGCAATCCGAGAACGCCGGACAGAAAATCGGCACATCCTTCTCATAGCAAGCCAGCACGATCGAATCCGGATTCCCATTCGCCGGGGTGCGCCCATTCTCACTCAAATACTTGCCCATCTCCGCAATGAACTCCCGCGAAGAATAAGGCCGTGTCTCCAGCGAATTCGTAATCTTCTCCATCGTGTCATCGCACAGCCGCAGCTCTTCCTCATCGATGAACGTGTCATAGATGCGGTCGATCATCAACTCGCGCAGGTTTGCATCGCCGCCTCCATACTTGTACTCATCGCCCGCGATGTAGTGCTTGTACCCCAGCGCCTCAAAGAAATCCTGGTCCACAATATTCGCGCCCGTCGACACAATCGCATCGACCATATTGTTCCGCACCAGGTCCACAATCACCTTCTGCAACCCAGCCGAGATCAACGATCCCGCCAGGCACAGAATCACGCCACACTCGGTATCGCGCAGCATCATCTCGTAGATACTCGCGGCCCGCGCCAGGTCGCGCGAGCTATAGGCCATGGACGCCATCGCATCCACCAGCGCCACCACGTTATGCTGCTTGATGTCGATGTGTTGAATAGGGGTTTTGAGTAGATCTTTTTTCGTAGTCATATCGACTACAAGAATATCGCGTCCCACCAATCCCCACGCGTCAATCCTGTGAATTTCAGCCGCAAAGACTTCCGCCACCCCACTTTTTGGTTGTCATTCCGCAGCGCAGCGGAGGAATCTGCATGTCCCCGAATAGCCGGGCTCCAGATAGCCGGGTGCCCCATCCATACGCGCACTGCAGCGGATGGGTGGGATCGCGAGCCCGCTCCCGCTACACCAGCGCCACCACCCCAGCCGACCGGTAAATATCCTGCATATACTCCATATCCCGCAGCCCCTCTTCGCCCGCCGTATCCGGAGTCCGACCCGTCCGTACGCACCCCGAAAAATGATCCACCTGCCGCACAAACTGTTCCGGATCTTTCTCCGTATTCAGCTCATCCAGCTTCACCGGCCCGGCATCCCCCCTGTACTCCGCCGTCAACCGCAGCCCGTCATACCCGAAGTTATCCACCTCCAGCCACCCCTTCGATCCAAACACCTTATAAACCCCCGGCATCTGCGCTCCATACGTCGTCGTACACGTCGCCTCAATCCCCGACGGAAACTGCATCGTCCACGATGTATTCTCCTCCACCGAATCGAACCGCCCATCCTTATCGATCGTCGAAACATACCCGGTAAACTTCGCCGGCTCCTCGCCTGTCAGGTACCGCATCGCATTCAGGCAATAGATCCCGACATCCATCAGCGGCCCGCCACCCGCCAACTTTTTATCCAGCCGCCACTCCCCCGCGCGCTCATTGAACCCATTCGCGCTCACAATCGACTGCACCTGCCCCACCACTCCCCCCTGCACCAGCTTGATCGCTCTCCGCGTCGTCGGCTCATAGTGCAGTCGATACGCGATCATCAGCAACACCTTCGCCGCATCGCACGCCGCAATCATCGCCTTCGCATCCTTCACCGAAGTCGACATCGGCTTCTCGCACAGCACATGCTTCCCTGCCTTCGCCGAACGAATCGTATACTCCGCATGCATGCTGTTCGGCAGCGCGACATACACCGCATCGATCGCCTTGTTCTCGCGCATCCGGTCCATCTCCTCATAGCTGTAAATCGAACTCTTGGGCACGCCATACTGCGCCGCAATCCGCTCCGCCTTCTCACGGTGCCCACTCACCAGCCCCGTAATCGTCGACGTCGAACTCCCCTTCACTCCCCGCATAAAGTGGTCCGCAATCCTCCCCAGCCCGATCACGCAATACCCCACCTTCGGCTGCTGCGAGGACCCGGCAACCTGCGCCAACCCGCGCGCCATTCCCTCCGGCACCATCCCCGCCGCCACACCCAACGCTGCCAGCCTGGAAAACTCCCGTCGCGACAATCTCATGCGCAATCTCCTTCTTCACCATCGATTGCATGGAATTGTACCCCTCCCAGGCTGTCAGCAAGCGAGTGGCCTCCCTATACTGTCAAGTCCCCTCGCGAACTATTTTCACGAATTAGTTGGCGCACCGCTCCCGCTTCGCTACCCTTGCTCTAGCCATGAACGTCAACTTCGCCGAGCGCGCGCACAACCACAACTGGAAGCTCGACCCCATCGTCCGCTCCCTCCTCGACACCGACTTCTACAAGCTCCTCATGCTCCAGTTCATCTGGAAGAACTTCCCCACCACCCACGTCACCAGCGAGATCCACAACCGCACCGTGCACGTCCGCCTCGCCGACCGCATCTCTGCCTCCGCGCTCCGCGATCAACTCGACCACGTCCGCGCACTCCGCCTCCGCCGTTCCGAGCTCATCTGGCTCGCCGGCAACACCTTCTACGGCGTCCACCAAATCTTCCGCCCCGACTTCCTCGCCTGGCTCGAGGCGAGACTTCCGCCTCTCCGACTACGAGGTCATCGAACCCAAAGAAGGCGAGCAAGCCGGCCAACTCATCATCCGCTTCTCCGGCCTCTGGACCGAGGTCACCATGTGGGAGGTCTACTCCCTCGCCATCGTCTCCGAGATGAAGACCCGCGCCGCCCTCTCCACCCTCAACGAGCTCGAGCTCGACGTCCTCTACGCCCGCGCCAAGCCCCGCCTCTGGGACAAGATCGAGCTCCTTCGCCCCATCGAAGGCCTCCGCCTCTCCGACTTTGGAACCCGCCGCCGCCACAGCTTCCTCTGGCAGGAATACTGCGTCCAGGCCCTCTCCACCGCGCTCAACACACAAAGCTCTTCCAACCGCTCTCAGGAAAAAATAGCCGAACGCTTCAGCGGAACCTCCAACACCGCCCTCGCCTACAAGCACGATCTCGAAGCCATCGGAACCAACGCCCACGAGCTCCCCATGGCCATGGCCGCCCTCGCCTCTCTCGGCCCAGAACCCGATTCAGACGACGACCTCCGAGCCTCCCAGTACCACGTCCTCGAACTCTGGCGGCAGTCCTACAACAACGAGCTCCTCATCCTCCTCCCCGATACCTTCGGCACGTCACAATTCCTCGCCCACGCACCCGCCTGGGTCGCCAACTGGACCGGCGAGCGCGCCGACTCCAAAGATCCCTTCCTCGCCGGCGACGAATACATCGCATGGCTTCTGCAACGCGGCCAGGATCCCCGCACCAAACTCCTCATCGCCTCCGACGGCCTCGACGCCTCCACCATCGTCCAGCTCCATCACTACTTCAACGGCCGCATCCGTTTCTCCGCCGGTTGGGGAACCCTCCTCACCAACGACTTCCGCGGCTGCCACCCCCGCAACGAAGACACGTTCGGACCCATCTCATTAGTCTGCAAACTAACCAGCGCCGACGGCATCCCCACCGTCAAACTCAGTGACAACCCCAACAAATCCACCGGCCCCGCCGACCTCATCGCCCGCTACCGCCGCGTCTTCAACACCCCAGTCCAAACCGAACTCCCCGTCCTCGTCTAGTCCACCACCAACCGCGCAACAAGCGGCTCGCGCGCGTCCCCAGCCCACACTCTGTCATCTCGACCGAAGGCGCGCTCTTCGCGCCGCAGTGGAGAGACCTGCAGCGCCTTTGCCGTTGCTCTTGCCGTTGTCTGTTT
>DHWW01000065.1 GCA_002413385.1 Granulicella sp. UBA5172
ACGTTCAACATTGGTATCGGCGTAGACCTCGACTCGCTCGACCCGGCGCAGCAGACAACCACCACCGTTCAGAACGTCCTCGACTACTCGGTGGAAACATTGATCGAGCTTGACAAAGAAGGGAAGATCACGCCGGGACTTGCGGAGTCATGGAAGACGTCCGAAGACGGCATGGCGTTGACGCTCCAGCTGCGCAAAGGGGTGAAATTCCAGGATGGAACCACGTTTGATGCCACGGCAGCAAAGTTCAATCTGGACCGGATTACCGGAGGAAAGGTCAAAGTTCCGATCGGAGGAGCGTTCGGGGTTATCGCTAGCGTCGCCGCCATCGACCCTGGAACTCTTAAGATCAATCTGAAATACCCCGACCCGAACCTGCTGCAAAACCTCGGAATTACGACATCCGGGATAATATCTCCCGACTCGGTCACGAAGAACGGTAACTCCTTCACGAACATTACCAGCCCAGTCGGGACGGGACCGTATCAATTCGTCAAGTTCCAAAAGGGCACTCAGCTAACCTACAAACGATACGACAGCTACTGGGGTGAGAAGCCCTACTACAGCGGTGTTGCGTTCCGAATAATTCCGGAGGCGAACTCACGTGAAGCCGGCCTTCGTTCCGGTCAGCTCCAAATGATCATGAACCCACCTGTGACCGACCTGGTGTCGCTGAAGGCAACGCCTGGCCTCGCCACACTCAAGGCGCCCAGCGACCGATCGATCTTCGTTGCTTTCAATAACTCGAAGCCTCCCTTCGATAACCCGAAGGTCCGTGCGGCGTTCAACTACGCCGTCAACAAGACTGCCATCATTAAGAGCGTGCTCTTTGGCACGACGACCCTGATGGATTCTCCACTTGCCGCGGCCCTGAGCGGATACTGCAAGGTCGGCGACTACGCCTACGACCCTGCGAAGGCGAAGCAGCTCCTTGCGGAGGCCGGCGCAAGTCACTTGTCCATCACGTTCGGAGCCCCAACCGGGCGCTACCTGCAGGATCAACAGGCTGCCCAGGCGATCGCGACCAACCTTCGGGACGTGGGCGTGACGGTCAAGGTGTCGACAATGGACTGGCCTTCGTACCAGGCCACGATGCAAGACCCCAAGGGTCCGTTCGACCTGCACATGCTGGGCTGGGCTCCGGGTGCGCTGGATGCTCCTACCCAGCTCCAGATGTTCCAGAAGAAGTCATGGCCGCCCGTCGGCCTTGCAACCGCCTTCTACAGCAACCCCAAGGTTGAGACTTTGATCTCCGACGGGGCGAAAGAACTGGACGCGACGAAGCGGAACGACGGGTACTGTCAGGCGCAGAAGCTCATCTGGGCGGATGCTCCCTGGATGTTCCTTTGGAGCCAAACGCTGAGTCTGGCATACCAGAGCAACATAGCCGGCATCTCATACACACCGAACGAAAAATTCGACACCGTGTACGCGAAGCCGGCAAAGTAGCGTGAGAAATAGCGTGACACGCCGTGTTGGGGTTGTGAGACGACAGTGAGTGGATTCCGGGGATACATGATGCGGCGACTCCTCGCATCTGTTGTCACGCTACTCGGCGTTATCTTCGTTCTGGTGACGCTCTTCAAGTTCGTGCCTGGAGACCCGGCGAGAATCATCGCCGGCCTCCAGGCCACCCCAGCCCAGGTCGAGGCGATCCGCAAGACAATGGGGCTCGAGCAATCGGTTATCGTACAGTTTCGAGATTTCCTGGAGAAGCTGCTGCACGGGAACATGGGCGTGTCTGCGCGAACCGGTAGCTCGGTGATCTCAGAGATAGGGCAAAGGCTTCCGTACACACTCGAACTGGCGGTCTTCGGAACGCTTTTCGGTGTTGTCTTTGGAATCCTCTTAGGAGTATTGGCGGCCAAGCACAAGGGCAAGGTGACCGACACCATCGCGTCCATGGTCGGCGTCATGGGCATCTCGATGCCCGTGTATTGGCTCGGCATCCTCTTGATTCTGGTGTTCTCGGTCCAGCTCAAACTACTGCCGATTGGTGGTGCAGCCTCTCTCCAAAGTCTGATCATGCCGACGATTACACTCGGAGTCTTCTCGATGGCACTCGTGTCGAGGATGACGAGGTCCACAATGCTCGACAGCCTGATACAGGACTATGTGCGAACAGCGCGGGCCAAGGGAGTCAACGCGAGGGCGGTCGTTTACATACACGCACTGCGTAACGCCTTCATTCCTGTCCTGACCGTCATCGGGCTGCAGTTCGGAACGCTGCTGGGCGGCGCAGTACTCACCGAGACTGTCTTCGCCTGGCCCGGCTTGGGACGGCTTCTCGTCGATTCGATCAACGCCCGGGACTTTCCTATGGTGCAAGGCATCGTTCTCACCTTTGCGGCAATGTTTATAGTGGTGAACATCATCACTGACCTGCTGTATTCCGTCGTCGATCCTCGCGTGCGACTCTATGACTAACACAATGGCGGGTCGAGAAGTGGAACAACATCTGGGTGGTTACAGAGGTCTGTTAGGTGAACGTCAATGAAGAAGATACGCGTCTTTGCACGGAACAAGGCTGCCGTCGGTGGTGTCCTGATTCTGGCCATCTTCACGTTTGTGGCGATCGCTGCTCCCATCCTTACGCCATACAACCCCGTAACGGAGAACTTGGGCTCCGTCTTCCAATCCCCGTCGTGGGCGCACCCTTTCGGCACCGATGACCTCGGCCGGGACATGCTTTCACGGATCATGTACGGAGGCCGCTACACGCTGATGATCGGAGTGGCGGCCGTGAGCCTGGCAACGGCTATCGGCGTGCCGTTGGGTCTGATATCCGGCTATTTCGGCGGGCGCATCGACATGGTGATCCAGCGCGTCACGGACATCATGCTGGCATTCAACCCGTTCCTGCTGGCACTTGTTCTTGTGGCTGTGCTCGGCGTCGGACTCAGGAGCGTTATTATCGCGGCCGGAATCGGAGTCGTGCCCCAGTTTATTCGACTAACTCGGGGCCAGGCTCTCTCCCTGCGCGAGGAAGTCTACGTCGAAGCTGCGCAGGCGTTCGGTGAGAGATCGTTGACAATCATCAGGCGACACGTGCTGAGGAACTCATGGACGCCGATCATCGTTTTCGCTACGTTGAACGTGGGGCTGACAATTCTCGTCGCAGCTGGACTGGGCTTCCTGGGTCTGGGAGTACAGGCGCCGTTGCCCGAGTGGGGAACGATGTTGGGCGAGGGCAGGGCGTACATCTTCTACGCCTCCTACACGACAACCTTGCCGGGTCTGGCGATTTTCTTGGGTGTTCTGGCCTTCAACATGGCAGGAGACGGGCTTAGGGACGCCCTCGATCCAAGCCTTCGCGTTTAAGCGGTAGACGAGTGGTCCTGACCTTCGGGTCCGCCGTTTGCCTGCCAGGTCGATCGTGTCGTATGCGCGGCGCCTATACAAAGATAATGACTACGGGTAAGGACCCCTCAATTGACAACTACAGTCTTTCGTTACGGGAATGTTTTCGACGGAACCGGGAGTTTGCCGATACGTGCAGACGTCGCCGTTGCTGCGGGAAGAATCGTCGCAGTCGGTCCCAACCTCAGTGGTGAGGTCGAGGTCGACGTCACGGGCTCTACTCTGCTCCCTGGACTTATCGACACCCACGTCCACTTGACCATGAGCGATCTCGACACGATGGTCGGGCTGCGGCGCCCATTTTCTTACGCGTTCTATCAAGCGATCAATAACATGGCCGCTACCTTGGACTGTGGAATCACCACCGTCCGGGATGCCGGCGGAGTCGATCTGGGTATCCAGCAGGCAGTTGACGACGGTCTCATCGAGGGGCCACGCATGCAGATCGCTATCAGCATGATCAGTCAAACCGGTGGGCATAGCGACGGGTGGATGCCATCGGGATTCTCGGTCGGCCATCACATTGCGCACCCCGGCCGGCCTTCCGGCCTGGTCGACGGGCCCGAAGAGATGCGCCGAAAAGTCCGGGAGCTTGTGCGTGCTGGTGCTCAGGTCATCAAGGTCTGCACGTCTGGTGGCGTCTTGTCGCCTCGTGACGACCCACGACACGCGCATTTCCGCGCCGATGAACTTGCTGTGTTGGTTGCCGAAGCAACGGCGGCTGGATGCGGAGTAATGGCTCACGCCCAAAGCACCGACGGCATCAAGAACGCAGTCAGGGCGGGGATCCGGTCGATCGAGCATGGGATCTATCTCGACTCTGAGGCAATCTCAATGATGATCGACGCGGGCACCTGGCTCGTGCCGACTCTGGTCGCACCGCAAGCGGTGTTGAACGCTGTCGACGCAGGCGCCAACATCCCTGCTGAATCGGTCCGAAAAGCTCGAGAGGTCATCAAAGCCCACGCGGACTCATTCGCGAGAGCCGTCGCCGCTGGGGTGAAGGTGGCAATGGGAACTGACACGGGCGTGGGTCCGCACGGGTCCAACCTCGATGAGCTGCCGCTGATGGAAGCCGGCGGCATGACTCCTCAGCAGGTGTTGGCAGCTACCACCTCATCTGCCGCAGAGCTACTCGGCCTGAGCGACGAGATTGGGACCCTTGCAGTTGGCAAGCGCGCCGACCTTGTCATTATCTCCGGGAACCCATTCGATCTGTCTGCTTTGAAAGGGAACATCGCCGCGGTGTACAAAGACGGCGTCATGGTACGCGGCTATGCCGGCAGTCGGCGTTCCGCGAAAAGACCCGGGCTAGAGCCAATACCGTTCAGTTAGCAC
>DHWW01000235.1 GCA_002413385.1 Granulicella sp. UBA5172
AGCCCGTGCCGAAGTCGTCCAGCGAGAGGTCTACACCAAGCGATTTGAGCTGCTGCATGATGTTGATCGTAGTCTCTGAACCATCCAGGGTAAGAGTCTCGGTAAGTTCAAGGTCGAGCCATATGGGATCCATCTGGCTCTCCCGCAACGCCTCTTCGACAAGCCCGACAAGATTGCTCCGATAAAATTGGTGAGCCGACACATTGACCGACATCCGCACCGGCGGGAGACCTTCCTTCTGCCAAGCGACGTTCTGCAGGCATGCTGTCTTCAGAACCCAGGTTCCGACCTCGATGATTAATCCCGTCTCTTCCAGCAGGGGGATGAACTCAGCCGGAGAGATCATTCCATGCTGGGGATGGTTCCAGCGCAGCAGGGCTTCGACTCCTATGATGGATCCGGAGTCTGTTGAAACCTGTGGTTGGTAATGGAGGACAAACTGTCCCCGTGCACACGCGTTGTGCAAATCGCCTATCAACGCGATATGGCGCCGGGTTGCTACATCAAGCTCCGGAGTAAAGAAGCAGTGCGTGCTACGTCCTTTGGACTTGGCAGCATACATCGCCACATCGGCAGCGCGGAGCAGGTCTCCGGGGGTATCTCCGTCAGCCGGATACTGCCCGATACCAATGCTTCCACTTATCTGAATCTCATGATCTTCGATTTGGGATGGATCGAGTATGGAGGTGAGCAGCTTATGCACCACTTCCTCGATGTCCTGCTCACACGAAACCGAGAGAAGTGCGATCGCGAACTCATCTCCGCCCAGGCGCGCCACAATGTCACTTTCCCGCAGACAGGCCTTGATCCTTGCGGACACTGCTTCCAGCAGACGATCGCCGATATGGTGACCGAGAGAATCATTGACGTGCTTGAACTTATCCAGGTCGAGCATGAGAACCGCGATGCCCTCGTGATTCCGGCGCGCCACTGCAATGGCCTGCGTCAAGAGATCCTGCAGTAAGACACGATTTGGTAATCCCGTGAGTGCATCGTGCATCGCCATATGGAGGATGCGTGCTTCGGCCCGCTTCCGGCCGGTAATGTCGCGCAGGTTGCATTGCACGATTCTGGAGCCCTCAACCTGATATATGTTGCCGACAAATTCGACGTCGACGAGCGATTTGTCCTGAGCCTCCAACGACCAATGCTCAACTGCGACGTCCTGCGAGGTTCCCAGTGCGGCAAGACCGAGCCGACAGGCTGGAATCGCCGTGAAGGGAAGAACGTCACAAAGTTTCCGGTTGAGAAAATGATCGCGGCTGTAGCCTAACATCTGGACCACGGAGGCATTGACGTCGGTGACCCGTCCACTCTCCGAGTCGAGGAGCAGAATGCCGTCTTTGGCGGTTTCAAACAGTTTACGGTAACGGATCTCAGAAGCCCGTAGTTGAGTGTTCTGGATTTCGACTTGTTGCTGCGCGGATCGCAGTGCCAGGTGTGTCTTGATCCGCGCCAAGAGTTCCTCGATCTGGAACGGCTTGCTGATATAGTCGACGCCGCCTGCCGCGAACCCCGCAATCTTATCACTGGTGTCGGCCAAAGCAGTCATGAAGATCACAGGGGTGTCGCGGTTGTTCACGTCCTTTTTCAGGCGGCGACAGGTTTCAAAGCCATCAATTCCCGGCATCATCACGTCGAGTAGAATGAGGTCGGGATGGATCAATTGGGCCCGCTCGATGCCCTCCTCGCCATCCTGTGCAACCATGACCTGAAACTGGTTAGCTTCCAGATAGTCCACTGCGACAGCCAGATTAGCGGGGACATCGTCCACTATTAGAATTGTGCGGGCATCCATACCAATCAAAGATTTACTCATGAGTCGTCACCTGTTCCATAGATTCCATCTGCTGTTGTTCCGCACACTTCTCCACCAGTCGGAGCAGCGCTTTTGATTGATAACCGATCGCCAACTTGGTAATCCGGTCGGCGAACGGGCGGTAGCGTTCGTTGACGATTGCGAGTTCCTCAACCTTCTCCCGGATGGTGCGCATATTGCCTGCCTTCGCCAGCGCGCGCAACGCGTTCATCTGCTCCGGCTCCGGTATCCCAGACTGCTCGATAGTCTCGTTCGCAGGAGCAGTTTCCTGGTTCACAACCTCTCGTATCCAAGTCAAGTGGAGGAGCCGACCTATCTCTTGCAATAGGCTAGGGAAGTCGATCGGCTTGGTCAGAAATGTTTTCGCCCCCGCCGCCATGCAGTCACTCTGCTCCTCGTTGGTTACCCCAGCCGAGATGGCAATCACCGGGACCTGACACAAGTCCGGAAGCACCCGCATGCGGCGCATCAGCTCCAGCCCACCCATCACTGGCATGCGCACGTCCGTCAGCATCAGATCCGGGACCACGCCTTGAGCGTGGTCCAGCGCCTCCAGACCGTTAATCGCCTGGGTGACGTCAAAGCCCAGGGACATCAGGATTTCGGACATCATCGAGCGGTTCGCCTCGATGTCGTCGACCAGAAGAAGGCGCTTGCGCGGACCGTTGTACCCAACCACCGTACCGCCCGCTTCGTCCGGAGTGGGTCCGGCGGCGATCTTCACAGTCGGCAGAACGAACGAGAAGCAGCTTCCTTGTCCCCATGTACTCTCTACCTGGATCTCAGTCCCCATCAACTGAACTAGCTGGCGGCTAATGCTCAGACCGAGCCCGGTTCCGCCCGCGCGGTGTTGCGCACTACCCACTTGCTCGAAGGGCCGGAATACCTTTTCCAGCTGCTTGGGAAGGATCCCGGTGCCGGTATCCTTTATTGCAAACGAGAGGCGCGCCTCTGTCGCAGATTGCGATACCAGCTTGACCTGCATGTCCACGCGCCCATGGTCGGTGAACTTGACCGCATTGGAGAGCAGGTTCAACAGAATTTGACGCAGGCGTTTTTGATCGACCTGCACAAAGGCCGGAAGATCGGGCGCAAGCGTACAGGCAAAACCGAGCGCCTTGTTCTGCGCCCGGATACCAATGATATCGGCGATGCCGTGCAAAAACACACGCAGATCGACGGCGCCAGGTTGCAGTTCAAGCTTGCCGGCTTCGATCTTGGCCAGATCCAGAATGTCGACGATCAGCATTAGCAGGTGCTCCCCGCTTTGCTGGATCGTGTGGCACGCCATGACCTGTGACTGGGTGAGGCTGCGCTCGCGCAGGAGCAGCTGCGCATAGCCCAGGATGGCGTTCAGCGGGGTTCTCAACTCGTGGCTCATACTGGCGAGAAATGTCGATTTGGCGCGATTCGCGCTCTCCGCCGTATCGCGCGCCCCGGCAAGCTCTACGAGTTCGGCAGTTCGCACCACGACTAGCTCTTCTAGACGGTCTTTGTATTCTTCCAACTCTTGTTCGATTCGCTTGCGTTCAGTAATGTCATGAGATATCCCCATCGTACCGATGATCCGGTCCTTCCGATCACACAGCGGTATCTTGGTGGTGAGAACCCAACTCTCGTGGCCATCCGGCCAGGTTTCCATCTCCTCCACTCTTACCATTGACTGGCCTGTACGGAGAATTTCCTGTTCGTCCGCAAAAGCTTGTTCGGCATGCTCCGAACTGAACATATCTGTATCGGTCTTGCCCACCGCTTGCTCCGGATCGGCCAATCCTAGATAATTAGCCATCGCCCGGCTGATACGCACAAAGCGGCTTTCGCGGTCCTTGAAAAACACATTGTCTGGGATATGTTCAAGGAATGCCTCCAACAGTATTCGCTCTGTCCGATATCGCCGACTTGTCAGCAATGTGAGGGCAACCAGTGCGACAACAACGAAGGCAGCGAAACCAAAGACTGCGACACTGAGATAAGAGACGCTCATAGGATGGCGGCCTGGACATTGTCGCTGGAGGCCTGGTCCATGGCAGACGCCGACCGCACCCCGACCAGCATCACGAAAAGCGTGAGGATCAAGATAGGTATCTTCGGGATGAATTTCTGGGATCTTATAGCGGCCTCGTCGTCATCATCAACAATTACTTAGGAGAGCGCCGTTCGACGCGTCTCCTTTCGCTACCGGGAACCTGGAGGTTAAGGAAATAAGACATTTACACAAGCGGCCCCTTGAGTGCCCCTTCCGCCATGCAATGGCTGACGCACTACTGGCCGTACAGTGTTTTTATCGGCGAAAGATAATAGAACTTGAGAAGGAGGACTCCGGCCATCCTCTGGGTGCCAAGGAGATTTGACAGAATCCTCGCGGGCGGGGTCGAACACTCACCATCTCCGCCTTAGCCCATCGCGATCAGTACTCGACTGGGTCGCAACGACCACAGGCGCGGCCTGCCTTTTGTCACAGACAACGACACGGCTCAAAGCCCTTCATTTACTGGCATTCTAGCGAGTCTCAACACTCATTCTTTGTGAGACGCTCTGGGCGCTCCAGATCGTAGGATGGCCATCGAATGCGCAGCAGCCTAGCGCGGAGCGCGGCGTTCACGAGAACACAAGCGTCCAGAACGGCTTGGTAGCCAAAGGTCACGAATCAGGAAGCAAGACCTCATCGTGCAGCCCGGCCTCGTCTGCCTCCCTGGCCACGGTGTCGAGGGCCTTTGTCGTCCACTTACAGAAGCACCGCAGGCATTCCCTTACTTTGCTTCCCTCACACAGCCTTTGGCTCGTGGTCCGGCCTTACAGAGAGCGGATTCGAGGATCAGGCCCAGCTCTGCTCTTTCGTGCGTCCAATCTCAAACCCCGCCCCCATCCGTGGCGGGATGGACAGCTTGCGCGACCAGACGCACCCCAAGCGCAGCACGCACGCGACTCACGGTATCGAATCGTGGAGCGCTATCCGGGCGCAAGGCTTTGTACAGAGCTTCGCGAGTGATCCCAGCCGTCTTAGCGATCTCCGTCATCCCGCGAGCGCGGGCAATGTCTCCCAGAGCTGAAGCCAGCAAAGCTGCGTCGTTGGCTTCCAGAATGTCGGTCAGATAAGCAGCGACCGAAGTCTCGCTGTCGAGATAGTGTGCTGCGTGGAACTCGGGCAGATTGGCCACCTTGATGCGTTTACTCATGATGTTTCCTCCGTTCAATCGAGCCTTGCGGCCAGTCCTTTGGCCCGCTAGATGTCGCTCTTCTGTCGGCGCTTCGATCCGCCGACCAGCAGCACGATGAGCTACGTCCCGCGCTGCGTGAAATGCAAGCGCCATCCCGCGCCCAGGTGGATGCGCAACTCGGAGACGCCATCACCTACCGGCTGAACGTCTCCCATCAATCCCCGCTCCAAGCGTTTGATCCGGGCCACGATCACGCCGCGTACTGTCTCGTCCTTCAGACCGTCGATCCAGGCGGTGAACTCGGGCAGCGGTCGGATCGAGAACATAAGCCTGGTGTAATCGAACGATTACACTAGGCCAAGCTATTATGTGTGATTATCCCCGGCTTCGGTAACGCCTATCTGGCTCTCAGAGCCACCGCCGTCAGCGGCT
>DHWW01000031.1 GCA_002413385.1 Granulicella sp. UBA5172
TGATCAGTCTTCGTCATGTCTTTTTGATGGTCTTGAGCTTGGCTAAGTCGCAATATCCGCTCGAAGTCGAAGTCCCAGCCTGAGGTGACCAGCTACGTCCGTCTATGCGCCTTTTCGCTTTAGCTCTGCCACATTCGACAAAGTCGAACACCTTTCGTTATTGTACTTTGCCATCCTGATTTAATCAGTAGCTTTGATACCCTCCTTCTCAATTGGCGCACCGACCAAATTTCCCCATTCGGTCCACGAGCCGTCGTAATTTTTCACGTCTTTATAGCCAAGCAGGTATTTCAGAGCGAACCAGCTATGCGCGCTGCGCTCGCCGACACGGCAGTAGGAGATGACTTCTCCGCATCCATCGACACCATTACCCTCGTACAATTGTCTCAATGCATCTGCAGATTTATATGTGCCGTCCTCGTTGGCTGCTTGGGACCAAGGAATATTAGCAGCGCACGGAATATGGCCACCGCGTTGAGCCGTTTCGGAGAGACCGGGAGGGGCAAGAATTTTGCCGGTGAACTCATCCACAGGGCGCACATCCAGGTACAGCGTGCTGGCCAATATTCACTAGCGTCAGAGTTCCTAGACCACAAAACAAGTGCACAGATTTCGACTCATGCTACTTCGGAATGGCTTTCTCCGCATTCATCGCGTCGATAGCGAGGGCAGAGTGTGAGATGGCGCCGCCAGCCCGCATCTCGGTGGCCACCCAGATCGCTTCCATGATCTCCTGCTCGCTTACGCCCTTCAGCCTAGCCCGCTTGGTATGGCTGCGAATACAGTAGGGACACTGCGTCACATGAGCCACAGCAACCGCTATGAGTTCCTTCGTTTTGGCAGGCAAGGCGCCATCAGAAAATACCTGAAGGCTAAAAGCCTGAAAGGCGTCGAGTATTTCTGGCGCAAGCTCTCTACGTTTCTTTGCGATATCACTCGATGGGGCAGGGTACATTGGCTTCTCCATGCTAAGGATCCTTTGGGGTTCGATCTGTTAGCCCACACTCTCCGGCCGCAGAAGAGTACCTTCAAAATCTGTCACAAATGTTTTAATGCCCTTCCTTGTGAGATCGTTCCTGAGGTTAAAAGCATTCCACGGCTTGGTCAGGTCGATATCCTTGTAGGGAATTGGCTTTAGTGGTTTGCCATCTGTATCGACTCCTCTATAGACGAAGTTCCGATCCGGCATTGGCAATCCTTTTGCGGCCCACGATTCGAGGACTCTTATAGGCGCCGTGACAAGCTCGACGCCTAAAGCGAAACAAGCAAGCAATTGATCTACGGTGCGAATGCTGGCAGCAAGAACGTACACATGACCGTCGCTTGCTTTATACATTTGCTGAATAGCCCTGATTAGATCCATACCATTCTCGCCGCGATCATCAAGGCGACCGATGAATGGGGAGACATACACTGGTGCTTTGGACGCGCGCGTGGCGGCATAGATACTAGCAGCCTGTTCCTGTGAGAAACATAACGTAACATTGACTCGAATTCCTCGTTCAACCGACATCTGGGCTGCTCGCAGACCCTCATAGGTGCACGGATATTTGATGTAGGCGTTGGGAATCCACGAGAACATGTCCTCACCTTGCGCCAGCATTTGTTCAGCTGTTGTACTGAAATTCGCGAAGACCTCAATCGATACTCCAGCATCTCCCACCAGAGGCGAAATCTTCTGCACAATCTTCTTGTATTCTTCGCTCTGTTCCGCCAGGCTCAATTTGTGGCCAGAGATTATTCTGCGTTGGATTTCGGGGTTTTTTGCTATCAGGCTGGGATTCGTTGTTTGGCCATCGACAAATCCGATCAGGGACTTGATCCTCAGAGTTTCCTCGGGATCGCCACCATCCACTAGAATCTTTGTTTTTGGTTTCTTAGTCAGCATAGCGCGCACCGCGACACACTTTCACACGATCTGGGGCGAGACAGAGGGAACACGCAGACCGTCTGACCTTTGCCATCTGCGGAAGGGATGGGGAACCCAGTGGTAGAAGCTGCTCTATTCAGAGAGCTAAAATCTTTAGGCCTCGGTGTGATGAGCATTATGATAATCCTCGGTCCTTCTTACCGTAGTCCTCGATTGCACTCCGGCTATGACTTAAGTCGGCAAAAGCAGACACGTCAGCCCATAGCGATGGTTTGCGTCACTTCGGCGGCAGCCGAGATTAGGCTGGAATCCATTCCGTAACGACTGGCAAAGCGGCTCCCCAAGTCTTGAGTGTGGGGCCCTTGTAGGTGGGTTCAGCTACCTGTCTTGAAAACCCGGGGAACTGCTGATGGAGACGCGGGTAGGGTGATCGCAGCCCGATTAGCTGAACCGCTCCACATACTGACCTACCACGCCGGCACACTGTTCCAGAAACTTGCGGTCCTCCGACTGAAAGGCATTCGGCGCATGACTGTCGACGTCAATCTCTCCCACAACGAGGCCGTGTACCCGAATGGGTGTAACGATCTCAGACTTAGTGTTCACCGAGCACGCAAGATACCTCGGATCAGACGCAACATCCTCCACGATTACTGTTTGACCCAGTACGACAGCCGCACCACAGATTCCCCGCGTCACCGGGATCCGCACATGCGGCGTGGGCTCCCCGTGAAAAGGGCCAAGTACGAGCACCGATGCATCTTCCGAGTCCAACATATAGAAGCCGACCCAATTGTAGCGGGCGATCTTTTTTGCAATGATGTCAGCAATAGTTTGTTGCAGCCTAATAATGCTCGGAGAACAGTCCGCAAGTCGCTCGATTTCAGCAAGAAGGCCACGTAATTGGGACATCTCTCAACCTTTCTTGTCGTGCGCCATACGGTCAACTCGTAGCCAATTCCAGTAAATAAGATGCTTCTACATTGTGTTCCTATAACGGCGTTGAGGCAGGTGTTTGTTGGATGAAACAAATATCCCGCGAACGCCAAGTGCACATCTGCGATTGATGATGAGCCAGGAACCGTCATCGATGCGGTTGGGTTACCCATTCTGTCGCGCCTGGTCGTTCGCTTCTTATCCTTGTTCATGAGCTGCGTTCTCTCTGAGAGACCCGGGCCTCATCATCACGGAAGAGCGACGATGAGTGGTGATTCAAACGTATCTTGCCAAGCATGTAGTCCACCATCGAGGCTGCGGGCGTTCGCAAAACCGTAGGCCTGGAAATAGGCCGCTTTGTCGAGGCTCCTCCGTCCTTCGTTGGAGTAAAAAACGATCGGAGTCACCTTAGGCCAGGAATCGAGCGCATTGAAGGTCAATTCCACCGTGACCGGCAACGCGCCCACGAGGTGGCCTGCCTGCCATTCACTGGTTGATCTCGTATCGAGAAGCCGCAAGTCCAATCCGCGCTGGAGTGCGCTGGCAAGCTCTTGCTGCGAGATATGGACCCTCTCCTCAACGCTTGCACTATGCCGGACGGCGGCGAGCACCGCCTCCAATGGGTCTTTGATGTTGTAGTTCTGATGAACCTCCGCCAGCGTGTCCGTGAGTTGGTAACCGCAACTGGTGCATCCGCCGATATGGTATCGGATAAACAGCGCGATTTTAGCGGTGGGATAGGCATGAAGGATCTCGCCCATCGTGACGTCCGGACCGACGTGGAGCGCGGTTTTCGCTGTGGCTATTGACATATCGATCCTATCCTCCTTCCGATTGCATGTTGCAGCGGGGTCCTCTCCTCGCATAAGGCTTACATTAGACCAAGCTGCAGCTGTGCCGAGAGGGACATCAGACCCTGGTTCCATGGAGGATCAAGGACGACTTCGATAGCGCACTGCGTCACGGTCGGAATGCGAGCGACTTTGCCTTCGATGTCGCGCTTGAGCACGTCGCCCATGCCACAGCCTGGGGCAGTGAGGGTGAAACGCACGTCCACTCGATTGCCGCCTTCAGGCAGCGGAGTCACTCCGCAGTGATACACCAGGCCGAGGTCGACTATATTGACCGGAATCTCAGGGTCATAGCATGTTTTCAATTCCTTCCAGACCATCTGTTCCAGCGATCCTTCGACTGCGGTTTCGGTGCTGTCTGGTGGCGGCATGATCCCTTTTCCGAGCGCGTCGGCGTCGAGGTTGTCAATGCGAACCGCGTGCCCCGTTTCGGTCATCACGGTGTAGGAGCCGCCGAGCTCCTGGACGATCCAGACCTGAGCGTCCGCAGCAAGGATCATCGTCTCTCCACTGGGAATGATATTTACCTTGCAGTCTCGGCTGAGCGTGATCCTTTCGTTGATAGCCATCAGTGTGCCTCCGCCCTCTTGACTTGTATCTCCGGTATGACCTCCGAGAATGTGCTTCCGCAAATGCAACTGTGTTCCACGCGAGGATTGAGAAACATGTATTCGTTTCCGCGGGGGCTCTGTTTGACCCCAAGCTGAACGCCGTCGAGATGAGCGAGGCTCGGCTCGTCGACCCTGATTTCAATTCCTTCGCTCTCGAAGATATGGTCCCCGGGGCGAACGGTCTCGGGATCAAGTTCGAGGACGTAGCGGTATTGGGTGCCGCTATCCTTACAGCCATCGTGGACGACTCCGAGGCGGAGGGCGGTGGCGGGTGGTAAATTATCCCTCTCAATGTCGCTTCGCACCACTTCGGCTGCCTTTGCTGTCAACGTAATCATCTATGCTTTCCTTTCGTTCATGGGGTCTTCTTTCGGGTGGCTTCGCTGTTGTCTCGATATCGGTGGTCGTGCCTATTCTGTCGACACCGCGGCCGATGTTTGATCGAGGGCTGACATCATTGCGTGCCATGCCAGGATGGCGCACTTCACCCGCACCGGAAATTCGCAGACTCCGGAGAAGACAACCAGTTTTCCCAACGCGGTCTCGTCGTCTGCCTTGTTCGTCTGGTTCGTCACCAGCCGCTGAAATTGCGCGAAGAGTTGCTGCGCCTCGCTCTTCGATTTACCTTTCAGTCTAGCTGTCATCATGGAAGCCGAGGCCTTGGAGATGGCACAGCCCGAGCCCTCGAAACTGATGTCTGTGACGGTGTCGTTATCAAACTTGAGGAAGATGGTGAAGTGGTCACCGCAGAGCGGATTGAAGCCCTCCGCCTTTCGGTTTGCGTCGGGCAGGCGGTAAAAGTTCTCCGGCCTCTTCGAATGCTCGAGGATCATGTCCTGATAGAGATCCCGAACGTCTCGCGATTCTGGCATCATGCGAACATCTCCTGAACCGTTTTGATGCCGCGCATCAAGGTATCGACTTCTGTTTCTGTGTTGTAGAGTGCGAAGGAAGCGCGGGTAGTTGCCGGTATGCCAAAAAACTGCATCACCGGCTGGGCGCAGTGGTGCCCGGTACGGACGGCGATCCCCTCCTGATCGAGGATCGTGCCCACGTCGTGCGGGTGTATGCCGTCGAGGACGAAGGAGAGTACGGCCGCCTTTTCCTTAGCGGTGCCGATCACGCGAACGCCGGGCAGGCGTGTAATCTGTTCCGTGGCGTATACCAGCAGGTCGTGCTCATGCACCGCAACGTTGTCCAGTCCGACGCGCGTCAGATACTCGATGGCCGCGCCCAGGCCGATGACTCCGGAGATGTCCGGCGTGCCCGCCTCGAACTTGTGGGGAAGGGAGTTGTAGGTCGTCTTCTCAAAGGTGACCGAGCTGATCATGTCGCCCCCTCCCTGATAAGGAGGCATTGCTTCGAGCAGTCGCTGCTTGCCGTACAGGACGCCGATTCCTGTCGGTCCGTACATCTTATGCCCGGAGAAGACGTAGAAATCGCAGTCCAAATCCTGTACGTCCACCTGGAGGTGAGGAACCGCCTGAGCACCATCCACCAGTACGGGGATACCGCGTTCATGCGCCATGCGGATGATCCGCCGCACCGGATTGACTGTGCCCAGGGCGTTGGACACATGCGCCACGGCCACTAATTTCGTTTCGGGCGTCAGCAGCTTTTCGTACTCCTCCAGCACGAGCTCGCCGCGATCATTCATCGGAATAACGCGCACCTTCGCACCTTTTTCCTCGCACAGCATCTGCCAGGGAACGATGTTGGAGTGGTGCTCCATCGCGGAGACCAGGACTGCATCGCCGGGCTGCACCTGCGTTCTGCCGTAGCTCTGCGCCACCAGGTTGATGGCTTCCGTGGCTCCGCGGACGAAGATTACCTCGGCGTGACTGGCTGCATGGATGAACTGCTGGACGGCGAGCCGTGCCTCTTCATACGCATTGGTTGCACGCTCGGAGAGCAGATGCACGCCGCGGTGGATGTTCGAACAATCCTCCTGGTAGAAGCGGGTGATGGCGTCGATGACCGACTGCGGCTTTTGCGACGTCGCGGCGTTGTCCAGGTAGACGAGTGGTTTGCCGTGTACGAGTTGATTCAGCGCGGGAAAGTCTTTACTCAGCATGGCAGCATCGAATCCAGCGGCCACAGTACTTACGCGGTCGGCAGTTATGCTCATACCACCGCCTCCGATTGCTTTGCCTGGGGCAAGGCACGCATGATGATCTTCGCCAGATAGTTGCAAATCGGGCCCGGATTCATCCGTTCCAAACACTCGCTGGCAAAGGCGAACAACAACAGGCCTTTGGCCGCAGCTTCATCAAGGCCGCGCGAGCGCAGGTAGAAGAGCGCTTGCTCGTCGACCTGGCCTATCGTAGCGCCGTGCGTACACTTTACGTCGTCGGCAAAAATTTCAAGCTGCGGCTTTGTGTCCATCTGCGCAGTGTCCGACAGGAGCAGGTTGCGGTTGGTTTGCTTCGAGTCGGTCTGCTGNNCCGTTGTAGAACTGGTGGCTGGCGCAATGTGCGCTCCTGTGTTCCACCTTCATGTAATTGTCTAGATGTTGCCGGCCATTGCCGATGAACAGACCGTTGATCAGACAGTTGCCGCCCTCGCCGGCCAGCACCGGTTGTATGTTGTTGCGTACCAGCGCACCGCCGGTCAGCACCGAATGCGAATTGACCGTTGTGCTGCGTCCCTGCTGGATGCTGAGCGTGGAAACATGAAACACGTCCGTACTCTCTCGCTCGATCCTGTAGTGGTGAAGCACCGCTTGCTCACCCGCGACGACCTCGGTTACGACGTTGGAGAACGATACGCCGGCTCCGAGCGAGACATAGTCCTCGAGGATCGTAGCCTGGCTGTTCTCTCCGGCCAGGATCAGGTTGCGCGGGTTCGCGATCTGCGGCGTCGCGCTGCCGGTATTGAGATACAGAAGATAGATAGGCTCCTGAAGCGCCAGGCCCCGGGGAAGGAAGACAAACGCGCCGTCCTCGAAGAACGCCGTGTTCAGCGCCGTAAANNGCAAACCCTTGTGTCCCACTGGCAGGCGCGAGAGTCCTGGCGCATATCGCCCGTTCACAAACACAAGCTGAGCGGCCAGGCCCTCAAGCCTGTAGGGAGCGACGTCGCCCTCCGTGACTCCGTTGCATTCGTCTTCGGAAATCTCGGGGAGATGGAATGTGGTCTGGGCGATGGGCGCAACGTTCGTGAAGCGCCAGTCTTCGTCATGGACGGTAGGGAAGCCCAACTGGCAGAAGCTGGTAAACGCGTCCTCACGCACACCCCGGAACCAAGGTTCCTGCCGATGGACTGGCGACTGTTGCTGCAACTGCAGGAAGGCTTCCAGGTAACTCGGGAGTTGTTGTATGGCCGTCGACACGTTCGTAACCCTCCATCAAACCGCAACCGCAGTGGCACTGGCCTCTGCCTCGACCCCAACGTAACCCTGTTCTTCGAGCGTCAGCGCCAGTTCCTTGCCGCCCGACTTGACGATCCGCCCATCGACGAGCACGTGCACGAAGTCCGGAACGATATAGTCCAGCAGGCGCTGGTAGTGGGTGATGACGATGATGGCCCGGTCGGGGCTGCGCATGGCGTTGACGCCGTTGGCCACAATGCGCATAGCATCGATATCGAGCCCGGAGTCGGTCTCGTCCAGAATCGCGAGCTTGGGCTCCAGCAACGCCATCTGTAGAATCTCATTGCGCTTCTTCTCTCCGCCGGAGAAACCTTCGTTCACGGAGCGGGTCATGAAACTCTCGTCTACTTCGAGCAGTTTCATCTTCTCCTTATAGAACGGTATAAAATCCATGGCGTCCAACTCTTTCTTCCCATGGTATTTTCGGATGGCGTTCAGCGCCGCGCGCAGGAAGTAAACGTTGCTGATTCCAGCGATCTCGATCGGGTATTGAAAGGCCATGAAGACGCCCTCGCAGGCTGCGTCTTCTGGCTTCATCGCCAGCAGGTCCTTGCCATCAAGCAGTACCTCGCCTTCGGTGACCAGGTAGTTCTCGCGACGGGCCAGCACCTGCGCGAGCGTGCTTTTCCCAGAGCCGTTCGGCCCCATGATCGAGTGGACCTCGCCTGCATTCACCGTCAGGCTGAGACCTTTGAGAATCTCGTGATTTTCAACTTTAGCGTGTAAATTCCTGATTTCCAACAGAGACATAGGCTAGCCAACACTCCCTTCCAAACTCACGCTCAGCAGCTTCTGCGCTTCGACGGCGAACTCCATTGGCAGCTTGCGGAAGACCTGCTTACAGAATCCATTGATGATCATCGAAAGCGCATCTTCCTTCGGCAGGCCGCGCTGCTGCAGATAAAAGATCTGGTCATCGCCAACCTTCGACGTGGACGCTTCGTGTTCGATGCGCGCGGTGGAGTTTTTCGCTTCAATATAGGGGAAGGTGTGCGCGCCACACTTGTCGCCAACCAGTAGGGAATCGCACTGTGTGTAGTTGCGGGCCCCCACTGCGCTCTTAAGCACCTTGACTCCGCCGCGATATGTATTCTGCCCGTGTCCGGCGGAGATGCCCTTGGCGATGATCGTGCTCCGCGTGTTCTTGCCGATGTGAATCATCTTGGTACCGGTGTCAGCCTGCTGCCAGTGGTTCGAGAGCGCCACCGAGTAGAACTCGCCCACGGAGTTGTCGCCCTGGAGAATGACGCTCGGGTACTTCCAGGTGATGGCAGCGCCGGTCTCCACCTGCGTCCAGGAGATCTTCGAGTTCACTCCTTCGCATTTGCCGCGCTTGGTGACGAAGTTATAGATCCCGCCCTTGCCCGTCACGGGGTCTCCCGGATACCAGTTCTGCACGGTCGAGTACTTGATCTCGGCGTTGTCGTGCGCAACCAGCTCAACCACCGCGGCATGTAACTGGTTTTTGTCGCGGGTCGGCGCCGTGCAGCCTTCGAGGTAGCTCACATAGGAATCCTCGTCGGCAATAATCAGCGTGCGTTCGAACTGGCCCGAGTCCGCTGCGTTGATGCGGAAATAGGTCATCAACTCCATGGGGCAGCGAACCCCCTTGGGGACGTAGACGAATGAGCCATCGGTAAATACGGCCGCGTTCAGAGCGGCGAAGAAGTTGTCCGAGTAAGGCACCACCGAACCTAGATATTTCTTCACCAGTTCGGGATAGCGCTGCGCCGCCTCCGTGAATGGGCAGAAGATAATGCCGATCTCAGCCAGCTTGGCTTGAAATGTGGTAGCCACGGAGACGCTATCGAACACTGCATCGACAGCCACACCGGCCAGCCGCTTCTGCTCATTCAGTGGGAGACCGAGTTTTTCGTAAGCGAGAAGTATCTCGGGATCCACTTCATCCAGGCTCTTCGGCCCGGCCTTCTTTGGTTTCGGTGCGGAGTAGTAAATAATGTCCTGATAGTCGATGGCGTCGTATTTAATGTTGGCCCACTTGGGCTCAGCCTCTTGCTTCTCCAGCTTCAGCCAGTGACGGAACGCCTTCAGGCGCCACTGCAACATGAATTCCGGCTCATTTTTCTTGGTCGAGATAAGGCGAATCGTTTCTTCGTTCAGACCCTTCGGGGCCGAGTCCGACTCAACTTCGGTGACGAAGCCCCACTTATATTCGCCCTCGACAAGAGAGTCTATGATCTTCGTGTCGGTACTCATGGGTGTCTCCTCCTGGAGTTCAACGGGTTAGATTTAACGCGTTTCGTGTGGAGACAAACCGGAGACGGTCTAAGACTTGATAAGTATTTCCCGTATGACTTTCAAGAAATGCCTCCTGCGAGGATGGGGCAATTCCAGCCGCGTCTGCACGGCCCGCCGGTTCGTCGCGCTCGACTGCGACCGAATCTGGCGTTAGCCGCCCCCCAAGATCACGTCCTAGGGTGCTTCTCGTTTTAGCTCTCAACATTCGCAGTCTCCCTTGAGGCCTCCATCTGGCACTTTAGAGACAATTCAATCTCTGTCGCCGATCGATCCCTGCTTTGATTGTGCTGCGGGTCGGGAGGAGGGGCAATGAGCCGAGTGTCACTCGGTGTGGTACATCTGTCGCGTGCGCAAGTATAGATTTCGTCCGGGACAGCAGTCATTGAATGTTCCTTCAGGGCGCCTTGGTGCGATGATCTGCTTCTCCCCGTCGTGGCCATACTCAGTCTTCAAAACCTCGTTCTCTCCCTTCATCCGATCCTTCTCAATGAAACCGCACGGACTCGACCGGTCGCGAAGTTCAGCGCCATGCACTAAAACGTCGCTGTCCGGCAGGCCGAACTCGTGATGGTGCTCGAGAGCGACGCTCAGCAGTGCGAGGCGTGTCGACGTGCTGGGCTGACCAGATGTTGGGTTTGCAATTCTTCTCACACCTTCACTCCTGTGACTTTAGTCATATACCAGCTGATTCTCGCCGAGTAGGGTGAGGCTTAGGGGGCAACGAATATGCAAAGACTTTACGCGAACAGCAGTGAACAACGGGAATCAATCACTCGGCGTCGATTGGTAGGGGAAGGACAGCATCCCGACAAAATGCAGGGACATTGGGTACTGGCGCGTGCTGGTAAGCGCGTACTGCGGCCAGGCGGGCTTGAACTCACGCGGCGCATGCTCGATGCGCTGGCAATCGGACCTGAAGATCACATAGTTGAGTTCGCTCCAGGACTCGGCCGCACAGCCCGAATGGTTCTGCAAAAGCATCCTTTGGCCTATTGGGGGGTGGAGCGTGAGCCTGCGGCAGTCGAACATCTTCGAAGGGAGTTGGCGGGAACGAATGCCCATTTCGTATTGGGTCATGCTGAAGAATCGGGACTGCCGAGTGGCTGGGTGAATGTAGTCTATGGTGAAGCGATGCTGAGCATGCAGAGTGAGGAGCAGAAGAGCCGGATATTCGCCGAGGCCGTCCGCCTTCTTGCCGCCGCGGGACGTTACGGAATCCACGAGCTATGTCTCACGCCCGACAATATTTCGGACCGTTTGCGCCATGAGATTCAAGCGGCTATGTCGAAAGAGATCCACGTGGGAGTACAACCGCTGACCGCTGCTGAATGGGTGAGATTGTTCGAACAAAATGGACTAAACGTGACTTGGAGAAGTGAAATGCCGATGCATCTTCTGGAACCGGGGCGCGTGTTGCGGGATGAGGGATTTAGTGGCAGTTTGCGCATCGCGTTTAATCTGGCTACAAACCCAATGCTACGACAGAGGGTTTGTGCTATGCGACGGCTCTTCAGCAAATACGGAGATCACCTCGGAGCCATCTCGCTCATTGGGCAGCGAGAGTTCCGCCCGGCCGAATCCCCCGGCCTTTTATAACGCAGCTCTGGTTGTGTTATCTGGACTTAACCACAACTTGGGTGTGATCCATGCAGTCGGCCGACGCGGCAGCGCCTCGGGTGCCGGTCTACAAAAGCTGCAGATGTGGCTGG
>DHWW01000254.1:0-25510 GCA_002413385.1 Granulicella sp. UBA5172
GTAAGCGAACTTTAGACACAGAACACTAGCGGGAAACGACAAAGAATCTTGAACGAGCCGAGTTTTGCCTTCGGACGTCCGGATGTACCTGGCTGTTGGTCTTCGAAGTCCGCTGTAGGAAGATAAATCTTCTGCGTGTCTGTATCGAGACCCATCGTCTTTGCACCACGCCCAGTTTTGACGGTTTGAACAACCGCATACTTGCCCTCGGATGATATGCCGATGACCGTCAATGTGCCGTCTGCGCAGCTTGCAAAGGCTTCTGAGCCAGCAGCGCTTGTGGCATCTACACCTGCCCCAATGGGTAGACTGCTCAGCACTTTGCCGTTCTCCGTGCTCATGACAATCATCGTTTGCGGTTTGCGGCAACCGATGAGCAGCGTGTGATTTTGACGGTCAATGGCCATTCCAACCGGTGAGCCGCCGGGCGACACAGGCCAACGAGCGATCACCTTACGCGTCTTCAGATCAACAACTGCGACCGTGCTCTTATCCTCGAGATTGACGAAGACCCTGCCGGTCCCGTCCGCTGCGAGAAATTCTGGAGCTCCTCCCAACTGGATCGGCGTTTCAATCTTGCCAGATTTCGGATCGATGTCGGGTTTGAACGTGATCAGGGCGTTGCTGTCTCCCGCACTGACTAGGATGCGATCTGTTCCGGCATCGTAGATGATGCCATCCGCATCCGGCAGGGCCTTAATCACTCCAAGTACTTCATTGCTCTTCAAATCGAACACGGTGATGGAACCTTCACCGCCTCCATCGGTGATAAAACCTCGGTTTAGCTTTGGAACAACGGCGACTCCGTGGGCCACTTTTTGTCCGGAAATGTCTCCCACTGTCTTGCCGGAAGTGGCATCGTCTACAAGCGTATGAGTGCTGCGGGGCACATAGAGAAGATGTGTCGCAGAATCGACCGTCAGATAGTCCATTCCCCCGATCCCTCCGACCGGAATCGTCCTTTCAACATGCCACCCAGACTGGGCTTGAGCTGAAACGAGCGCTAGGGATGCATAAAGAAGAATTCCAGGAAGCGTACTGAAATGTTTAGCGAATCGCATTGTGGGTCTCCGTCCATCAAATTTATCGTAATGTTAGCGCCGATCCCCTTAAGCCCGCCTTAAAGTCGCTCTGGCAGGTTGGCATAGAGGGACTGGGACGTTTATCTAGGCTCTTCGGGCTCATTATTGTCGCGGGCGAAATCGTGATCCGGTTTAGAGTCTCTTCAAATGAAAGAAGCGGCGGGATTGCTGCTACCGCGTCGGTCGAATTTGTTCTGGGATGTATTATTCGGACCTCGGGCTCCAACGAATGCCAAAGGTGTAGGTGGGTTTATAGTATTCACGCTGGATAAAGAACTGTTTGCTCCCTTGGTAGAAGCCAAAGGGTTCATTGTTCAGATTCAAACCTGAAACAATCGCCTCGAATCCTCTACCGATCCGATAGCTCCCTTGCGCATCGACTTGAGTGTGGGAGAACAGATATTGATTGCCGCCCGGCCCTTTGATCCCACCAGGATTGCCATCGACGTAGTTATACAGAAAGATGTTGGCTCCATTGTAAGCAAAACCAACGCGAATAGACAGGCGTCCACGGTCGTAGGTTGGACTGATATTGAGGGTGCTCGGAGCCTGGCGAAGCAATGCGGGCTTGTCCGTGCGGTTGCCTGGGTTGACGTGGGTGGCCTGAGAGGTTGTGTACCCATGCCGCATAGTGATCCGCTTCGCGCTTCTTTGCAGCGGAGCGTGCGCCTTCGAGAACGTAAGTACCGTGGGCATCGGGTGGTGGATGAAGGTCAACGTAGTAGAGCGCGCGCCAAGCCGCAGCAAGCGTTGGGAAGTCAGGCCGCTACGCGACCGGATCGGACTGTGGCGCCATGTTGTCTACGGGCAGCGCATCGAACTCGCGATCGCTGATGTCATCCGGAGGCGAGAACATGGATGCGGGTCGCCGTCCACTGCACTGTCCGTAACGAAAAGGCTGCGGCGCGGATCCTCTTTGAGATTCTGGGTGTGCATCGCCATGTTGCTAATCAGGAACAGCGGACGCCCATACGCATGGAGAGCATACGGCATGAGCGAGCCGAACTTAAGCCCTTATGCTTCCGCCAAAGCGTGCAGAGTGTTGCAGTGGTTGCGAGCGAGAACCGCGTGCGTATGCGCTCGGCGTGGCTAGGCTCGGGGTACTGTGGCTGCGCGCGGCCTGTCGAAGGATCCCGACGGGGCGGTGTAGCTGGAGTTGACGACATAATCTCTCCTCACTTGCAGATCGCATGATAGCGGTTC
Organism: Granulicella sp. UBA5172; assembly: GCA_002413385.1. Classification (GTDB taxonomy): domain Bacteria; phylum Acidobacteriota; class Terriglobia; order Terriglobales; family Acidobacteriaceae; genus Granulicella. The sequence goes on from DHWW01000254.1 coordinate 2,286, forward strand.
AGATGGTGGAGCGATTTACCGACAGCTTGCAGACAGCATCTAACGGTGCGGACTACAAGTGTGGTGATAGACACAAGATGAGGCTGGCTCTGCATGCCGTTCGCGGCGGAAAGCTGGCGCGAGTGGATCGGTTCGTGAGCGACGCGTCGAACAACAGTGCGACAAACACACCTTTATGGAAGCTGGGAAGTTTCCGCCTGGGGCGAAAAGGCCGCCTCGTGGCTGCCGGCGGCTGCGTGGTACTGCTTTGTATTCTTACGGTGGGTCTGTACTTCGTTGACCAGCGTTGGCCGTATCGATACCGCAATGTGAAGCCTGTATTAGAGAGCGTTTTCGCCAGCAAGTTGACGATTGATCACTATCACCGAACGTATTTTCCGCATCCTGGTTTCGTGGCCACGGAGATGACCCTGCGGCGCAATACAGCACCGAACCTTCCGCCCGTCGGATCCACGCAGAAGCTCGTGGTGCAGGGTCGATGGATTGATCTTCTTCTACTTCGAAATCGTGTGTGGCTGGTGGATGTCACAAGGGCTGCATGTGGTGATTCCACCGGTAAGAAGCGAGGCAAACCGGGAAGACTTTCCGCCGGACGCGAGCTCGGATTTCGCAGGACCCTCGACGGCTGTGCAGCTATTTGTCATGCACGATGCCGTTCTCGATATTCTGCGCACAAACGGAGGCCGGTACACCTTTCCGATACACGAGGTGAGGATCGGGAACCTACAGGCGGGCAAGGCCGTCTCGTATTCCATCGACATGATGACTCCACGTCCAACGGGCCACATACAGGCGAATGGAAGTTTCGGCCCTTTGCTGCCAAAGAACCTTGGAGGCACGACGCTGTCTGGAACATTCACCTACACGCAGGTCGACTTCAAGAGCATCGGCGGCATGAGCGGCATGATGACCTCGCAGGGCAAATTTTTAGGTTCGATCGACGCTATTCAAGTATCCGCCACGTCGGTGATCCCGGACTTCGCGGTCGGCAGGGGAAAGCAGACGCAGGTGACCGTCGTCTCGCAGGGCACCGTCAATGGGCTGAATCGGGATATCGTGCTGCACCGCGTGGAGACGCGGACGGGAGCGACGCTGATTGAGGCCTCCGGTACGATCATGGGTGCACCCAAGGTGACTGACCTCGACATTACCGTTACGAAGGGGCGCGCAGAAGATCTTCTGCGGCCGTTCGCGCACGAGGACGTGCCGATTATAGGGTCGGTATGGCTCAAGACACACGCCCATATCGACGCGGCCGAGAATGCAAAGACGTTCCTTGAGCGACTGAAGATGGACGGCTCCTTCGATGTGCCAGCGGAGCAGATCACCGATCGGCATACAGAGCAGTCGCTGTCGCGTTTCAGCCAGCGTGCCCAGGCTGATCCTTCGGCCAAGAACGAGGAGCAAGTCACCGGCGCGGCGAACGACGTGGTGTCCTCAATCAAAGGACCAGCAATTGTTCGTGAGGGTATGGTCACAACTCGCGGTCTGGAGTTCATCGTGCCCGGCGCGAGCGCGCATCTGCATGGCACGTACAACCTGAAAGGCGGAGCAGTAAACCTGACCGGCGACCTCCGGATGCAGAACGATATCTCGCATGTCACGACAGGGTTCAAATCTGCGCTGCTCAAGCCCTTTGCACCATTCTTCAAGAAGAAGAAGGCTGGTGCCGTTGTACCCATTGCGATCACCGGCAGACCCGGCGCATACAAAGTCGGGCAGGATCTGCTGCATGACAAGTGAGGGCGGGTCTCGGTGGAATAGACCGATGGCTGCGCCGCGTGGGGCCCACCACAGCTAATCGAATCGGACCGCCGACGTGCTGATTAATGCCGCTCGGTCAGCTACTTTTTGATTACCGCAGCCTCCGAACCTTAACTGCTGCGTTCAGGCCAATGAACGTCTCCCGCCGCGAGCACACTCGAATTACGCATTGGCGATTTTGCGCCAATGGAGACATACAGTGATCCCTGAAAGCGTCCGGAATACCACGCGAAATCTGGGCGGTGGTGGTCAATCGCTCCTGTTCACATCTGACCAAGGATAGACTTGAACAACGGCCCAATGTCGAGAGTTGGAGGATCTGAGAGTGCACTTCCGAGCCCGCTACCTCATCAGAGATTACGATTTTCAAGGTGCAAAAATCAGCGCGTCCGATCCAAAAAAACGGATTCTATGCCCAGATTGCAAAGGGGTCTGACGGTAAACCCCCCCCGCCGTTAGAACCCTATCAGGCAGTTGCCGTCGCAACATGCCATAGGGACATCCTTGCGCGTGTTGAGGAAGAGGCTGCGTCCTCAGACAGTTTTTCGCAGTACGGAGAAGAGGTGGGTTCAGATTAACCACGACTTGCAAGAGTTCGTTTTGCGCACAATACGCCTCGCGCGTTGGAGAACCAATTGTCCCAAGAGCGGGATTAGTCCAATCCAATACCCACTTGAATTCAACTGGTCTCTCGATGGTAAAGAATGGAAAAAATACTCAGATAGTGGTGTCAAAAGCATCAAAATCGTGTTTAGCACACCTTTTTTGCCATGGACAGACGAAAAAGCGGAGTTTGTGAGAACGGAAATGTTGGGAGAGCTAGATGAACCCCTAGCTCACGAGCTGCTCAGGGAGGCTGCACTAAATCGCAAGGACAATCCACGAAGCTCTCTTGTGCTGGCGGTTGCCGCAGCAGAGATAGGATTTAAGCAATTTGCTGCCGCATCCTTTCCAGAGGCGGGTGGGGTATTGGAAAAACTGCAATCCCCATCCTTGGAGGCTATGTTGAAAGTCTTCCCTTGGTCCAAGCTCCCGGCGAGGATCAATGGCAAGGCGCCAATCGTTCCTAGTTCTACAAAAAAAGGACTCAAGAAGGCGGTCGAGCTCCGAAACCAGGTCGTACATGTGGGCGTTCTGAAACTCGATAATGGACAAGTCGATTCGGCCCTTGCCTCTGTGCGCGATCTGCTGTATTTTCTTGACGTACTTCGGGGGCAGGGATGGGCGTTTGTGCACATGAGCCAAGATGCTCTCAAATCCCTTTCCTAACTTCAAGGGATTCACAACCACGCTCGGAGCTCAAGGCTCGATTCTGAGACTTGGGAGACCACCACCATGGGGCCAACATCGATTGGACTCTCAACTGTGGCCAACAGTCAGAATGGAGTGACCGGCGCCGATGCGCCGACCGTGGGTTAGGCTGAGAGTTCGTATAGAACCACAGTCCAGAGCCACAAGCGGAAGGGAGCCGGTCATGAAGGAGAAGTTACGATTTCTGGGCATGGATGTCCATGCCGAAACGATTGCCGCAGCGATAGCCGAGCCGGATGGCGAGGTACGAAGTCTTGGCACGATTCCTAACCGGATGGAGTCGGTTCGCAAGCTCATCAAGAAGCTTGGCCCAGTAGAGAAGTTGCGGGTCTGCTATGAAGCTGGACCGACTGGATACGTACTTTACTGGCAGTTGGCGGAGCTAGCAGGCACGCACGAGCCGCGAGGTTCGCTCAACGGACTTTCGGGGCATCAGACCCTACCAGACGCCGCGATGCGGGATCATCGCCAACTGCTGATGCACCGTCACAAACTGGTGCAGATACGTACCCGGGTCAAGAACGAATTGCAGCATCTCATGCTGAACCAAGGGATGCAGAAAAAGCAAAAACTGTGGAGCACAGAGGGCCGGGCAGCGCTCGCGTCCCTGTCGCTGGAGCCATGGACAGATCGACGCAGGAAGGATTTACTGAACTTACTGGCGATGCTGGATGCTCAACTCGAGAGTCTGAACGATGCAGTGACGCGAGTGGCTAAAGAGTATCCAGGTGTGCCTCTACTGATGAGTCAGCCAGGAGTAGGTGCAGTCACAGCACTTGCCTTTGTACTGACCCTGGGAGATGTGCATCGCTTTCCACGGGGCAAGCAAGTCGCCAGCTACCTGGGACTGGTCCCTCGCGAGCACTCCTCCGGAGGAAAGCAGAGGATGGGCGGGATCAGCAAACAAGGCAACCGGCTCTTGCGATTCCTTCTCGTGGAAGCAGCCAACATCGCGGTGCGCTTTGATCCTGACTTGCGCAAGGAATATCTGCACCGCTGCCATCAGAAACACTTCACCGTCGCCAAGGTGGCGACGGCTCGTAAGCTTGCGGTACGGATGTACTGGATGCTTCGTACGCAGACACCGTATCCGCAGGTTCTTTCATCGAGGGTAGCCTGAAATGTATTCTGGTCAGCGCAAGCCAGACCGACAGGCTGAGTAGGCGCCCTCGCACCCAATAAAGATTGGGTGTCCGAATAAGCAATCATGGTCGCAGTCGTGACCGAATTGATGGTTGGTGGAGAATGCTTCACCCAAAATGATTCGATAAAGGATCCGCTCGGTTCTCTGGCCTCTAAACCCTTGACTCCGAGCGTTGCTCTAAGCAGCGGGCAGGATACGTTTGCCCTTGACAAGATCTTCGCCCTTATTGACGAATACATTTACGCAGACTTTCTTCATCCCTNNCCACGGAGCTGGGGGCAACTTTGGGGGCAACTTTCGGTTATGATCTTGCGGCTTTCCCAGTTTTTTGCCTATTAAGACGACTATTCAGTAGCGTCTCTGGCCACCACTTCTAAACAGCAACTTACACGCATGGAACAAAAGCCTACCGCTCGGGTGGGTTTTATGCGGTTTTCAGTTAAGCAACCTGTTTCGAATGGCGTGGCAGTTTTCTGGTCTCTCCTGAACCCTCTGGAACAAAAGCGACCCAGCGGCTCCGGCCATTTCCGCAAGGAAGAACCGAGGCGGTCGAAATCAGAATGGCATCGCGCTCATCGCCCTGGACGTTTTCCAGATTCTTAATAAAAAGAGGTTGCCCATCTTTGGCCCAGTGTTCTCGATAGGACTCGGCATTGACGACATACTTCAATCGTTCTTCAAGCAATTCGGAGATCAGATCCCGCTTGATGTTGAGCGTGACAACACCAAGTGACCCTTCTGGACGCGTCGCGATGTGTTCCACGATTGCGTCAACCACTCGCTTAGCTTCGCGAGGGTTCATTTGGTTCTCATATATTGCATCGGCCAAATAGACGGCCCGAATACCTAGCTTTCTGCGTTGCCATAGGGAGACGGAAAAATAATCAGATTGTCGCGGTAGAAATTATGATTTGGGAACGCGATCAACGAATGATGCTGGGATCGGTAGTGCCAACGCAGCGAACGCGTTGGCCGAAAATGCGAGGCGCAGACATCCAGGATGCTTTCCGCATCAGCCGTCGTGAATTGATCATCATCGTCGCCTATCTGTGACATACGCGAGAAGAGCGACGTAGGAGGAAGCTGCTTCGGATCACCTACGACAACTAATTGGCCGCCATGTGCAATTGCTCCAATTGCCTCCTCCGGCCTCAACTGCGAAGCTTCATCCATATCCGCACACGGCCTACGTGTTTATAAGCGGGCGCAAGGCTCCACTCACCGTCGATGCAATACGCAAGATCGTCATCCAGGCAGGGCGCGAGACCGGCATCGCGTTCCAGGTTCATCCACATATGCTGCGCCACGCCACAGGATACAAACTGGCCAATGACGGGCAGGATACGCGGGCGATCCAACGATACCTGGGACACCGCAACATCCAGAACACCACCCGCTATACCGAGCTGGTACCGGATCGATTCAAAGACTTCTGGCGCGATTGACCCGTTCGTCTATCCTGGATTGCTACCGCAGACCGGCGGAATTTTCGACGGTTTGGGCTTACAACCCCGGGATGGCACATCGAGTGGATCGAAGGCAGGTCGCAGTTCTCTGCCATCGAGCAGCAACTGCCTCCCGAAGACAGTGTGAAGTAACGCTCTCGCCAGGGGTTGCGGCTGACTAGGAAGCCAAACGAATGCCGTTCAGAAGGGCCTTCGCTTTGGCATACACAACAGCGGCATCATCGCCGGACTTATAGATAGATGACCCCGCGCCAACCCCGCCCGCGCCGGCCGCCATCCACTCGCCGATATTTGCCGCGCTGATTCCCCCGACGGGAATGATGTTGGCAGTCTTCGGCAAAACGGCTTGCAACGCCTTCAGCATCGGGATACCCAAAACATCCGAAGGAAAGAGCTTGATCGCATCCGCACCTGCGTGCAGCAGTGCAAAAGCTTCTGTCGGATTGAAAAACCCGGGAGCGGCAAACAACCCCGCCGTCTTTGCGGCGCGAACGATCGCAGTGTCAGCATGGGGCGTAATGATAATCCGGCTGCCTGCGGCCGCCACTTTCGCAACCTGCTTGGGATCGGTGAGTGTTCCGGCTCCAATCAACATACGATCGCCGAACAGTCGCGACAGAATCGATATGCTCTCCAATGGCCTCGGCGAGTTGAGCGGCACTTCGACAATGGCTACCCCGGCCTCCTCCAACGCCGCACAAATAGATTCTGCTTCCTCCGGCTTCACACCACGCAGGATCGCAATGATCGGGCACCGTTGCAGCCATCCGTTTAAATCCACGCCAACCTCCTGCCGATTGCCGCGAGTCCCCGAGCCGCGGCATCCTCATTCTCAACCGTAAAAGAACCGCCGCAAGCGCTGATTGCCTGCGTGTAAAGCGAGCAAAGCTCGGCATTGCCAACCAAGTGCACGTGCGCATTTGGAGGCATTGCAGCGCGGACTTCGTGCCCAATCAGCAGCCCCGAAAGATAGGATGCAGAAGCTTCCTCCTTCAGTCGGCCCATCAAACCCAAGGTCCGCACGCTGAACAGATGATGGAGCAATCCACCACTATCGGCGGACCGGCAGACCCCGCGCAGAAGAGCTTCGCTATCCACCGCTCTGTCCACGGTCATGATGCGCGAAAGGATCGTGCAACTCGACAAGGCCGCAAACACGTCACCCGTCATGCATGTAAAAAAACTGACGATCTTGTAGTCCTTCAGGTGGATCCACTTGGAATGTGTGCCCGGCATGCACACCAGTCCGGTGCCGTTACAGGCATCCAACATTCCCATCGCTTCGGTCTCTTCACCACGCATGACTTCGGGCACGCCATAGGAATCGATCCCCGTAATGCCCGGAACCAGAAACACCTGCACACCATCCAGCGGCACTTTGATGAGCGAACCCGCAAGATCTTCGAGCCCCGCAGGACAGGGCAGATACCCGGTTTCAACCCAACCCTGCCGGCTGCCCACCATGCCACACAGCAGAATGCGGTCCTCACCGGCCGCTACCCAGTCGCCCACCTGCGCCATGAGTACCTCCGCGAATTGTCCGTCCAGAATACGCAGAGCGCCTTTTGGAGATGACCGTCTTTCGACGATCTCTCCAGAGTCGGTCATGCGAAATGCACGGAAGTTACTGCTACCCCAATCAATTGCAATCAAGTCCTGCCTCCGTGACTATTTGCCCGCCGCCGGAGTTTTCTCCAACCGGCACGTCCACAAGAAAACACCGTGCATCCGCGAACTTCAGATAGCTCCATCATGCTGGCTCTTCAATCCGTTCAATCTTGCCCACAAGTCCGATATAGCAAATCGCCCCTACAAGACCAGTCGCAGCGACAAAAATAAGCGGCCTGGTAAAATCCGAACCTTTAATCAGAAAGCCAATCATCACCGGCACAACAATTGCCGCGAGATTGCCAATGAAGTTGAAGACGCCACCGGTAAGTCCTATCAACCGCATCGGCGCCATCGTAGAAACCAGCGACCAGGTGATCGAAGCAAAGCCGCTTCCAAAAAATGCGCATGTAAAGAAAGCAGTCACATAGAGCGGATTATTTACATAACTGGCGCCGGCGATCGAGGTAGAAAGCAGAAGACCGACGATGATAGGAACTTTCCGCGCGACAGTCAGCGACACACCACGGCGCAGCATCCAGTCTGAAAGGAGACCGCCGGACAGCACACCGAGAAATCCGCCAATAAAAGGAAACGAACCAAGGATGCCGGACTTCATAAAATCTATGTGTCGATAGGTAACCAGGTAAGTCGGAAACCAGGTTAGAAAAAACCACTGCGTCGCCACGACACCGAACTGCCCAATATAAATAGCCCAGAGCTTCCTCTGGCCCAGGACGATTCTGAGGTCCGCCCAGAGAAGCGCCTTATCCTGCACCACACGTTCACTGAGATCAGGAATACCCCCATTCAGGGCAATCCAGTCAATCTCCGCACCGTTCACGCCTGGGAAGTCCTTTGGATCGCGATAGAAACTAAACCATATCCCAGCCCATAGCAATCCAATTGCGCCGGTGAATCCAAACACCGCTCTCCAGCCATAGGAGACATCGATCCAAGCCAGTAACGGAGTTAAAAAAGCGAGCCCCACAAACTGCCCGGAGGTATAAAAGCTGATGACGCTGGCTCTTTCATTCTCGCCAAACCACGTTGCCGCGACCCGATTATTAATAGGATATGAAGGAGCCTCGAGCGCTCCTACTACCAACCGCAGCGTGAGTAGCATGGCGAAACTGCCGACCAGACCCAGCGCGAGCGTTCCCAGCGACCATAGGCCTAACACGATGAAATATAGATATCGCGGATTTACGCGATCGACAAAGCGACTCGCCGGAATCTGAAGTAACGCATAGCTCCAGCCAAACCCGGAAAAAACAAAACCCATCTTTACCGCGTTCAGATGGAGAGTGCCGGCGAGCTTAGGTCCAACAATCGAAAGATTGCTGCGGTCAAGATAATTGATTACCACGATGACGAACATCATGGCAGCGACTAGAAAGCGCCGATTGCTCCGGACCAGCGATGTTACCACTCGGCAAAGCTCCCATCAGCATGGCGCCAGATCGGACTGCGCCACTGGTGACCGATGCGTGCGCGATCAAGAACGTACTCCTCATTGATCTCTATGCCCAACCCGGGGCCATCGGGAATCGCGACATAGCCATCGACATAATCGAAGACGCCGGGGTTTACGAGATAGTCCAGAATATCGTTAGTTTTGTTGTAGTGAATGCCGAGCGACTGCTCCTGAAGTGCGGCGTTCTGGCAAACTCCGTCCAATTGAAGGCACGCCGCAAGCGCGATCGGCCCCAGCGGGCAGTGCAGCGCCAATGCGACATCATGGCACTCCGCCATCGCTGCAATCTTCTTGGTTTCCGTGATACCGCCGCAATGCGACGGATCAGGCTGAATGATGTCGACATGCCCGTCGCGCAGGATGCTCTTGAAATCCCAGCGGGAAAATAGCCGCTCCCCGAGAGCTATCGGAATATTGGTATTCGCAGCGATATCGGCAAGCGCTTCCGCATGTTCACTCAAAACGGGCTCTTCGATAAACATGGGCAGAAACGGCTCAAGCGCGCGGATCAGCGTCTTTGCCATCGGCCGCGACACCCGTCCGTGGAAATCGATGCCGATCCCAATTTCACTTCCAACCGCTTCACGTACCGCCGCAACGTTGGCGACAGCAGCATCAATCTTTGCATTGGAATCGATGTAGTTCATTTCCTCGCAGGCATTCATTTTGAGTGCTTTGAACCCGCGATTCACAACCTCTTTGGCCCCTTCCGCGACATCCGACGGGCGATCGCCGCCGATCCAGGAGTAAACCTGTATCCGGTTGCGCACCGGACCTCCCAGCAATTTGCAGATGGAGACTCCAAGCGTCTTACCCTTGATGTCCCACAGCGCCTGGTCGATCCCCGCCAGCGCACTCATATGAATGCCTCCGCCGCGATAGAAACCGCCGCGGTAAAGCACTGTCCAATGATCTTCAATCGGAGATGGGTCTTGCCCAATCAAATATTGGGCAAGCTCGGCCACTGCCGCAGCTACAGTATGAGCGCGGCCTTCAAGCACCGCCTCACCCCACCCGCTGACGCCCTCATCCGTTTCGATCTTCAGGAAGAGCCAGCGAGGCGGAACAATAAACGTTTTGATCTCTGTAATTTTCAATGCGTCCCGCTCTTCGATCTCAGCCAGTTCTTTGTGGGAAGAGGCCTATGGTGATCTTTGGCGCTTGCCTGGGTTCTTTTTGGTGCCGAGAAAGTTCCGAACTGCGAAAAAGCGGCTCGGAACTCCAGGTGCGTGCTCCAGCATCTGCTGCTGCAAACATACAACAACGATCATTGCGAAAACTACGGGCTACTTGGCAGGGTAGGTCTTGGTCTGCTTCGTGCCCGAGTTGAATATAGTAAAGCTTCCCTTTGGACTCACATTCACTTCGAAAAAGTTTCCCCGATCCGGCCCCTGTGGGTTGGCGACGTATTCGGCAGCAGTGTTGTGCTCTGCTCCGCCTTCATCGGAATAGTGAAGTTGCCATAGGGTCTCAATTCCAGCAGTCTGACGGATGGTGTCCAGAACCGAAATATTGCCTCCCTTGGCAGATGCATTATCCATGAGCGCAACCCTGGGAGTGATGCCGTCGATCAAAGCGTGACTCGAACTCGGGCGGAAGCCGTGATGCGAAACCACCAGGATGTCGATCTTGCCCAGCTTGTTCACGGGACACATGATGTCCCTCTCTTTACCCCAGGTCAGATCGCCCAAATCGAGGATCTTAATTTTGCCAAAGTTAATCAGGATACCCAGGGAGCGCGAATTTTCGCTGTGATCCTGAGGCTTGTCTTCTTTGATGTCACAGAACTTATTCATTTCACCACCGCCCGGAACAGGATGATCAATGACATCGCCATTGCTGCTGATGACTGTGACCTTCATGCCGGCAATAGGCAGAACGTCGCCCGGGCGGGCGACGATGTGCTTGTACTTCCCAGTGTCCAGAACATTCTGGTAAGCCTGTGCCACCGCCAGGGTCGCGCTGCCTTCTTTGGTTTCGGTGTTCGCGCCGTGATCGATAAAGGTCCCGACAGGAATACGGTCAACCAGTTGCGGGACTCCGCCCGTGTGGTCGTCGTGATAGTGCGTCAACAGGACGGTGTCGATCTTCGTGATGCCTGCGAGTTTCGTCGCAGCAACAATCCGGTCGGCATCGCGGCCTGCGTTGCCAGGCCATCCCGTGTCGATCAGCAGAGAGTGTCCGCCGGGTGCCACAAAAAGTGTGGACTGGCCGCCCTCTACGTCAATCATGTAAATCTGAAGATCGCCCTTGGCTGCCCACGCCTTTACCGGCGCGGCGAATACAGCTAGCCCGAGAGTGCAAGCAAGGGAAAGGTTTGCCCATTGGCGGGCAGCTTTTGCGAGTCTCATTGTCTTCTCTCTTTCTGGTGAATGACACGAATATCGGTCAGTAAATATAGGCGGAAGAGCAGAGCCGGGATAAGAATCCATCCCGGCTCTGCGAAGCTAAAACTCGAAGCGGAGAGACGCTTGCAAGTTACGCGGTGTGCCGACGGTCGAAGTAATCCGGCCCACCTGTGAGAATCCAATGGTGGAGTTTGGATAGCCAAACTGCGGATGATTGAAAACGTTGAAGGCTTCAAACCGGAACTGGAAGTTCATCGCCTTGTGAACCGGGAAGTTCTTGAGCAATGAAGCGTCGAAGTTCGTGCGGCCAGGTCCGATCAGTGAGTTGCGACCGGCATTTCCATAGGTGGAGATCGCTGGAGAACTGAATGCAGATGGGCTAAACCAGTTCGTCAGTGTCTTAGGATAGGTGACTCGCCCAGTCTGATTGGGCCGGCTTGATGTGCCTGTGTTTGTTGTCGATGTGTTCAACACAGGAGAAAAGTACAAACCGGTTTGTGTCAGCAGGATGCCGTTGGTCTGCCATCCACCCAGGACAAAGTTGGATATGCCACCATGATTCAGGAAGCGTTGTCCTTTTCCAAATGGGAATGCCCAGAGGTAACTCAGCGTCAACCGCTGACGTTGATCGATGCTGGAGTTGCTCCGCTCATTTCGCAGGAAACGCGGATCCTGAGGAGAAGGCCCCGCATCGCCCCCGCCGAATTCAAGTGCGACATCGTCAATCGCATGAGACCACGCATAACCGAGCAACGCATTGACTCCGTGGCCAAGGCGCTTATCAACAACCACTTGCAGTGCGTAGTACTCTCCAAGTCCCTGTGTAGTTGCATTAGTCACGCTAGACAGGTTCGGATTGATGGCAAAGAACGGACGCCGATTGTTGAGCGGTGTTGTTACACCGGGCAGATCAGGTATCGGCTGGTTGGCATCCGCAGCGTTATACAGACGGCGTCCGAGATTGCCAACCCCTGTAACCTTCACAACCAGGTCAAGCGGAGTAACTTCCTGTTGTATCCCGAGGTTGAACTGTTCGGCGTAAGAAGGCCTGAAGTTGGGATCCACAGCCGATTGTGCTCCCTTGGGGTTGATAGCAGAGGCTAAGTTCACCGTAGGGTTGGGACCAAGGAAGTTGTAGGGGGCCACGGTGGGGAAGCCTTGGCTCACAGTTGTCCCCGGAGTAACGTCTCCGGGCGATTCGACGAGCGTCGCGCCAAATGGTGTATTACGGTCAAGACGCATATTCACAGCTTCGCTGCCTGTCGCGTTGTAGAACACGCCATAGCCGCCCTGAATTACAGTCTTGCTGAATATTTGGTAATCAAATCCGAGCCGTGGTCCGAAATCTTTACGGAAAGGCATGACACCGGTAGTTACACCTACACCGTTGACGCCTGCGACATCCATATTCCCCGTCGTCATATTGAAATTAGACCAACGATTCTCAACCTCATCCGGTGGGCTGAAGTAATCCCAACGTAGACCGTAGTTCACAGTCAGGTTCTTGGTAACCCGCCATTCATCCGCGACATAGGCTCCTACTTCGTTCATGCGTATGCCGGGGAATTGGAAGGTGTAATCATGCGAGATGACTGTTCCGTAGCCCAGCATGAAACTCGCCATGCTGTTCCCTGTTGAACCGGTGACGCCAGGTGTGCCTCTCGCATCGGTCAGTGCGGACGAGAAGTTGAACCGGCCGTTGCCCTGGTTGGTTTGGTAGATCGTCAGTTGCCGACGCCGAAAGTCGACGCCGAACTTCAAAGTGTGTGTGCCCTTGGTCCAAAGCAGGTTGTCGAGTTCCTGGAAGGTATTCTCACGACGATATAGCGGCAGTGAGCGCGTTTGACCGACTCCCAGGTAATTGGCCGGGGAGAAGATCGGCAGGTTTTGCTCGCGCGGAGTGACGTTCGAATTCAAAATGCCGAGCTGGGTACCTAGATTTCCGTTCGGGACGTAATCGACGGGAACGTAATCGAGCCGATAACGGCTGAAACCCGCAAGGAAGCTGTTGACGATGTTGGGACTAACTACCCTTGTGTAGCCAATGGCAGCTTGCTGGGTAGGAGTTGAGGAACTGCCTGCAAACGAACCTTCATCGCTGAGGTGGACCGGCGTCGATACCCCTGGGATTGTGGTCACGGGATAAGTGCTGGGTGCGATGTTGAGCGTGTTTTGCACCGAGTACCGGGCGAAGAAAACATTTTTGTCCGAAAGTTGCTCGTCGACCCGGATGTCACCCTGGTTATATGTGTTCGTTTGAATTGCGCTCCGCGTGTAGTTGTTAGTGAGCGCCGCCGTTGTAGGCAACGGATAAGCGTTGATCATTTCCGTCGCAATCGGATCGCGGCGGTTGAGGGGAATCAGGTTCCCCGCAAATTGCGTGCGAATAGTGGGCGAACCTGCGACTATCAGGGTCGTCAGAGGGTCGTAAATTGGATTTGTCTCGCTAAAGTTTCCCTGGCGCATCAGCAACGTCGGCACGGTGCCGAGTATGAAGGACTGTGTGCTATTGCGGAAACCCTCATAATCCGCAAAGAAGAATGTGTGGTCTTTACCGTGATAAAGATGCGGAATCACGATGGGGGCGCCGACAGAGCCGCCAAACTGGTTGAGTCTGAAGGACGGGAACGCAGTGCCAACTTTGTTGAAGTAGCTCCGCGCATCCACTGCGGAATTACGGATGTATTCAAACAAAGTGCCGTGCAACTGGTTCGTTCCAGACTTCGTGATCACGTTGATGACAGCGCCGGAGTTACGACCGGTTTCTGCACTGTAGTTGCTGGTCTGGATTTTGAACTCACGCACCGCATCAACACCGGGACGAAGCACGAGCGAAAGCGTCAGCCGCTCATTATCGTCTGTACCGTCGATCAGGAAGTTGTTGTCACCCTCGCGGTTTCCGTTAGCGAAGATTTCCGAACCGGCCCGCTTATCATCCGGCCGGCTGCCGCCCTGAATAGTGCCTGTGGCCGAGGTGCCCACACCCGTCACACCAGGGCTGAGCGTTGCCAGCTGAACGAAGTTACGCCCGTTCAAGGGAAGCTCATTCACCAACTTCTCGCCGACTACCGTGCCGACCGAAGAAGATTCCGAATCAAGCAGTGCGGGATGACCGGACACCTCCACCGTCTCCGTCTGCTGACCGATCTTCAGAGTCAAATTGAGGCGTGAGGATTGATTGACCTGAAGGGTCACTCCGGTCTGTACGAGTTTGCTGAACCCGGCTGCGTCCACGCTGATGGTGTACGTGCCAGGAGGGAGCTGATTGAGTTGATATTCCCCGTTTTTCTGGCTAGCGGTAGTGCGGGCTTCGTTTGTTGCGACGTTTGTGGCGCTCACCCGCGCCTCTGGGATAACGGCACCCGTCGGATCCTGAACCGTGCCAACCAGCGTTGCCGTTGTAGTTTGCGCGCCAGACCGCAGCACAAACAACAGTATGAATATCACTGCCATTAAAGAAAATTTCTTATTCAAATGACTTCTCCCGTATCCAGCCGCAGCCAGAACCTCTTGGAATTCGGTGCGTAGATCACCCTATAGCGAAAGCATGGGAACCTGCAATACTTTTCTGAAATATAATTCACATTCGTCATATCTGTCTCAATAGAGGACCGGTACTCTAGAATCTGGGGCTCGGAAATCGCTTACTATAGAAATTGGCGCACATCAGCCGGTTATTCACGCGCCGTCAAAGGGATCCCATGATCAAAACTAAAACGGTTGCCAAAGTACGGGCCGACAAGGCTGAGGCTGCACCCGATCGGGATAAATATTTCTCTCGCGGCGTCAGCAAGGCTCTTGAATTGCTGGAGTTCCTGCAGATCGAATCCACCTCGCTGCCGGTGAATGAAATGGCGCAACGGCTTCAGCTCTCGAAGACATCCACGTTCCGTCTTCTGCGAACGCTGGAGACTCTCGGTTATGTGGCCCCCGACGGTCGCGGTCAATACAAGCTGGCTCCCGACATTCACCCTGTGACGCCGACGCAGTGGGTCGGCAAGCTGATCCGTGTCGGTACGCCACATCTCTATAAGCTCAACCAGGAGTTGACAGAGACCGCAAGCCTCGCGGCGCTATTCGACAATCGCGTCGAAGTTGTTGCCGTCATTGAAAGCCAGCACGTCATTCGCATGAGCAATGTTCTGGGCAGCATTCTGCCGCCCAACGCCAGCTCTCTTGGCAAGGCCATCACAGCGTTTCAACCGCTCGCACAGCGGGAAAGGCTGCTTCGCAGTTTCAAAATCTATCGCTTCACCGATCACACCATCACAGACCAGACAGATCTGAACCGCGAATACGATCGCATCCAGCTTCAAAAATTTGCCATCGATCGCGAGGAGTGCGCCTACGACGGAATATGTTTTTCGGCCCCGGTCATTGAAGCCAACGGACATGTTTCATCAGCGATCAGTTTGTCGATGCCCAAGAACCGCGTCCGCGGTTCCGAGCAT
Source organism: Granulicella sp. UBA5172 (assembly GCA_002413385.1). Classification (GTDB taxonomy): domain Bacteria; phylum Acidobacteriota; class Terriglobia; order Terriglobales; family Acidobacteriaceae; genus Granulicella. The sequence continues at coordinate 17,855 of DHWW01000254.1, forward strand.
GAAGAGCAAATCATCAGGGGGGTCCGCACCGCCGCCGATCATCTGGCACACGATCTCGATCTCAGCTAGAGTCATTCCCGCCACCGCTCGCCCGGGCCCATTCGGGCGGATGACATGGGAACCTGATGTAGCCCTTTCGGTGCGAGCAGCCAGCAGTCATCCGAAATACTTCAATCTCTTCCAACGATCAGGACACAGGTTCGCGGACGCATTGCTTCGGCCGAGCGCCAACACCGGTCAGCGCCTTGCTGCGTGAGCCCGAGAATGCGCTATCCGCATAGGACTCACTTCTAAACGTAAAGTTGAATGAAAGTTCACATTTGGAAGATAAATTTATTTTTTGCTTGACTAGCACCAACTCACGCCTATAGATTTCGGCTGTCGCGAGTATCGACGTCGCGAACTCACGAAAGTTAATTAGGAGCACGATGCCAAATACTTGGATTCCCCGAAATTACGGAGTTTTGCCTGTCCTCGCGATCACCGCCGTTTTTGCCTCGACGCTCCCGGCGCTAGCTCAGCGAGCAGCACCACCGCCACCTCTCGCGGATCGCATCGGCCACACCGATCCAAGCAAGTACACGCATAGCCGCTCCCACGAAAGCGCCGGGGACATGGCCTGCATGTTGCTGGTTCCTCCCACTGCAATGGATGTCAACCTCAACTTCATGCATCGCTGCGAGATTATGCCCGGCGGGGGCGTCGGACACCACTTCCACAACTCCACCGAAGAAATGTTCATCGTTTTCGACGGCCAGGCGGAATTCACCATCGATGGGCGGACCTCAGTTCTGAAGGGCACCGTCGGAGCGCCCGTCCGCATGGGACACTCGCATGCGATCTACAATCCCTCCGACAAGCCTGTTGAGTTCATGAACATCAACGTCGCCATGAACAAGGGCCATTACGACGCGTTCAACCTGGGCGATGCTCGCGTTGGCGCACCAAAGGATGCGATACCGACGTTCATGACCATGAACCTCGATCGGGCCACGCTCAAGCCGATTCAGAACTATCACGGCGGTCTCGGCACCGTGCAATATCGCCGCGCGCTTGACACGGATGTGTTCCTGACCAACTGGTCCTACGTAGATCATCTCCTGATCCCGGCCGGTGCTTCCGATGGCCTGCACCGCCACATGGGCGTAGAAGAGATCTACTACGTCCTCAACGGCAGCGGCCAGGTGCAGGTAGGCACGCAAACGGAAACGATCCACAAGGGAGACGCTGTTCCGGTCCGGTTCAACGAGCCTCACTCGTTCACCGCCAACGGTTCGGACGCTCTGGAATTGATGATCGTGGGCATAGCAGCGCAAAAGAACAACCTCGATACGGAGTTGGGCGCGCCCGTGCGCGACGGCCAGTAAGCGAATACTGGAAGGCGCGCAATGCACAGTGTTCCTAATCACTGTGCATTGCGTCTCCAACTGCGGTCGCGTCCGTCTCCGGTGGCCGGGCTGGTCAAGAGTGCAATCAACCGTCAAAGACAGGATCGTCACATGCTCAAGAGACTCTCTCAAGCCACCCTCATCGTTGCGCTGTTCACCGCCGTCACTGCGCAGGCGCAGCAAACCCCACTGGCACAGCGTATCGCGCATACCGACCCGGCAAAGTACACCCATCAAGCTTCCGTGCATAACGGCGCCGGCCCGATGGATTACATGCCGCTCTTCGACGGCTCGCCCAAAGCCGCGCAATTCAACCTCGGCACCAACCTCTTCTTCCTGCATCGCGGAGTCCTTCCTCCGGGCGGCGGCATCGGCGCCCACTTCCACAATCAGTGCGAAGAAATGTTCGTCATTCTCGACGGCGAAGCGCAGTACACCATCGACGGCCGCACCTCGCTGCTGAAAGGGCCCGCCGGAGCTCCCGCACGTATTGGCCACTCCCACGCGATCTACAACGCCTCTGACAAGCCCGTGCAGTGGATGAACATCAACATCGGCCTCACCCAGGGCTTCTACGACGCCTTCAACCTTGACGACTCGCGCATTGGCGCACCCCTCGACACTATTCCGACCTTCATCACGATGCATCTGGACCGCGCTCAACTCCGCCCCGTGGACAACATGGATGGCGGCAAGGGCACTGTGCAATATCGCCGCGCACTCGGTCCGAGCGTCTTCTACTCGCCATGGTCCTACGTCGATCACCTGCTGCTGCCTCCCGGAACTTCTCTAGGCCCCGTGAACAAGCCGGACATGAGCGAGGTCTATTACGTCCTCAGCGGCGAAGGCACCGCCACCATCGGCACCGAAACCGCAGCCATCCACACCGGCGACGCGATCCCGGCGGGCCTCGGTGAAAACCGCACCTTCGCCAGCACCGGAAGCGCCCCACTCGAGTTCATGATTCTGGGCATTGCCCGCGATATGCAGGCGAAGCAGGCCTATATGGTCTCCCCGCGCGGCACCAACGGTGTAGTGCGCACCCCTCAGGCTGGTCGCAATCCCGCAGCAGGCGCTCCGGCAACCACACGGTAGTAAATCGTCCCTCAACGCAGTACAGCTTTATGGAGAAATGGAATGGCTAAGAAGATTGATACGCACGCGCACCTCGGAGAATGCTGTGTTTTCGGTTTGTATGCGACCGAGGAAGACATACTTCGCCGGATGGATGAAAGTGGTGTTGACGCCACCATCATCCAGCCGTATCCCGGCGCCACGGACTACCACCAGCGCCACGACGAGATCGCCGATCTCTGCGCCCGTCATCCGGGCCGGTTTTTCGGTCTCGCCAGCGTCAGCCCGCACGTCGGCAAGGACAAGTACCAGCGCGAAATCGAGCGCTGCGTCAAGGACTTGAAGTTTGTCGCGCTCAAGCTTCATACCATCGGCCACGCTGTGAATCCGCTCACCGAAGACGGCGACCTGGTTTTCGCGACGGCTTTCCAGTTCGGCATTCCGGCCATGGTGCATACCGGCGCAGGCATCCCCTTCTCTCTGCCGGCGCTGTGCATGCCGGCGGCCAACAAGTATCCCGATCTGAAGATCATCCTGGCCCACGCCGGCGGCGGAATCGTCTCGGCTGAAGCGCAGGTAGCCGCTTCGATCTGCAAGAACCTTTACCTGGAAACCTCATGGTGCCTTGGCGAAGACATCCGCTGGATGATCAACACCATCGGACCGGACCGCATCATGATGGGCGCAGACTTGCCCAGCAATGTGCCGGTGGAGTTTGCCAAGTACAAGGCTCTGGAAATCGAGCCTGCTGTCTATGATAAGGTCATGGGCGAAACCGCTATCGATGTTTTCAAGCTGACCTGGTAGAGAGGTAGTCAATGTTCGTATTGCATGTTGGACTCAACGTCAAATCCGGCGAAGAGCAGGCTTTGGAGAAGAATTTTTCAGGGCCATTCACTGAAGCGATTTCTACGCAGGAAGGGTTCGCTTCGACGGCCCTGCTGCGTCCTCTCGATGGCGGCGAGTATCTGCTGAGCATCGCTTTCGACACCCAGGAACTGCAGCAGAAGTGGGTCGCGACCGAGCTTCACGGTCGAATGTGGCCGATGATGGAAGCCCACTTCTCCGGCTACACCCTGAAAACCTACACCGCCGTTTAGCGCTCCAAAAACCCTCGTAAGTGCCAGGAGTTCCATGGACAGCAACGTCCCCCAGTACGTGCAGTGCTCTATTCCCGTGCCGCGTTCGAGCCGGGTACCCTGGTACAAGAGTACGTTTCCGACCTACGCAGGAATCTTCCTGTGGGTGGGCTTTTACCTGAAGCTGGCGGAGCCGACCATCGGCTACGCCAGCTTCAGCGTGTGCCTCTGGGGACTACTGCTGGCCGGGCTGCTCTGCTTTGGCCTCTACTACTACGTGCCCGCCATGCTGGGCATGAAGACCGGACATCCTCTCTACGTCGTCGGCACCTCCACCTTCGGTACAACCGGCGGATACGTCATCCCAGGAATCCTCATGGGACTGCTCCAGATAGGCTGGGTCGCGGTAGTCGGCGCAGTCTCCGCCAGTTTCATCATGAAAGGCCTCAACCAGACATCTCAGGTTTTATTCAGCGTCATCGTGATCGTCTGGATCTACAGCCTCGGCTGGGTCGCGATCAAGGGCATTCACTACGTCGGCCGCGTAGCCAAATACCTCAACTGGATACCGCTGATCATGATCATCGTTGTCTTCTGGGCAAATCGCGGAGGCATCGCCCACTATCAGGTCGCACATCCGAACCAGACTTTCGGCTTCCTCAACGTCCTGACCATCGTCATCGGCTACTTCGCAACCGCAGGAGCAGCCGGCGCAGACTTCGGCATGAACAACTCCAATAAGCGCGACATCGTCCTAGGTGGCGTTTGCGGCATCGTCGGTGGCGCATTGATCGCCGGGGGCCTGCCGATCCTTTCCGTCGCAGGGTATCTCGGCCGCGGTATCGGCCCCCACGATTACGACTACAGCGCCGCTATCTCCAGCGTGGGCGCCCTCGCGCCGATCATGTTCTTCCTCTTCGCCGCGGCTTCACTCGTGCCAACCTGCTTCTCATCGTTCATTGCGTCCAACAGTTTCAGCACCATGCTGCCGAAGATTCCCCGCCCTGTCTCTACATTTGCAGCGCTTACCGTAAGCATGCTGCTGGCAGTTACGGGTGTCGCTAATAACCTGGTCGGATTTTTCACCCTGGTAGCAGCGTCGTTCGGCCCGATATGCGGTGCCATGGCGGCCGACTACATCCTTGCAGGAAGGCGCTGGTCAGGCCCCAGAATTGGAATCAACTGGGCAGGCTGCATTGCATGGCTCGTAGGCTTTCTGGTCGGAATTCCCGGTAATCTCCCCGGCATCCCCGCGGCATGGGTGAAAGCCGATAACCCGTCCGCACTCTTTTCATTTGTTGTAGGCTTCCTTGTCTATATCATCCTGGCCAAAGCCGGCTTGCGTCCGCCCGTAGCGACAGAAGCAATTCAAACTCTCTCAACAGACACCTCCCTATAGGGGCAACGTTTTCTATGCAGTAGTACCTTCCTCTGAATATATTGGCTGCAAATAAAATTGCAGATCACAACCTCGACGACATTCTGTCCGCACAATAAAACGTCTTACAGGAGTTTCAGTTTATGATCCGCAGATTCTTTCTCCGTTCCATGTCAGTCGGCGCGGTCACAGCCGCAGCGGCTGGCAGCCTACCTGCGTGACCCTTCTGGAGGCCACCTGCGAGTTGAAGCCAAGTCCGCGGCACAGAAGACTTGTTGCCCTCGGATTCGATGAGGCTTTCATTGCTGCTGATGATGTTCCGGCCGTCGTCGGATTCACCTTCCAGGCCGGCGGGAGGCGACGACAAGCGCACGAATGGATCTTCGTCCGGTGCAATCTCCCGGTTCAAGACCGGCATTCGTGGCTTTCGGGAGAACTTTTCGCGCATAAGCTCCTCAACCATCACATTGGCATCGTAAGAAATTAAGAAATGAGGAGAACATGAATCGAATTGACCTGGATGGACGGCACGCTGTTGTAACGGGAGGCGCCCAGGGCATTGGCTTATCGGTGGCACGCAGATTGATTGCGTCTGGCGCATCGGTGACACTTTGGGACCGGGATGAAGTAATGCTGGCGGAGGCCTTGAAAACTCTATCGTCCGCAGGAATTGCATCGATTGAGACCATCGATGTCGCGAACCAGCAGAGCGTGGATTCAGCAACAAGCTCAACGATCGCCCGGCACGGGAAGATCGACATTCTGGTGGCGAGTGCGGGCATTGCCGGGCCAAACCATAAGACATGGGAATATCCCGTGGACGCCTGGAAGCAAATCCTGGATATCAATCTGACGGGCGTGTACCTCTGCTGCCGGGCGGTAGTGCCGTACATGCTCAAGCAAAATTACGGTCGCATCGTGAATGTGGCTTCCATTGCCGGGAAAGAGGGGAACGCAAATGCACCTGCGTACAGCGCCTCCAAGGCCGGGGTCATTGCACTCACAAAGTCACTGGGTAAGGAGACTGCCGACAAGAACATTGCCGTGAACTGCATTACGCCGGCGGTGGCACGGACTCGAATCTTCGACCAGATGACCCAGGAACACATTGACTTCATGCTTTCGCGCATTCCGCGAGGCCGTTTTCTAGAAGTTGACGAAGTGAGTTCGATGGTCGCATGGTTAGTCTCGGAGGAGAACTCCTTCACCACGGCAGCAGTATTCGATCTCAGCGGTGGACGCGCTACCTACTAAAGGAGAAGAAAATGAAACTTGTACGATACGGAAAGCCAGGAGCGGAGCAACCCGGAGCCATTGACGACCAGGGTATTCTTCGTGATCTGTCTGTAGTGATTCCAGACGTCACCGGCCAGACGCTTCAGCCAGAGACACTACAGCGTTTGCGTTCCGTCAAGTTGACGGATTTACCAATTGTCACGGACGGTCCACGATTTGGCCCTTGCGTCGGTTCGGTGGGTAAGTTCATTTGCATCGGCCTTAACTATTCTGATCACGCCGCTGAGTCTGGCATGGAGGTACCCAGGGAGCCCGTCGTCTTCATGAAGGCCACCTCCAGCATCATGGGCGCAAATGACGAAGTCATGCTTCCCCGCGACTCTACAAAGGCCGACTGGGAAGTCGAGCTTGGCGTAGTCATCGGGAAGGAGGCGAAGTATGTGGACGAGACAAAGGCATTGGATCATGTTGCGGGCTATTGCGTAGTCAACGATCTTTCTGAGAGGGCGTTCCAACTCGAAGGCACGGGACAGTGGGTAAAGGGAAAGAGTGCCGATACGTTTGGCCCGATTGGACCGTGGCTGGTGACCGCAGATGAGATTCCTAACCCACAAGACCTCCGCCTGTGGTTAGAGGTGGACGGACATCGATACCAGGATGGCTCAACCAGCACGATGGTGTTCACAGTAGCTTATCTCGTGAGCTATCTGAGTCGTTTCATGAGCTTGCAACCGGGTGACATCATCTCCACGGGGACACCCCCAGGAGTTGGCCTTGGGCAAAAGCCGCCAGTTTACCTGAGGGCCGGTCAGATCGTGAAGCTAGGCATCTCAGGCCTGGGCGAGCAGACCCAGAGGGTCATCCCATTTAAACCTCAAGCTGAATAGTGGCGCGTCCCTTTGCAGTTCTTTAGAGCAATAGCAAAGACGGTGTAATGTCGCAGAGGCGAAACTCCGCGACGCACATCAGATGGCATGAGCCTATGAGGATGATCTGCGTCTGAAGATTTTCGAGGCGCATGCGAACGGTTACGGGAGCTTCCGGACACTGGCAGCGGTGTTCGGAGTGAGCCTGGGCTATGTGGAGAAGATTTTCCGTCAGAGAAAGCAGAACGGGAAGTGCGAGCGGGTCCGTCACCGCCCCGGGCCGAAGAGTCGCGTAAGTCAGGCGGTGGCCGATCGGATGGTGGAACTGTCGGAGTTCCTCGCCGACTCCTCGCTTGCAGAAGAAGTGTTTGGCCAGATCACGCTGGTGGTTCATTGCGATGAGCCTGCGGCGATGCTACGTGCAGCGCAATCGCTACAGGGGCATTTGACCGCGACGATTCTGGACACAGAGAAGGATCTGGCGGAGAATGCCGAGTTGCTGCAGGTGCTGGAGTCGAAGGTGGGGCGCGTGATCTTTAACGGCTTTCCGACAGGCGTGGAGGTATGCCACGCGATGGTGCATGGGGGGCCGTATCCAGCGATGTCTGACGGGCGTTCGACGTCGGTGGGGAGCC